>JBEKCW010000606.1:0-2605 GCA_050014675.1 Occallatibacter sp. | reverse complement strand
CAGCATGGTCCACATCCATTTCACCTGCTGCTCGCCGCGGCGCGTTGCCAACTCGCCCGACGCCGTGAGCCGCTCGCGATGTTCGAGGACGTTAGACCACAGATCGGCGATGCCGCCGCCATTGAGCGCCGAGCAGGTGATCACCGGCGGCGACCAGTTCGAGGAAGGGGGCGTGAGGATGTGCAGCGCCGCTTTGTATTCGGCCGCGGCGCCCTTGGCGCGCGCGAGATTGTCGCCGTCCGCCTTGTTGATGGCGATCATGTCGGCGAGTTCGATGACGCCCTTTTTGAGCGCCTGCAATTCGTCGCCGGCGCCCGCCAACACGAGCACGAGGAAAAAGTCGGTCATGTCGGAAACCGCGATCTCCGACTGGCCGACACCCACTGTCTCGACCAGCACAACATCGTAGCCCGCGGCCTCGCACAGCAGCATGGTTTCGCGGGTCTTGGCTGCGACTCCCCCGAGCGTGCCCGATGAGGGCGAGGGACGGATGAAAGCGTTCGCGTCGTTGGCAAGGCGCGCCATGCGGGTCTTGTCAGCCAGAATCGATCCGCCAGTGCGCCTGGAGGATGGGTCGACCGCCAGCACCGCAACCTTGCGGCCCTGGCTCGTGAGCATGGAACCGAGTGCGTCGATCAACGTCGATTTGCCGACGCCCGGGGGGCCGGTAATGCCGACCCGCACCGCCTTGCCGGTTGCACGCAACAGCGTTTGTGTCAGCGCCGCGGCGGCGCCGCGATGGTCGGCGCGTTTGCTTTCGATAAGCGTAATCGCTCGCGACAATACGGTGCGATCGCCGGCGCGGACCGCTTCCGCAAGGCGTTCGACCTCGATGGGCGTGGTGGGCGCGGCCATGGCGTTTCGTCGTGCGTGCTCGGACGTAAGACTAGTGCTCGGCGAGCAGGAGTACGAGTCCGCCCGCCGAGGGCCGCTTTGCTGCGCTGGCGTGGGCAAAAGCAAGCACCGCATGGCGCGTCGTGACAGTGCAACCTGCGACCGGCCTCTTGCTGCAGAACTTCTTGCGCGTCGCCTTGTCGGCGTCGGCTTCGTCAACGACAAAAACAAGATAAGTGCCTTCCGCCAGCTTGCGGAGGATCGCGTAATTGACCGGAGCGCCTGCCTGAATTTCCTGCGCGATAAGGTCTGAACCTCGGAAGGGATGGAGGGTGAAATCGTGAAGGGATGTGTCGGTACCGCCCGTGCGCGCATAGCGTCCCTCCTGCCAAACAAAGTTTGCCGTTGCGGGATCGTACACAGCGTTCTTCCGCATCGCGTAAAGCTGGAGGTTAAGCCGTTCGCCAAGAAGC
The DNA here is from genome assembly GCA_050014675.1 of Occallatibacter sp. Classification (GTDB taxonomy): domain Bacteria; phylum Acidobacteriota; class Terriglobia; order Terriglobales; family Acidobacteriaceae; genus Telmatobacter. Next base: position 1,298 of record JBEKCW010000606.1, on the reverse strand, counting down.
GGTCGGGCGTCGCCAAGGAGTGGTTCGGCGGAGTCGATGCAGCCGGCGAGTAGTGCCAGACTAGCGACTGCGAGCATCCGTTGAACTAGGCGGAAGCCCCGATTTGGATGGTTGATCATGGCGGCGACAGATGCTCCCGGCCGGCGATGAAGCCACGCCACATCCTACACTAGGGCCGAGTCAGCGTGGCCAATGGTTCCCGAGCGCTAAGATTGATCGCGGAATGACCCCGATATCGCCGAATTGAGGCCGCATCGCCGGTCTGTCATTCGGCTGCGCTGACGCGGTGCGCCGTGTCGCTTGCCCCTCCCCAACAAGGAAGACTGCGATGAACTGGAACGTCATCCAAGTCGATTGGATCAACTTCAAGGACAAGGTCCTCAACAACTGGGCCAAGCTCACCGATGAGGATGTCACGCGCATTGCCGGCCGCCGCGAGGAACTGATCGGCCGCCTGCGCGCGCGATACGGCTTTGCCAAGGCCGAAGCCGAGCGTGAAGTGGAGGCGTGGGTGCGCTCGCAGCGCCACGCGGCCTGAGGAGCCGAACGCTCCGTCTACGACTCCGGCAGTGGAATGAACTCCGTCGTGTCGCCGGGAACGATCGCGAAGTGGCCGGCCTTCCAGTCAGCCTTGGCAGCCTCGATGCGTTCCTTGCGCGAGGAAACGAAATTCCACCAGATGTGACGCGGCCCGTCCATGGCCGCGCCGCCGACGACGACGAAGTGCGCGTCGCTTACGGCGCGCACCACGACGCGATCGCCGGGGCGCAGGACAAGGAGCCGTTCGGGGCCGTGCCGGTCGCCGCCGATTTCGATCTCGCCTGCGATCACGTAGACGGCGCGTTCCTCATGGTCGGCATCGAGCGGCAGCGTGGTGCCGGCCTTTAGCCGCGCCTCCAGAAAAAACGTGTCCCACGAGGTCACGACTGGCGATCGCATGCCGTGCAGTTCGCCAGCGACCACGCGCAGGGTCATGCCGTTCTCGCGCAGTTCGGGAATGTCGGCCGCCGCCGTGTGGACGAAACCTGGCGCGGTTTCTTCGTCCTTGACCGGCAGAGCCACCCACAATTGCAGCCCGTGCAGCGGTTCCCCGCCGCCGCGGCGTTCCGGGGCGGTGCGCTCGGAATGCACGATGCCGCGCCCGGCCGTCATCCAGTTCACCGCGCCGGGCCGGATCGGCATCGCGGTGCCCAGGCTGTCGCGATGAACAATCTCGCCGTCGAACAGGTACGTGACGGTGGCGAGGCCGATGTGCGGGTGCGGCCGAACGTCGACCCCGTCACCGGCGCGGAATACCG
>JBEKCW010000605.1:0-4924 GCA_050014675.1 Occallatibacter sp. | reverse complement strand
CGCTCAACCGGCATTTTTTGGATTGCGCCTCATGTCAATCCCCGGCGTCCCACCTCATCGCACATCGCTCTCATTCCAACAACCTTGCAGCGATCCTCTCCTTGCTGGTTATTTCTCACCACGTAAGCGTGCGGTCTTCCCCTCTGGCGCCCTTGCAGGCTTAAGTCTGACGATGTGGTGATGGTTCAGGCAGAAGGAGTGGAGCGTCGCGTTCGCAGATTTCGTTCGGTTGCAGAGAAGCGGCGGATTGTCGAGCTGACGTTTGAGCCTGGCGCGAGCGTTGCGTTGGTGGCGCGGGCACACGGGGTGAACGCCAACCAGGTATTTGCCTGGCGGCGTGCCCTCAAGAGCGGCGAGTTGGGGCACCCGATTACAGCGTCCACAGCTTTGCTTCCGGTCACCGTGGCCGCTTCGAGCGAGGCGGAGACGCGGGAGTCTTCCGAACAGCAACCGCCGGCGGCGACCGGTTCTATTCACATCGAGTTTCCAGGCCGGGCCATGATCAGCGTGGAGAGCGGCGCCGATCCGGCACTGGTGAAGTCGATCCTTGAGAGTCTGCGCAAGTGATTGAACTTCGTACCGGGACGAAGATCTGGCTTGCAGCTGGCGTGACCGACATGCGTCGCGGTTTCGACGGTCTGAGCGCGAAGGTGCAGACCGTTCTCAACGAACAGCCGTTCTCTGGTCACGTCTTCGTTTTCAGGGGACGCCGTGGTGACATCGTAAAAGTTCTTTGGTTCGATGGTGACGGGTTGTGTCTATTTTCCAAGCGTCTTGAACGAGGAAGATTCATCTGGCCGCAGGCTACAGAAGGAACCGTTTGTCTGACGCGTGCGCAGCTCTCGATGCTGTTGGAAGGCATCGACTGGCGCAGGCCGCAGAGGACCTGGACGCCGGAGATTGCGGTGTAAGTAATAAGTCATATTCCCCTGTGTTCATGCGGCTTTTGTGGATGATTTCCACCTTATTTTATGGCATACTGCAGGCATGATTCCTGGTTCCTTGCCCAACCTCGACGGGCTCGATCCTGAAGCGTTGAAGGCGCTGGTGATCGCCAAGCATTTGGAGTCATTGGAACAGCACAAGTCGGACACAGAACAGATCGAACATCTGAAACTGGTCATCGAGAAGTATCGGCGGATGATCTTTGGCCGCAAGAGCGAGAAGCTGACCGGAGAACTGGAACAGCTTGAGTTCCGGCTTGAAGAACTGGAGACTGCGAAGGCTGCCGAAGAAGCCGCGCAGGCGACAACCGAAGCAACGCAACCTGCTTCAACTCAGACTGATTCAAAGCGTCGTTCGCGCCCTGCACGCAAGCCTCTGCCGGAAGATCTTCCGCGTGAAGTGGTAACACACCTTCCCGCGCATAACTGCTGCCCCGATTGCGGCGGTGCGCTGCGCCAGTTCGGCGAAGACGTTTCCGAACAGCTGGAACGCATTCCCGCAAGCTTCAAGGTGATTCGTCACGTGCGGCCGAAGTTCGCTTGCGCAGGTTGCCAGAGTGTTATCGAGGCGCCTGCTCCGGCACGGCCCATCGACCGCGGACTGCCTGGTCCGGGCCTGCTTGCCCACGTGCTGGTTTCCAAGTACGCCGACCACCTCCCGCTTTATCGGCAGTCTCAGATCTATGCGCGCGAAGGTGTTGACCTTGATCGTTCAACACTGGCCGGCTGGGTTGGAGCAGCCAGCGAGTTATTAACTCCCCTGGTCGATCAGATCAGCAAGCATGTTCTGGGAGCGGCGAAGATCCACGCAGACGACACCCCGGTTCCAGTGCTTGCTCCCGGCAACGGCAAGACCAAGACCGGCCGGTTGTGGACGTATGTGCGCGACGATCGATCTGCAGGCATGAAGACCGCTCCAGCCGTGTGGTTCGCTTACTCGGAAGACCGTCTGCAGGCATGAAGACCGCTCCAGCCGTGTGGTTCGCTTACTCGGAAGACCGCAAGGGCGAGCATCCCAAGCAGCATCTGGTCAACTTCAAGGGTGCGCTGCAGGCTGATGCATACTCGGGATTTCATCATCTCTACGGTGACGGCGACATCTATGAGGTCGCGTGCTGGGCGCATACCCGGCGCAAGTTCCACGACATCCATGTGACTCACGCTTCGCCAACTACGACAGAAGCACTGGCCCGCATCGGCGCGCTGTACGGAATCGAGGAAGAGATCCGCGGCAAGCCCGCCGAGCTTCGCTGCTCGGTCCGGCAGGGTCGCGCCAGGCCGCTGCTCGATGAGCTGCGCCAGTGGATGGAGAAGATGCTTCGCTCGCTCTCAACCAAGAGCGAGACCGCCGGCGCGATACGGTATGCGCTCTCACACTGGCGCGCTCTGACACGCTACGTGGACGACGGGCATTTGGAAATCGATAACAATGCCGCCGAGCGGGCGCTGCGAGCTGTTGCCATCGGACGAAAGAATTACCTCTTCATGGGAGCCGATTCCGGAGGACAACGGGCTGCGTCGCTCTACTCGCTCATCGGATCAGCCAAACTCAATGGGCTCGATCCGGCGTTCTATCTGCGCACGGTCCTGGCAACGATCGCCGAGCATCCTATCAACCGCATTGAAGAACTGCTGCCTTGGAACATCGCCGCATCCCTCCAGACCGGCACTTCACAAGCCGCTTAGACCCACTCAACAGGTGTCCACTAAAAAACAAGTGGACACTTCGCGATTAGACACTCCCGGTCGGCCAGAAGGGGAACTTCGAACGCTTACGCTTCAACAGATTGTGGCGACGAACCGACTGCGTTGGGTGGCGAGCCACATATTCGCTCTGCCGCCTCTTGAGGAAACATAACTCTAGCCAAGACAGATGAGATTCACCCGGATAATTTTGGTCAACCGAAAACCCAACCCCTGCGCCCCCGCTTACTCTACCAATAGGTCAGACTCAAATTGTCCAAATATGTGGTGTTTGCCGACTGTTTGGAGTTTCCGTCCATCTGGTAATTCACTGTAATGCCGTACCAACTGGTTGGAACTTCGAACGGGGCGTACGCCTGGTTGATGTTGTACGTTACACCGTTGAGCGTGATCGATTGATACAAAAGTGTATTGCCGGTTCCACGCTGAAATTGAAGGGTCAGGTGGTTCCAGCCATTGACGAGATTACACGGGACGCCCGCTGAAGCCCAATGCTGCGTTACGTTGTCCAAGACATCCCACTCCCCTCCACCAAGATGATTGCATTGGGTGCCAAAGAACATTCCTGTTCCATCCATATACATGCTGACATCGAATTCCAACACCTGAGTCACAGCGGCGTTCGTTACATAGAGGTCGGTGTCGTAGGTAAAGTTGTGCAGACTCGGAATAAGGGTATGACCGACATCGGGAAGTTCCTGTGTCGAAAATTGACCGATTACGGGGTTGTACCACAGAACCACTCCGTATGGCGTAGTTCCACTGGTATTGAATTCAGTCGCATTTCCACTCAACGAGGGTGATGTTACTCCGTGCGCCAGAGACCAATTGAGCCCTGTGCATGGTGAACAGTCGGCATAGACTGGAGGCAGTTGCCCCCAGCTTTCCCAGCCTGTATTGGTCTGAAGATTAGAGAGTTTGGTTCCAGTTTCCGTGACCGTCAGATTCACAGTCGAATAGGTAGCTCCTCCACAGTGATCCCACTCTTCGACCACTGTGTGCTGAGCGCCGGGGCTCAGCTCCAGCGAAGTATTCAATTTGGCGCCCTGCACCGTGTAAACCAGTATGTTATTGACGTAGATGCCCATTGACCCAACGCCTTTGGAACAGGTCGAAGTGGCCGTCGCCACGTAATTCGCCAGCAAATTCACTGTGCTGTTGGGCGCCGGCGAGGTCACGTAGACGCCGCTCTGCGTGGCGACCGTTACTGCAATCGGAGTATAAGTTGAACCTCCGCAGTAGTCCCACTCCTGGACAACCGTGTTATGGTTTCCAACAGTAAGAGATATGGCAGCGTTCAACTGGTCGCCGTCCACCACCTTAACAAGGTCGTTATCGACGTAGACACCCATTGAGGCTACGCCTCTAGAGCAGGTGGTTGCAGTGCTCGTCGCCACATAAGTTGCTGTTGTGCTTACAGTCTCCCCATTTGTCGGACTGTTGACGACAACAGTTGCGAATGCCGGAGCGGCGACTAATAGTGCGAGTAATGATACGGCAGATAGTGCTTTCATAAATGTGCCTCTGTGTGACTCCAGAACCCACACGGGTTCAGGTCGATTTAGCCCACACGACTCCTCATCTCTGCGCTTTGTCAGCGGCAGAGCCGAGCTTCCTCGATTGTCTAAATGGGTCGGTGTAGGTCGCACCAGACGCAACGCGCCTGATGAGAACTCAGCGACCTCTTCAAATCAAACTGTTCGGCGGCTACAGAAAACGTATATTTCCATAGTTCCCGGCCGAAGCGCGGCACAAGTCGGAGACGCATGAAGAGAGTGGCGATTCGGCCACCTAGAGACAGCTGGCCTTTCACACTCTCCGCAGTCTTCTCACGCTCAAGCCGCTGAGGCAACCCATAAAAGAAATCTGAACTAATTTATCTGCGGGCAATAATACTCGCTTTTTATGTCTCTTACTACACATCTTTTATGTATTTAATTACGCACTTTTTGTGTTCAATACGATACAAGTGCGCGGGCCGAAAACCGTCGTCGGAAGATGGGTCAAAGCCTGTGAATCCAGGCACGTTATTAGTTATTCTGCGAGTTATATGCGCTTTGCACGAGAAAACTGTTCTGCTGCGCAGGACAAAGTGGCATTTGTGCGTACACAGTGCGCCGCCGGAAAGAGTCGCTCAAAGCAATTGTGCCTAAGATCCGATACGCCACATCGAGGACCCCTAAAAGTTGACTGAAAACTTCCGCACGATCCCCAAGCCGCCCAGGTTGATTTACAGCCGTTCGCCACTGAATGAGCACATTGATCATTAGTGCTCA
>JBEKCW010000604.1:0-3094 GCA_050014675.1 Occallatibacter sp. | reverse complement strand
ACATCGAATTCCGCGCACGATGCATTTTGCTCGATTTCGAACTCAAATGCGTAGGAGATTCTCTCGTGCCTGAAGCACACTTCACTGCCGCTCGAGTGCGCGTCTTGTCAGAAATGCGGACTAGCTACCTGCGGTGGGGCCAAACAGTGCGCAAAAGGCCGCTCGCGGGAGCGGCCTTTTATGTTGCGAGAACCGGGAGTAAGAACTCTGCCTCAGGCCTGCGGCGCGGGCGGGCGGGGCGGAGGCGGAGCTTGCGGCGGCTTGGGCTTGGGTGCATCTTTTTTCGTTGGGGCGAGGATGGCGTGGAGGATGGTGCCTTCCATGCGCGGCATGAACTCCACAATGCCGGCCTCGCCAATGTCCTGGATGAGACGGTTAATGATTGCGTAGCCCAATTCACGATGCGCCATCTGGCGTCCGCGGAAACGCAGGCTCGCCTTTACCTTGTCGCCCTCGCCCAGGAATCGTACTGCCTGGTTTTTCTTGGTCTGGTAGTCGTGTTCGTCGACGGTAACCGAGAACTTGACTTCCTTGAGGGTGATCACCTTCTGCTTTTTGCGGGCGGCGCGCTCGCTCTTTTCCTTTTCGTACAGGTAGCGGCCGTAATCCTGAATGCGGCAGACGGGCGGAACGGCGGTTGGTGAAACCTCAACCAGGTCCAGGCCACGCTCGCGGGCGATCTTCAGCGCCTCAAAGGGCGCCAGAATGCCCAGTTGTTCGCCGTTTTCGTCGATGACGCGGATTTCGCGGGCACGAATTCGATCGTTGATGCGGATAAAGGACTTGGCCGAACGTTTATCGAGTGCGATGGTGCTCCTCCAGGTGAATTGTTGAGTTGATGCAACGCGATACCGAACGCCAGACAAAGTGGCGCGCAGACGCACAAACGCACACTGAGTATAGCATTGGCTCGGGTTCTATGAATCAAGGGGTTAGAAGTTTTGAAGGCATGCTTCAGACAGGTTCGAGGTGGCTTCAACAATCCCCGCGGGGCGCGCAGTGAGGGCGCCTTCAGGCGTAAGCCCGGTCACGGCAATGCGAAGCAGCTGATTGGCGGGATAGGAGCCATCGAGCTCGACGGGCAGAAAGTTGTCCGTAAGGGCTTCAGTTCCACCGCGGGCGGCCATCGCAGCCGGTGTGTGCAGCGTGATGCCCGGCAGTTTGCGCCCGATCATTTGCCTGCGGTGGGCAATGGACTTTTCGCGGGCGAGCGAGCGCAGCGTGCTCATGCGATCCAGAACGGCCTCTGAAGCGACAGCGTCTGCTAAGTGCAATGCCCAACCAGGGGTGCCGGGGCGTGGCGAAAACGGGAAAAGGTGAAGATAGCCAAAGGGCAGCGCGCGGATGAAGGCGACCGTCTCTTCGAATTCGGCATCGGTTTCGCCGGGAAAACCAACCATGACGTCGGCGCCGAGGGTGAGTTCGGGGCCGACTGCGAGTATAAGCGCCGCGACTTTATCGGCGTAGTGCCAGGGGCGGTAGCGGCGATGCATGCGGCGCAGAACCGCATCGGAGCCCGATTGCAGCGGCAGATGCGCGTGACGTGCCAGGCGCGGCTCGAGCGCATGGGGACCGGCAAATTCGGCCATCAATCCGATGAGCTCGCCGGTCCAGTCCATAGGCTCGATGGAGCTAAGGCGCAGGCGCGGCAGGGCCGTTCGCGTGAGAATGTGGCGGACGAGCGCAGGGAGCGAATCCTTCTCGGCGAGTTCCCTTCCCCATCGTCCAAGGTTGATGCCTGAAAGAACCAGCTCGTTGCCGTCCGCGGCCACGAAACCCTCGACCTGCCTGAGAACCGCTGCGCGGGGCAGACTCTTGGATGGGCCGCGAGTGAAGGGGATGACGCAGAAGGTGCAGCGGTTTCCGCAGCCCTCCTGGATCTTGAGGTTGGGCCGGGTTTGTGCGCCGGGCACAAGCTGGGCTTCTTCAATGAAGGAGTGGGCGAAGTTGTCGTCGGCAAATATTGAAGCCGGCTTGGCTGGCGAAGCGCCGATTGTGACGAGAGATTGCGCTGCGGAGTCAGCTTGCGCGGCGCTAATGTTGCCGGGTGAAGGAAATCCCCCAGGGGCTAAAGCCCGTCCACTCAAGGGGGATTCTGTCGGCACGACTGAAGTCGTGCCCTGATACAAGACTGTTGGCGCAGTCGGTAGCTCTGAGGCGCAGATGAGGTTGGAAACGACTTCAGGCAACAGGGCCTTGTGGCTGTTGCCTACTACGGCCGTGACGCCGTCGAACGATGCCAATTCGGTTGGCGCGCGCTGTGCATAGCAGCCGGTGACGACGATTCTGGCCGCTGGATTGAGGCGATGGGCGCGGCGGATAAAAGCGCGGGCCTGGCGGTCGGCTTCGGCGGTCACGGTGCAGGAGTTTACGACGACCACATCGGCCTCTGAAGCCTGCCGCACGCAGTGCCCCGACGAGAGCAGGCGGGAGCCAATTGCCTCGCCGTCGGCGCGCGCGGCGCGGCAGCCGAAGTTCTCAATATGGAAGCCGAAACCCATTGGTCAAGTTTATCTGGATTCGCAGTTTGGGTGCGAGTTGGGCGACATTCGTGGCCTCCCACTCATTTCACGAGCGACATCAAGAAGCAGATCCTTCGACTGCGGTCGCCTCTGCGACCTTCGCCCAGGAAAATGGGGCACCGAGGTTCTCCAGAAAGGGATATCTGCTGCTATCCTCATGCCGAGGTTCTTTCCTATGGCTGAGACTGCCTCTTTCCCTTATGAAACCCGCCTCAACGTTCTCTGCGAACCGCTGCAAGTTTTTGACGTGCATGCCGTTCCCGGCGCCAACGACTTTAAGTGGTTCAATCAGACGCTGTGCACGGTAAATGACTCAGTGGTGCGCATGGCGGCTATTGAGGGCGAGTACCACTGGCACAAGCACGATGGGGACGATGAGTTTTTCTACGTGGTCGACGGCGAGCTCTTGATCGATCTCGAGGGCCGCACAGTTGCGCTCAAGCCCGGGCAGGGATTGGTGGTGCCGAAGACCGTGGTTCATCGCACTCGCGCGCCGAAACGGACGACGATCCTGATGGTCGAGAACGCGGGGATTATTCCGACCGGGAACTGAGGGGCAGTCGCAGCGCGGA
>JBEKCW010000603.1:0-3927 GCA_050014675.1 Occallatibacter sp. | reverse complement strand
ATTATGTCGCGCTGCATCGAGCTCACACCCGAAACCAAAGACACCTCAATCCTGTTCGGCGACGGCGCAGGCGCATGCCTGGTCGACGCCAACTCCGGCTTCGCGCGCATTGCAGACTCGATTCTTTCCACCGACGGCGCGTCGGCCGAGATTCTCAAGATCGAAAACGGCCGCATCGCCATGGAAGGCCGCAGCGTGATCCTGCAGGCCGTGCGCAAAATTCCGCGCGTGCTGAACGATCTGCTCGCGCGCAACCAACTCGCCGCGTCCGATCCGATTGAATGGATCATGCACCAGGCCAACCTCAACCTGATTGAGCGCGTCGCCCTTTCCATCAAGGTTCCCAAAGAGCGCTTCTTCGTGAACGTGGCTCGCTACGGCAACACATCGTCTGCATCACTGCTGATCGCCGCCGACGAGTGGCGCGGAGCCAATCCAGGCGAGCTCGCGGGGCCGCTGGTCTTTACAGCTTTTGGCGCGGGACTCAACTGGGGCGCGCTGCTGGCGCTGCCGGCCTGACTTCGAGCCATTTTGCCGCGGCACAGCAATTGACCGCAGGTGCAGCCCTCGCGCAGTGAGCTGGCGCATTGACATAATCTGCATTGCCTCGTAGGATGATCCGCGATTATCAATCGAGGCCATCATGAAATTTATCAGTAAGGCCGGCATTCGTTCGGTCGGGTGCACTTCTTTCATTCTCTTAGGATTAGCTGCATTTTCAGGCCACGCCGCCCTCTGGGGCCAAACCTACCCAACCCAGATCGGCACTGAGGCTTCAGACCGGCCCACTGGCTTTATTGACGCCTTCAAAGACCAGGGCAGACTTACGGTAGACAGCGCCGGAAACCCCGTGCCTACCGATGCCAGCGGCAACCCGCTGTCCGACGGCACCGTGGTTGTCTTCGACGACCGCCCCACCTTTGCCTGGGCGCCCCCCATCGACGATCCGTCTGAAGACCAGCCAAACATGAGCGGCCTGTATACCTTGTCGTTTACGGGGCAGGCCGTCCTGTCCAACGTCGCCGGCAATCCCATGCTCACCTTCAGTAATCAGACCTATGACGCGGCCACCAACACCACCACCGTAAACGTGTTGATGCCCGGTGGCCCCACGTATGCCGACGGCCCGGCCCTCATGGTGATCAGCTTTACGAATACTCAGTTGACTGCCACCAGCGGCACCAATACAGGCTTCGCCAACCTCCAGGTCATCCGGCCGGGCTTCACGCTGGCAGAGGCCGCCAACCCAACGCAGGTTTACGATCCCGCATTTTTAGCCGCGTATGGCCCTTTTGCCTATATCCGTTTCATGGGCTGGCTGGGAACCAACCAGAATCCCTACATTGCCACAACCTGCGCCTCCGCGGCGCCGGCCTGCTCCACGGTGAACACTCCCACCATCGGCTGGACCCAGCGCAGCCTTCCTACCGACTTTTATCAGGGGGTCGGCGCCAGCGTCTCCACCAGCAACCCCAACCTGAATACCGGCGGCTGGGGCATCTCCTGGGAATACGTCATCTTATTGGCCAATGCCACCAACAAAGACATTTGGGTCAACGTACCCATCAACGCCACGGGCTCGTCCGATCAATACGATCCCACCTATGTCGCCTCGCCAGACACAACCAGCTACGTCTACAACCTGGCCATGCTGCTCAAAAACGGTGACGCATTCACCGGCAACGTGGGCTTGAATCCCGGCTTGCACATTTATATCGAGCACAGCAACGAGGTGTGGAATTCAGGCTTCATGCAATATGGCTGGAACGAGAACGCAGCCGACGCTGAGGTGGCAGCCGCCCCAGGTAAAGTCTCGGTGCTGAATAACGACGGAGACACCAACAGCAACGACTGGGCCGACCGCCGTCACATCAAGCGGCTCTACGAAATCGCAAATATCTTTGAGTCGGTCTTTGGGTCTGGTTCTTTTGGAACCACCATCCGCCCCGTATACGCATGGTGGCAGCTGGACGAAGGCTCGAGCTCCGGCGCAGCCAATGCCCTGGCGTGGTTCAAAACCAACTACGGCGCGCCGGCCAACTACTTTTACGCCATGGCCCAGGGTGACTATTTCTCCCCAACGAATTGGTCCACAGACACCACCATCGCCGATGTTCTTACAGACATGACGGCGAACAGCAACGCCAGCGTGGGTCTGGTCACCAATAACCTGGCCACTGCAACCCAGTATGGCCTCAAACTGGCTGCCTACGAGGGCGGACCGGGCAACACCAACGGCGGCGCCAACTCCACCACCAACCTCGGGGTGCAAATCCTCGCCAACCGCGATCCCGGCATGGATACGCTGGTTCAAACCCACATCCGCAACAACTGGTTCCAGCAGGGCGGCGACTTGTTCGGCTACTTCGCCATGTCATCGGCCTACAGCCGCTATGGTGATTGGGGCGCAACCGACGACTACCGCAATCTGACAACCGCAAAATACAACGCCCTCGTCAACCTTACGGGCTACGAGCCCAACGGTGTGCCCTTTACACCGGGAGACCTGATAGCCACCGCCGGCGACAGCGCGGTCGAGCTGGTATGGCAGCCCGTGCCCGGCGCTACCAGCTACAGTGTTTATCGCGGCACAGCGCCTGGAGCGGAGAGCGCGACTGCAATCGGTACCGTCAGTACCACGACATATTCTGACACCGGCTTAGCTGATGGAACTACCTACTACTACGTTGTCACAGCGGCAAACTCAACCGGCACCAGCGCGTCCTCGAACGAGGCCAGCGCAATGCCAGTCGGAGTTCCGCCCGCTGCCCCGGTGCTTTCTGCCACGGCCGGAAATGCGCAAGCCAACCTTTCATGGGTAGCTGTTGCGGGAGCTGCAACCTACAACGTCTACCAAGGCTCAACGTCGGGCGGAGAAAGCTCAACCCCAATTGCAACCGGGATTACCGCGACCACCTATACGGTCGACAACCTGACCAACGGCACCGCGTATTACTTCGAGGTCGCGGCGGTCAACAGCTACGGGACCGGGGCCATGTCGAATGAAGAAGCGGTTACCCCGGTGGCGCCCAGCTTCAGCGTCAGCGGAGCACCCGTCAGCCTTGCACCCGGTGCAACCACTTCAAATACTTCCACTGTTACCCTTACGCCCGGCGGCGGCTTTACCGGCAACGTCACGCTGACTGCGGCCCTAACAACCAGCCCCGCCGGAGCTGTGGATCCTCCAACCTTCAGCTTTGGTACCACCAGCCCGGTCGATATCACCGGCTCCGCTGCGGGCACAGCCACCCTCACCATCAGCACCACCGCAGCCACCAGCAGCCAGGTATCGTATCCCAATCGACAAGGCATTCCCTGGTACGCTGCCGGGGGCGCAACTTTGGCCTGCCTCTTGCTCTTTGGTGTTCCCGCGCGGCGACGCAGCTGGCGTAGCATGCTGGGAATGGTTCTGCTCCTTGTGGCCCTTGCCGGCGGAGCATTTGCATGCGGCGGCGGCAGCGCTGGAGGCGGCGGCGGTGGCAATGGCAATCCAGGCACCACTGCCGGAACTTACACCATCACAGTCACCGGTACGTCGGGCACCATCACGCAAACAGGAACAGTCACCCTCGACGTCCAATAGATTGGGTTGCAGAAGAGGAACACCGCGCGTCAGGGGTGCGAAGTGCACCACAGCAGAATCCACGTCAGCGCAGTCGCTGCCAGCACAATCAAGGCAGGCCGCATAAACCGGTGATCGGGCGTGCCCGAATCTATGGTCTGCAATCGTATGGTTGTTGCCTGGGCGGCAGCGTGGATTTGAGCGGGCGGCAATGTCGAAGCAAAAGCGGACGCTGTGGCAGGGGTCCCAGCAGGATTCTCAGGCGCCTGCGGAGTTTTGGATTGCCCTTTGAGATAGCGAAATCCACCCGGCAGAGGCACAGCTGAAAACCAGCCGTTGGACTTCAGAACGGTGAAGTATCCGTT
>JBEKCW010000602.1:0-3349 GCA_050014675.1 Occallatibacter sp. | reverse complement strand
GACACCAAGGGATTGGCCGGCGACAACAACGGCGGCGAGTGAAGCGATGAACGGCGGCGTGATTGAGGGCGGAGGGCATCTGGTTGAGCGGCAGCTATCGGGCGAGCCACTGGCCGGTCCTGCCGTCGGATCGCTGGCGCTGCACGCAGCCCTGCTTGGATTGGCTATTTATTACGGCTTGATTCTGGGGCTGTTCCATCACAACCTGTGGGGCGGCCAGGGCGCCAGTGGAGCGATGCAGGTGAGCCTGGTAAGCAACGCGATTCCGCTGCCCAACACGCAGCCATTGAACAAGAATGTGCTGACCACTGAAACACCCAGCCCGGCGCCGGCCGCACCCAGTCCCAAGGAAACGCACAAGATGGATGAGACTGCAATTCCGATTTTGGGGAAACCGCCAAAGCCGAAGCAGGAAACGGTCCAGAAGACACAGACGCATCAGGCGCCGCCCAAAGATCAGGACCGGGCGGCCTACGGTGAGCAGAACGGGACATCGATTCCGCGCGCGGTGCAGCAGAATTTTACCAGCGGGAATACGTCGGTGAGCGACGTGAGTTTTGGCAGCATGTTCAGCTGGTATGTTTCTCAGATCGACCGCAAGATGGACGCGAGCAGCTTTCGCGCGATGGCCGATCCGCGTACCCCCAAAGGCGCACGAGCTTACATTGAATTTCAGATAAACCGGGACGGGTCGCACGGGCCGGTGAAGCTGGACACATCAAGCGGCAGCCCCACGTGGGACAACGTTTGCGTACGGGCGGCACAGCGCGTCGACACTTTTGGGCCGCTTCCGGGTCAGTACAACAAGAATTCGCTGCTGGTTTCGTATTACTGCGAGTATTAGGGCCCCTGGCACTTTGAAGACATTTGCCGTTTTTTCGTAGTCAGGCAGCACTCGATCATGTATTGGGCATCAAAGTAAAATGGACTCGTGAATTGGCTTGATTGATCAGGCCCGCTGAGAAGTGGCCGGCAGCATACCCGGCCGCCCGATGGGTCCCAACAACTCGATTTGTGCGACTCAACCGAGGAAGGTTTGCTTATCGCATGACTTATCGTTCCCGGTATTTGCTTTCTGCATTTATATTTCTGGCAAGCTTCGTAAGTCTTCGTTGCGATGCTCAGGACTGGGTGCACACCGGCTCCCACCTTGACAGCAAGCCTATACGGCTGGCAACCGCGGACTTTAAACCTGTGGGGGGCGACCCTCAAACCCCGGCCCTTAAATCGATCTTCGACACGGTCTTGTTCAACGACCTGAACAACGCCGGTATCTTCGACTTGGTGTCAAAGAGCCTGGCGCCGCAGGCCATGCCGGGCTCGCAGCAGGAGATTGTGCTGTCGCAGTGGTCTGCGGCTCCCGCGAATGCGTCCATGGTGGCGTTTGGCGCATTCAGCGTGACCAGCGGGCGGCTGGTGGTTTATGGATGGCTCGACGACGCCAGCAACACCACCAATCCGCAGGTGCTGGGCCAGCAATACAATGAAACCGCCAATGAAGACATGTCGCGCACCATCGCGCACCGGTTTGCCGATGCCATCATCGCGCGGCTGGGCGGCGGCATCAACGGCATAGCCGAAACCAAGATCTACTTTGTGAGCAATCGAACCGGCGCAAAACAGATCTGGGTGATGGATTACGACGGCGCGAACCAGCATGCGGTGGCGCAAATTGGCCAAATGTCGCTTTCGCCGCGTATTTCACCTGACAATTCACGGCTTGCGTTTTCGTCACTGGGCAAAGGGGGAGCGGGATGGGCCATCAGGATGTTCTCGTTCGACCTCGGGCGCGCGGTCGCCTTCCCTGGTGGAAGCGCAGGCGGCAGCAATCTGACTCCGGCATGGTCGAGCGACGGCAGCAAGCTCGCATTCTCCTCGTCGCGGTCCGGTGACTCGGAAATATGGATTTCGGATCCGAACGGCGGCAACGCGCGCCGCATCACTTCGCTGAAGGGGCCGAATGTTTCGCCGACGTGGAATCCGCGAACCAATGCAGAGATTGCGTTTACCGGAGGCCGCACCGGAGAGCCGCAAATCTACATCATGGAGCAGGACGGCTCGAATGTGCAGCGCATTACCGACCAGGGCTATGCGGTGTCGCCTTCATGGCACCCGGGCGGCGGAATGCTGGCCTTCGCCTGGAATCGCAAGTACGGACCGGGCGATCCGGGTGGGCAGGACATTTACGTGCTCGATATTGCCAGCAAGAACTGGCTGCAGATCACGCATGAGTCGGGTAATAACGACTGCCCGTCGTGGTCGCCGGACGGACGGCACATTGTGTTCCAGCGCGCGATTGGCGGCAGGACAGAGATTTGGACCATGCTTGCCGACGGCACCCAGCAGCGGCAGCTGACGCACTCAGGCAATGACACGATGCCCAACTGGAGCTGGAAATGAGCAGTTTCAGAAATGTGAGCACCATCACGGTTAACAAGGGACAAGCGCGTGGGTGCATCGCCAATCGTCTATCATTTTCACGGGACAAAATCCGGATTGCCGACGCTGGCTGATCGACCGGGCAGCACGAAATTGTGACAACGTTCGCAAAAAACACAAGGAGCACACCATTGAATCTACAAAAATCGGCATTTGTTTCTTTTGCACTGCTGCTTGCCTTGACAACACTCCCGGGCTGCAAGAAGAAGCAACCGCTATCATCTGGCGAGACTGCGCCCCCACCCACCACAAGCGCGGCGCCAACCGCGGTACTGAAGGCCACGCCAACCGTAATCTCGGCCGGGGACCAGGTACAGCTTAGCTGGCAAACCATGGATGCGACGTCGGTCTCGATCGACGGCATCGGGCCCGTGCCCACGGCGGGTGTGAAAACGGTGACGCCGACCCAGTCGACCACCTACCGCCTGACAGCGACAGGGCCGGGCGGCTCGGTGGATGCCTCGGCAGATGTGACCGTCAACGGGGCACCGGCGATCAGTGTCGGCACCACTCCCGAGAGCCAGGACAAAATCTTCCATGAAAATGTGCAGGACATTTTCTTTGACTATGACACCTACGACATTCGCAGCGACGCGCAGGCCACGCTGGCCAAGGATGCCGATTTTCTGGCCAAGAATTCGAACATCAAGATCGTGATCGGCGGATACTGCGACGAGCGCGGGTCGGACGAGTACAACCTGGCGCTGGGCCAGAATCGAGCCGACGCGGCAAAGAACGCTTTGGTGACCGCGGGCGTAGCAGCCAGCCGGATCCGGGTGGTGAGCTACGGCAAGGAAAAGCCATTCTGCACGCAGTCAGACGAGCAGTGCTGGCAGTTGAACCGGCGCGCGGGCTTTACGATGGACACCCAGTAAGAACGTCTGGTCTGAGTGATTCAGCGTAGGTGGTT
>JBEKCW010000601.1:0-3256 GCA_050014675.1 Occallatibacter sp. | reverse complement strand
GCCATCAAATGCTGCGGGACAGGTGGCCAACGACCCCAGCCGTCCAGCTCCGGAGTGCTCGCCGGCCGAACTCGGCTCCCCTTATATTCCCGTCGACAGCTGGGTGTATCCGGCCATGCTTCGCCTTTATTCGCTCGGGTACACAGACAGCATGTACATCGGTCTGCGACCCTGGACCCGCGCCAGCGTGGAACACATGCTTGAAGAGGCCAGCGTGCAGATTCAGGACGCACAGGACGACGGCGATAAGGCAGCCGACGAAGCAGATGACATTTACGAGGCCGTCGACCACTTTATCAACCCCGATACAGTCGGGCCCTGCCTCACTCACCAGGGCCATTCCCGCATTGAGTCGGTCTACACCAAGGCGCGGGGAATCTCCGGCCCCTCGCTGCGCGACAGCTATCACGTGGGGTCCACCATTGTGAATGACTACGGGCGCCCTTATCAGAACGGGTTCAACGAGTACTCGGGTGCCAGCGCCTTTGCCACCGCGGGCCGTTTTGCGCTCTATGTTCGCGGCGAGTTTCAAGGCGCGCCTTCGGCCACCGGATACTCTGCCTCGGTTGCCCAGACGCTTTCCACGGTAGATCAGGTCTTGTACATCAACCCGGCCAACGGTCTGCCTTACAACCAGGCCACCATCCCTGCCGGCGCTATCCCCACAGCCACTGACTTCCGTTTCCTTGAGGCGTACGTTTCAGGCCAGGTTTTCAACCACGTTATTTCCTTTGGAAAAGTGGATCAGTGGATCGGCCCCGCGCAAGGCGCAAGCATGGCCTACTCCAACAACGCGCAAAACATTTACGGCTTTGAGGTCAACCGCATTGAGCCGCTTCGCGTCCCCCTCCTATCCCGGGTCACGGGCCCCTTCCGCTACGAGTTTTTGCTGGGTGCGCTGCGCGGCCACAACTACATGCCCAACCCGGCATACGAGGCCAAGCCCGGGCCGAATATCGCCAACGTGACTAACCCCGGCGATCCGTGGGTTCACGTAGAGAAACTCAGCTTCAGGCCTACACAGAACCTGGAGCTTGGCTTCGAGCGCACAGTCCTGTTCGGCGGCGAAGGCCATTCACCCGTCACTCTGGACACTTTCCTGAAGTCATTTTTCAGTACCGTTGCGGGCGGCTGCCCGAACTATGCATCGCCGCCCAAGGGCACGCTCAACAACAAGTGCGGCCGTAACGATCCGGGCGCGCGCTTCGGCGCCTTCGACTTCTCATACCGCTTGCCTTACGTGCGCAAATGGCTCACTCTCTATTCCGACTCGCACGTGCACGACGACATCTCTCCGATCGACGCGCCCCGCCGCGCCGCCATTCGGCCCGGCATCTATCTCTCTCACTTCCCGGGCGTGCCCAAACTCGACCTGCGTGTCGAGGCCGCCTCCACTGACCCCGTCTCCCAGACCGTCGGCACCCGCGAGTACGGCCGCTTCATGTATTGGGAATTCATCGAGCGCCAGGGTTATACCAACCAGGGTCAGCTCTTCGGCGACTGGATTGGACGCGAAGACAAAGGCGGACAGGCGTGGCTGACTTATCACCTGAGCGGCAACGAGTGGATCCAGGTGAACGCCCGCAATCAGAAAGCCACCAAAGACTTTATTCCCGGCTCAGGAGCGTTGAGCAATACCAGCTACCCATGCTCGGTAACGTCGCCTTGCCTTGAGAACGGCACCACGCTCAACGATTTTGGATTCCAGGTGGTCAAGCGTCTCGGCAAAGATATTGAGGTGAACGGCAATTTCACCGTCGAGCATTGGACCGTACCGCTTCTGGCCACCGGCCAGCAGACCGTGACAACCACCGATATCCAGGTAACCTGGTTCCCCAACCGCAAGGTGAGTTTCTAGACCGCATTTCTCAGAGAGGGCTAAGTGGACCAGGGCACATTTCCTGCATGGATCTGTGCGGTTTCTGCGTGGTATCTGTGCGGTTTCTGTATGGAATGTGTGCGGAAATTCTGCTCCAAGCTATTGATTCTATTGGAGCGTATCGCGGCTGCACAGTTTCTGCGTGCTTTTTGAGGAAAACGGATTGTTGCGAAAACGCCGGGCAGGGGCTGGCCCACACGGCGGACGACGCCCGTGCTAGTGTCCTGAGTCTAAAATAATTGTCATAAATAGGATGGCTTTGAGCATCGAATACAGTAGAGGGTATCGATGCGTACAGGTCGTCCAGTAGCTGTTGTCACGGTCACCACCGAGCAGCGGTCGGAGCTTGAGAATTGGAGCCGGCGCCCCAAGACCGCGCAGGCTCTTGCCATGCGTTCGCGAATTATTCTGCTCGCCGCAGAGGGCGGCAGCAACAAGTCGATCGCGGTCAAGCTTTCAACCACTCCGCATACGGTAGGTAAGTGGAGGAAGCGCTTTGCCAGTTTGGGCAACGACGGTTTGTTGGACGAACCGCGTCCAGGCACCTCGCGCAAGCTGAGCGACAAGCAGGTGGAGTTGGTGTTGGCACGCACGCTGGAGAGCCAGCCCGAGGCCGCCACGCATTGGTCGACCCGGGATATGGCCAAGGCCTGCGGGCTGAGTCAGTCGAGCATTAGCCGCATCTGGCGCGCCTTTTCTCTGGCACCCCATCGCAGTGAGACTTTCAAGCTTTCTCGCGATCCGCTGTTCATCGAGAAAGTGCGCGATATCGTTGGCCTGTATCTTGACCCTCCCGACCGCGCCCTGGTCTTATGCGTGGACGAGAAGAGTCAGATACAAGCGCTGGATAGAACCGCACCACTGTTACCCATGCGTCCAGGGCAGATCGAACGCCGTACGCATGACTATGCGCGTCACGGCACAACCAGCCTGTTTGCCGCCCTCGATACAAAGTCTGGTGAATTGATCGGACAGACGCAGCGCCGCCATCGCTCCGTCGAGTTTCGCAACTTCCTCGATACCATTGAGCAAAACGTTCCGCCTGAACTGGATGTGCACCTGATTCTGGACAACTACGGAACGCACAAAACGCAACTGATCCGCGACTGGCTGGCGAAAAGACCGCGATTCCACCTGCACTTTACCCCTACATCGGCCAGTTGGCTAAACCTGGTCGAACGATGGTTTGCACAACTGACCGAGAAGCAACTCCGACGCGGCGTACACCGCTCAACAAAAGAACTGGAATCGGCTATCAGGAGCTTCATTCAGCATCACAACAAGAATCCAAAACCATTCGTCTGGCACAAAACCGCTGACCAGATTCTGGATTCCGTCTCTCGATTTTGTACGCGAACTTTAGACTCAGGACACTAG
>JBEKCW010000600.1:0-3867 GCA_050014675.1 Occallatibacter sp. | reverse complement strand
ATGCCTGTTGTGCCGGAAAGAGTGCCCGGGGATACCCAGGCAATCAGAGAGATCAGAGAAAAAACAATATGCCAGACCCCGCTGAAGTTCCCGTTCCTCAGGCCGTTCCCGAAAATGAGGCGCATCCCTTGGCCACCATAGCCGGAATCGGCACCTTCGATGGCCGCTCCGTCACCCTGCGCGGCTGGCTTTACAACCTGCGTGAGAGCGGCAAACTGCTTTTTCCCATCTTTCGCGATGGAACCGGCACCATCCAGGGCGTCGCCCACGTAAAAAGCGTGCCCGCCGAAGTCTTCGAAGCGCTCAAAGGCCTCACGCAGGAGTCGAGCGTCATTGTTCAGGGAAAGGTTCGCGCCGATAAGCGCGCGCCCGGCGGCTATGAACTCGATGTCGAGAACATCGAGGTCGTGCACCGCGTCCCCGAAACCGACCCCTACCCAATTTCGCTCAAGGAGCACGGCGTCGACTTTCTCATGGAGCATCGTCACCTTTGGGTACGCACTCCCCGCCAGTCGGCCATCCTGCGCATCAGGGCCGAAATCATGCGCGCCGCAGCGGAGTATTTCGACACCAACGGCTTCATCCGCACCGACCCGCCCATCCTGACCCCGGCGGCCTGCGAAGGCACTTCAACCTTGTTTCCGGTGGATTATTTCGGCGATCCGGCCTTTCTGACCCAATCCGGCCAGCTTTATATCGAGTCCACGGCCTTGGCGCTGGGCAAGGTTTATAGTTTCGGGCCAACTTTCCGCGCAGAGAAGTCGAAGACCCGCCGCCATCTGACCGAATTCTGGATGATCGAGCCCGAAGTGGCTTTTATGGATCTCGACGGCCTGCTCGAGCTGGCCGAGAACTTCCTCTCTCACATTGTTCAGTCGGTCCTCAAGAACCGCGCCCCGGAACTGGTAGTGATCGGCCGCGACACGGCCAAGCTCGAAACCATCAAGCCGCCGTTTCCGCGTCTGCGCTACGACGAAGCCGCTGAAATGCTCAACCAGGCCTACAAAGACGGCAAGCTCGAGGCGCCTTTCGAGTACGGCAACGACTTTGGCTCTCCCGACGAGACCTGGCTCAGCTCGCAATACGATCGGCCGGTAATGGTGCATCGCTACCCGGCCGACGTAAAGGCCTTTTACATGGAGCCCGACCCCAAAGATCCGCGCTATGCGCTGTGCGTCGACGTGCTGGCGCCCGAGGGGTACGGCGAAATCATCGGCGGCTCGCAGCGTGTCTCAAGCTACGAGCTGCTCAAGAGCCGCATCGAAAAACACAACCTGCCCATGGAGGCTTTCCAGTGGTACCTTGACCTGCGCCGCTACGGCAGCGTGCCCCACTCCGGCTTCGGCATGGGCATCGAGCGCCTGGTGGCCTGGGTTTGCGCCCTCGACCACGTCCGCGAAACCATCCCCTTCGCCCGCACGCTGCACCGGATCTACCCCTAGTAGCTCCAGGCTCCAGCAGTAGCGCCGGGCTCCAGCCCGGTTGTCGGGTGGGTCTCCAGACCCTCCCATTGCTTCCGACGGCTTGGTCGCGGCCGTTACCACAACCGGGCTGGAGCCCGGCACTACTATGGAATCCCCAGCCCGTCCTTATGAATCAAAGATATGCATTCGTAACTTTCCCTCCCCCAGGAGCCTTCGTTCATGTCAGTATCTGCCAGTGAAGTAGCCAGCCAGAAACACGCCCCCGCCATCGAGGGTGTTCTGCCCGTCTTCCACCAGCGCTGGAGCGCCCGCGCCTTTTCTCCGCGCGAAGTCAGCAAGCAAGACCTGCACCGCATCTTTGAGGCCGCGCGCTGGGCGCCCTCTTCAAACAACGAGCAGCCCTGGCGCTACATCGTCGGCCTGCGCGGAACCAGCACCCACCAGAAGATCCACGAGTCGCTGATGGGCTTCAATCAGGCCTGGGCACCCAAAGCGCCGGTGCTCATGGTGGGCTTGGCCAAAGCCAACATGAGTAACGGATCGCCGAACCATTTTGCTTTCTATGATTTGGGGGCGGCAAGCGCCCACCTGGTTCTGCAAGCCGCGGCGCTCGGCATGACCACCCACCAGATGGGTGGAGTGGACCGCGATAAAGCGCGCAACCTCCTTGAGATTCCCGCCGACTACCAGATTGCCGCAGCCATTGCGCTCGGCTACCAGGACGACCCCGACACGCTGGGCAACGAAGAGCTACTCAAGCGTGAACTTGCGCCCCGGAATCGCAAGCCGCTCGAAGAGATTGTGTTCTCAGCCTGGGGCCAGCCGCTGGACCTTAGTTAGCGGTAGCGCCGGGCTCCAGCCCGGTTGTCGTGCGGGAGTCTCCGCCCGCACCGTTCTTGCTAGCGCACATTGGGCGGTGTCCAGCGCTAGAGTTGAATCTGGAGGGCGATTCGGCTTGAGCGCTGCACCCCGATCAGGCAAGAAACTCACATCTGTGCGCCGCCCAACTCAGGTCGCAGCGCATCGCCCAGGGCGTCGTCCCGCATTCAAACGCCGGCGCCTGAAGTGGCGAGCCCGCGGCATTCTGGGCGGCATTTTCGCCGTTTTCATGGTGTTCGCCTGGGCAATTCTCGCCCGCCACATTGCGCCGCTCTCAAACACGTCGCTTACCCGTTTTGACGCAATCATCGTCCTCGGCAACCCAGCCGACCGCGATGGCAACCCCACTCCCACCGAACTCGCCCGTTTAACCGAAGCTGTGCATGAGTACGAGCGCGGCGTCGCCCCTAAGCTGATTTTTACCGGCGGAGCCGTGGCCAACCGCTTCGTTGAGGCTCAGGTGATGGCGCATGCGGCCGAGGCCCAGGGGATTCCCGCATCTGCGGTTCTGGTTGAGCCGCAGGCGCGCGACACCATCCAGAATGCGTGTTACAGCGTGCGCATCATGAACCAGCACGGCTGGCGCTCTGCTGAAGTGGTCTCGAACGCCTGGCATCTGCAGCGTTCGGCCCTCATCTTCAGCCATACCCCCATTGAATGGAGCATGCACGCGGCGCCTTCGCTGGAGCCGGAGTCCGGGACCAGCGACGCCGGCCGGGCAATCTCAGAGACGCTCAAAACAGTGCGGTATCTGGTGTGGGCACGTCAAATGGAGAAATGCGAACCCTGAACCCGAACAGCCCGGCAGCCGGCTGCGTTGTCCCTCGCCGGTATGGTCTTGTAATCTGTTTCATGATGCGTCTTCAAGTAAGGTTTCTTGTTATAGCAGCAGCCGTTGCCGGTCTTGCCTTGTGCGCCGGTGCGCCAACTGAAGCTCAGAGCACCAGCCCGAGCTCGAGTTCGAGCTCGAGCCAACAGCCTGCCACCGCGCAGGCCGAGGATCAGGCGCCTCCGGCTCCCGAATACATCCAGGTTGACCCGCTGGCCAAGGTCCGTTACGACAACCGCTACGATCTGTCGGTGGGAATGGCGTATGACCACATGAAGGCCGGCCCGAACCTATTGCAGGGCTCAAACCTCGGCGGCCTCGACGTGAGCGGCTCCTACTGGCTTACCCGGAACTGGGGCATTGAGGCCTCGGGTCGCGGTTACGTGGGCACCAGCGGTGCGGCTCCGAACTCGCTTAACCTTAAGGGACCATTCATAAGCGAGTACTTTTTTACCGGCGGCTTGCAGTGGCTGGGACCGCACAATAAACACGGCGCGCTGATTGCCCACGTATTGGGCGGCGGCGTTGACGGCATCTTTCAAAAGGATCTGCTTGGCAATCCGCCTTCGTTCGTGGGCTTCTACCACAACCAGATCGCGCCGGCCGTTATCATCGGCGGCCACATGGACCTGAATCGCTCGGAGCATTGGGTCTTCCGCATCACGCCCGACGCCATCCTCACCCACTACAACTTCAGCGACGCTCCTTACACCACGCAGACTTTCAACCAGTTCG
>JBEKCW010000599.1:0-2635 GCA_050014675.1 Occallatibacter sp. | reverse complement strand
AGCGATGCCAACGACAAAACCGATCGCGGTCGCCAGCACGACGCCAGCTCCTGCGACAAGAAGGGTATTGAGAAGCCCGACCCAGAACGCGCGGCCGAACGTGGAGGTGCTGGCCGAATACGCAATCAGCGTCTGGCTGATATCGAAACCCGCCGTATTGTCCCAGAAGCGGAAGCCGGAGGCGATGTGGGCCCGCGCCAGATTGCTTGCCGCATTGACGAACGCCACATAGCCAAGGCCGCAGACAGCCGCGACCAAAACGACCTGCAGCACGACTCGACCGGCTTGGCGTGCCGTGAAATGCGATCGCTGGAGGGCACCAATCATGGCCGAGCCGCCGCGGCAACGGGCGCCAAGGGCAATCGACTTAGCGAATTGGCAGACCGTATTGCAGGCCGCCCTTAGTCCATAGCGCGTTGATCCCGCGCGCGATCTTCAACGGCGAGCCCAGGCCCACGTTGCGGTCAAAGCTTTCGCCGTAATTGCCAATGTGTTTGATGACGCGATAGGCCCAGTCATTGGTCAGGCCGATCCCTTGGCCGAACTGGCCCTCAACGCCAAGCAGCCGCCGGATCTCCGGATTGGGCGATTTTAATTGCTCATCGACGTTGCTCTTGGAGACGCCGAATTCCTCGGCATCAAGCATGGCGTGATGCACCCAGCGCACAAGGTCTTCCCACGTATCGTCGCCCTGGCGCACGGCCGGACTCAGCGGCTCCTTGGAGATGATTTCAGGCAGCACGATGTTGTCGTTGGGACTGGCTAGCCGAAGCCGTTCGCCATAGAGGGCCGACGAATCGGTCGTATAGGAATCGCAGCGGCCCGTGTCGTAGGCCTTCACCGCCTCGTCCGCAGTCGCAAACGTCACTGTCTTCAGATCCATGTGGTGGGAGCGGAAATAGTCCGCGAGATTGAGCTCCGTCGTGGTGCCTTGCTGCACGCAGACGGATGCGCCGCCGAGCTCGAGCGCGGAACTCACCTTCAGCGACTTGTGCACCATGAAGCCCTGGCCGTCGTAATAATTCACGGCGGCGAAATCGACGCCAAGTGTGGTGTCGCGTGACATGGTCCAGGTGGTGTTGCGCGCCAGTACGTCGATCTCGCCTGATTGGAGCGCCGTGAAGCGATTCGCGGCGGTCAGCGGCACAAACTTGACCTTCGTCGGATCGTTGAAGATCGCCGCCGCGATGGCGCGGCAAAAGTCGACGTCGAAGCCGGTCCAATTACCTTGCGGATCAGGCAGGCCAAACCCGGCCAGCGTTCCGTTCGCACCGCAGATCAGCTGACCCCGATCCTTCACGGCTTTGAGCGTTTGCGACCATGCCGATTGCGCGCCAAACGCAAACAGCATGGCAATGGCGAATGCCGTCGCTAGACGTTTCATGACCAAGCCTTTCGCATGAGCCGTGCGGCCATCACAGAACGATCCCGCAATAAGGTCAAGGGGTTGACTGTAGCGCGTACTGTCTGGGTAATGACACGTTCCAACCTTCCCCGCGAAGGTGCAGACCCTTCGCCGCCGCTCGTGTAATAACGCGCGTGCGTGCGGAAGTCGCCACCGCGGACCGAATGAAGGCGGCCAACCTGCGAGACGCTGTATGAACGACAAGAGCAACAAGAGGCCTTCCCCGCCACGGCACGGCGATACCCGGGTCGTTACCGCCGGCCGCGAGCAAGGCGCCTATTACGGTTTCGTCAATCCCCCGGTCTATCACGCGTCCACAGTGCTCTATCCGACGGCCGAGGACTTTGCCGCCCGCCGCAGCCGCTACCAGTATGGCCGCCGCGGCACGCCCACCACGGAGGCGCTCGAGTCAGCACTGCAGGAGCTGGAGGGGCCACAATGCGCGGGGGTCGTGCTCGTGCCGTCAGGCCTGGCAGCCATTTCCAGTGCGCTGTTGTCCGTTCTAAAGGCTGGCGACCACCTCCTCGTCACCGACAGCGCCTACGAGCCGACCCGCAAGTACTGCGATCAAGTGCTCACACGCTTCGGCGTCACCGCGACCTATTACGATCCGTTGACCGGCGCCGCGATTGCCGAACAATTCCGCCCAAATACCCGGGCCGTTTATTTGGAAGCGCCGGGCTCGCTCAGCTTCGAAATGCAGGACGTGGGCGCCATCGCCAAGGTTGCCCATGCCGAAGGGGCGGCCGTGCTCATCGACAACACCTGGGCCTCTCCGCTCTATTTCCGCCCGCTTGAACACGGCGTCGATCTCTCCATCCAGGCCGGCACCAAATACATCGGCGGACACTCCGACCTCATGCTCGGCACCGTCTCGGCGAATGCGGGGCATGTGGCCGCCCTTAAGGAAACCGTGCGCTTGTCGGGCCTGTGCGAAGGACCGGACGATGTCTATCTCGGCCTGCGCGGCTTGCGCACGCTCGCGGTGCGCCTTGAACGGCACTTCAAATCAGGAGTGGCCGTCGCGCGCTGGCTGGAGCAGCGCCCTGAAGTCTTGCGCGTTCTGCATCCAGCCATGCCGAGCTTTCAGGGTCACGCCATTTGGAAGCGCGACTTCACCGGCGCCTCGGGCCTATTCAGCATGGTGCTCAATCCGGTTCCGCAAAAGGCGGTCTATGCCTTTCTCAACACCCTCGAACTGTTTGGCATGGGCGCATCGTGGGGCGGCTT
>JBEKCW010000598.1:0-7797 GCA_050014675.1 Occallatibacter sp. | reverse complement strand
TAGACCGTGGACTTGTTAAACCAATTGCTGATGGTCTGCGCATTCTCGACAACTACCTGCGCCGCATGAGAGAGGCTGGTGCCAAACTGCGCCGCACCTGAACTGTAAACACCACCATAGGAGGCGATGATGTAGTGCGTGCCCGGCGTCGTCATTGTTCCGGCGGGGACGGTCAGCGTGGCTACTCCAGCGGTGATAGCTCCAACCGTTGCCTGTCCCAATGAGGTGGTGCTGTCGTAGAACGTCACATGCCCACCAGGAACGGTAATGCTATCCGCGGTGGTGACGGTCGCGGTCAGTGTCGTGGTGCCGCTGGTTAAATAGACGGCAGTGGGATTGGCCACCAACGCAACCAGTGTGGGGTTGGCGATGACGGTAATGCTCTGGGCAGCGCTGGCGGCCGCGGGGTATCCATTGTATCCAGCATAAGAAGCGGAGATGGAGTGGGAGCCCAGCGCCAGTGAGGAGATGGTAGCGGCAGTGCATCCGCCGGAACTGTTCAGGGTGCACGTTCCCAGCGAAGTGCTTCCGTTATCGTAGAAGGTTACCGACCCCCCAGCTGCTCCGCCGGGAAAGCCGCTTACGCTCATCGTGACGCTGGCATCGTAGTAGAACGTCTGCGCCGTCGGCAAAGACGCCACAGTGGGCGCGACCGTCACAGTCGGCGCCACAATAACACTGATGCTGTTGCCGGTGCTGGCGACGGTGGCGCCGGTGAAGTCCGCTGTGTTTTGTGTCTGGGTGAACGAAGCGACCAAAGCTTGCGATTGTCCTACCGGGAGCTGTGTGGTAACGCAGGTCGCTGTCCCGGAACTGACGGCCGCCGGGTTTGAGCCAGTGCAGACGATCGAATTGCCTGCCACCGTGAACGTCACATTGCCATACGCCATCGAAGCCGGTGTTACGCTGGCGGTCAGAGTCACGCTGGTGCCCTGAGCCACGGTGACCGCGCCTTGCGCGCTGGTGACACCCAGGCTGACACCCAACGTGGCTGTGGTGGCGCTCACCGTGGACGCACCGGAAGTCGAGCTGGCGTAGTCTGCGTCGGCAGCCTTGGTCGCGGTTACCGAGCAGGTGCCCGTGCCGCTGCTGATGGTCACCAATGAACTCGCATTCGTGCAGGAGCCCGTCGCCGCGTATGTCACCGCGCCCGCGCCGCTGCCGCCGCTCGATCCTACCGTAAAGGTTGCACCGTAGGCCTGCGCCGATCCGGGAACCCCGGTCACGCTAAGAGCCGCCTGCGTCGCCAGGGTCGCGCTCACCGTGGATGCACTTGAGGTCAGGCTGGTGTAGTTGCCGTCGGTGCCCTTGGTCGCGGTTACCGAGCAAGTGCCCGAGCCGCTGGTCATGGTCACCAGCGCACTCGCATTCGAGCAAGCGCCCGTAGCGGCGTAAGTCACCGTGCCGCTGCCGCTGCCGCCGCTCGATCCTACCGTAAAACTTGCATTGTAGGCCTGCGCCGATCCAGGTACACCGGTCACGCTGAGAGCCGCCTGCGTGGCTTCAAGAATCGTCATCGTTCCCGAAGCACTGCCCGCATAAGTAGTATCTGTTGCCAGCGTGGCCACTACCGCATAGGTGCCGGCATTGGTCGGGGCCGTCGCGGAGGTCGCGTAGGTCGTTCCGCCCGAGCCCGTATAGGTGAACGTCACCTCAGTGGAGGGCACGCTGTTCGAAACCGACACGGTTGCCGAAAGTGGACTGCCCGTATAAGTCTGACTGAGACTGCCAAGGGTGAGGGTCGCTGCCTTCTTCACCGTAACGGTCTGCACGGTTCCAGTTGCCGCCGCGTAATCTGTGGTGGCTGTAGCCGCGGCCTTAAGGGGGCAAGAGCCCGAGCCGATGAATGAAACCAGATAGTTCGGGCTCGCGCCGACTGTGCAAATGGTGCTGGCTGCGGTCGTGGTCACCGAAAATGTCGGGCTGCCGGTGGGGGCGGAGTAGGTATATGCAGGAGTAAAGCTGCCACCGATGGGAGCAGCCGCCGGAATATTGCTGATGCTGATCGTCGTTGCGGCCGCGGCTACAGTGAGCATAAACGCGGCGGAGGTGGCGCCTGCATAGCCCGTGGCCGTTGTAGCGTACACAGCCTTCACGTATGTGGCTCCTACCGGCAGATTGTTGACTACGCAGGTCGGAGTGGTTGTGGCCACGGTAATGGTGCCGCCGGTGCCACATGTCGAGATCTCGGTGTAGGTTCCAGTTGAACTGGTAGAGGTTTCAAAAGTCAGGGTGCCCCCCGCGGCTGAAACCCACGTGGACATGGTCGCGGTCAGCGTTATATTGGCGCCATATGTCGGGCTGGCGGAGGAGGACACTACCGGCGTAATGGTTACCGTCGCGTGGGCGTTGCTCACGGCTGCCAGCAGGAACAGCAGCAGGAAGGCCGCGCAGCCGAGGCCTTTCAGGACGCGGGAGGTGATCGCAAAGATCCCTTTTCGTGTCGTTGTTGCAGGTATGGATCGCGTCTCAAACATATGAAGCCTCCGCTTAGAGTGACTGGCTCGCCTTGAGCAGTGTGCAATGGAAATTGACGGGTAAGGGAATGCAAGCAATCGGCCTTCCGGTGGTTCAGGGAAGACGCTGTCGCGGGTCTGGCGTGGATCCACGCTGAGTCCCCGATCGAGCGCGCGGCCTTCGGCATCGAAAGCGCAAAAGTCTATTGCTGTTTGGTTGCTTCATAGCCGGGACGGACTTCCGTCCGGTTCTGTGCGAGAACCTTGCCACGGCGTTCGCTCCGGAGTTAACCTGCGAACCAAACGACAACCGCTTCCTCACCATCTGCGGGCTGTCCCTTGTGTCGTCCATGCCCTTCTCCCTCTGCATCGCGTCGTGACAGCATCCCTCGACGATGCCCGGCTTGCGGATTCCACGCGACCTGCATCTCGATATGCAGCGTCGTTCTCACTCGATTGCCGAGTGCTGGTCCGGCGCATTCTTTCTCCATATCGGCCACAATTCCTGCTTCATCCGTGCTTTTTTGGGAAAATTGAGCGCAGTACCGTTACCTTTGTTAAAGTTCGCTAATAAACACTTGCCCTTAGAGCCCATATGCCCGCCTCCGCCTGCCGTTCGCGGTGGCGGCGGGGCTCGTACCGGGTGCGTCGCGCCATCTCGCGCGTTCCCGCAAAGCGAACGGCCAGCCATCCGGCTGGCCGTTCGCTTTGCTGCCTGAAAAAAACTGGACTATGGCTTGAAACTCACCTGCGTCCTGCTGGAATTGCCGTTGCTGTCCACTACTGCAATCGACCAGGTGTAGACCGCTCCGCTGGTCAGGCTGGAGACGGTTGGCGTGTTATCGGCATTCCCGGTTGGATCGATTCCCCAGTTGATCAGACTGATCGAACTGTCGAAGCCGTTCAGATGCGAGTTGCTGGACGGAATCTGCCAGAGGATGTTTCCATTGCTGTCGCTGAGCGTGAACGAATAAATATAGTTGCCGGCGTTGTTCGGATCGATCCAGCTGAAGTCAGGCATTGTGGCGGACCCGGACAACTGCAAACCCGAGGCGGCAACGGTGGTTTCTACGCCGTTGTCTGGATCGGTTGCAGTTGCTCCCACCCCGCTCACCTGCGCATATACTGCGGCATCGGTCGTGCCATCGCTGTAAGTCACCTGCAGCGGGAAGTTGTCGTTTACCGTCGGAACCCCGCTGGCAATGCTGGGCTGGTAATCGAACTGCGGATTGCCGCAGCTGGTGCACGCGGAGAAATCGACGGGCGCAATCAGATAGGCATACGAGGGTCCGCTCAACTCCACTGTCACCGGCAGCTTGATCCCGCCCAGCAATTGCAGATTCAAGCCGTAGCTGGTGGTGGAGTTGCCATGGATGTCGGTGGATTGCGTCATTTGCGTGGTCGCCGCAGCCGTGCTGCTGGTAGCGGCCAGGTCGTACTGCGAGAGGGTGGTGTCTCCGCTGATGGCCAGCGGACTGGTGTAGCCGCCATTGAGGTAGCTGATGTCTCCGGTGTCGATCAGGCCGTCGTTGTTCTGATCGAGGATGGCGAAGAAAATGTAGTTGGCGCCGTCGGGCAGATTGACGCTGTAGGGTTGAGGGCTGGATGGGCTGGCGATGCGATCCGCATAGACCGCTCCCGTGCCCTGATCGTAGAAGCCGACATAGAGCGGCCCGTAGGACGTGATCGGATTTCCGTTGGACGTGTTGTTGGTGGGCAGGCTCACCGTGCCCTGAACATTGCTTCCGCTGCTCGGCGCACCAACCGTGATCGGCCCCGAGGCCGCGGACCAGGCCGTCGAGTTGCCCGCCAGCACGCCGCAGGCCCTGAAGTAGTAGGTGTTCCCATTGCTCAGCGTTCCGCTGAAGCCCGTGAGGCCGTTGTTCAATATCCACTGGCCCCGGTTGCCATTGGCTGCAAAGGAATAGATGTCGGTTACCCCCGTAAACGACGGCGAGGTGCTCCACTGCACCTGGTAGGAGGTAACGGCCTCGACATTGACGCTCGTCACCGGCGAGAAATTGATGACCACGCCCTGATCGGTGGGACTGACGAGGTTGAGGATGGGTCCGGGAGTTGCGCTCGACACCGCCGGTAGTGTGGGGTCGCCGAGTGTTACCGCCGCGTTGTTGACCAGGTCGTTGACCACCGGCAGGCTGGAGCTGCTGCCAGTGGGATTGATGACATTGGGAATGCCATTGCCCTGATTGTCCATCCAGGCTTCAAGCGTGTAGGTGCCCGGCGCCACGCCGTTGATGGTGAAAGAACCGCCGTTGCCGGAATTCGCGATGCTGGTGCCCAGCGCGCCGCCGCTGCCGCAATTGGGAGCGCTCAACAGCAGATAAATCTGTCCGCTTTGCGCTCCGCTGTAAGCGGCGTTACCGGAGACCGAATAGCCCAGCGCGACGGAAAAGTTTTCCCCCGTCAAACTGCTGCTGCTCACTGTCGCGGTTTGCGACACCGGATAGAAAACCGAGGACGGTACAGTGCCCGAGGCCGGCGGGTCGACCGCGGGCGTAATCGTGTAACTATCCGCGGGAACGTTGGTAAACGAGTAATTCCCGTTGCTGTCGGTGGTGACAGTGACCGGTAACGCGCTGGCGTCGGTGTTGCTGGTAAGCGTCACTGCGATGAGCGGCACCGAGGCCGCTCCGGCGCAGTTGTTGACCAGGGAGATCTGCCCGCTGACGGAAACGGGCGCGACAGCAATCGTGAAGCTGAAGGGGGCGCTGGCGCTCTTGTCCGATACCGAAGTATCCGTCACCATCAACGACAACGGGTAGCTGCCCGCCGTGGTGGGTGTGCCGCTGATCGAGCCGCTGCTTGAATCGAGCGAGAGCCCCGCCGGCAGCGAGCCGCTCGACACGCTCCAGGAATAGTTCCCCGAACCGCCACTGGCCGACAGTAATTCCGAGTAGGCAACGCCCACCGTGCCCGAGGGCAGCGGAGAGGTGGTCATAATCGTCAGAACCGGCGCCACCGAGAGCGAGAAGGTTGCCCACGCGTGGTTCGCCGCCGAATCGGTCACCTCGATGGTGAAGCTGTAGCTGCCGATAACGGTGGGAGTGCCGATGATTTCAGCTCCAGTCAGACTCAAGCCTGCAGGCAGAGAGCCGCTGCTCACCTTCCAGGTCCGTCCCGTTCCCGAGCCGCCCGACGCCGCCAGCGTTTTGCTGTAAGCGGAGCCGACATAGTCGATGGGCAGCGGGTTGGCCGTGGTAATGCTGAAGCCGGTGCTGTCGATGTCGACTGTGAAGGTCGCGGTGAGGCTGGTGCTGGCCGTTGCATCGGTCACCGTCACTTGCACCAGGTAGCTGCCCACTGCGCCCGGCGTGCCCGAGAGCATGCCGCTGGGGGAAAAGCTCATCCCGCCCGGGAGCGACGAACCGCTGGCCGCGGCCCAACTCCAGGAGTAGCTGCCGGAGCCGCCGGCTGCGGCAAACTGAGTGCTGGTATAGGCGGTATTGACAGTGCCAGTAGGCAGCACACTGGTGGTGAACGACAACGGCGCGTAAGCAATGGCAATGGGGAAGGTTGTGCTCGAGGTGACATTCAGGGTCAGGTCCTTGACCTTGATGACCACCGAATAGCTGCCATGGGTTGTGGGCGTGCCGGCGAGCACACCGCCCGGGGAGAAGGTCATCCCTGCCGGCAGCGACGAACCGGCAGCCGCGGTCCAGCTCCAGGTATAGTTGCCGGAACCGCCGGTTGCCGCAAGCTGGGTGCTGGTGTAAGTCGCGTTGACCGTGCCGCCGGGCAACGCTGCGGTGGTAATTGAAAACGGCGGGTACACGGTCAGCGAGAAGGTCGTCGCAGCGGTGTTCGAGGCCGCGTCGATGGCTGTCACAACAATGCTGAACGTGCCCGAAACGCCCGGTGTTCCGTTGATGGCGCCAGTCGACTTGTTGAGCGTCATGCCGGAGGGTATGGACGATCCGGCGCCTGCGGCCCAGGTCCAGCTATAGGCGCCCGCGCCGCCGGTTGCAGCCAGGGTCTCCCCTGGATATGCCGTGCCTTGAACGCCCGGGGTGAGCGTAGAAGCGGTGGTGATGGTGATGCCCGCGGCAATCGTGATGGAGAACGGCAGCCGGGCGGTGTTCTGGGCCGAATCCGCCACCGAAATGGCGAAACTGGTCGTGCCCGCTGGCCCGCTGGGAGTGCCGCTGATGACGCCGGTCGAAGTGTTGAGGCCCAAGCCCGCCGGCGGATTTCCGCTGCTCACCGCCCATGAGTAGGGAGCGACGCCTCCGGACACCGCCAGGGTGATTGCGGGATAAGGGGAGTTCACATAGCCGGTGGGCAGGGTGGGCGAGGTGGTGATGCTCATGGCAACCACGTTCACTGTGCCGGAAACGTAATTGAAGACGTAGTTCGAATTGACCACGCCGAGCGAACAGTTCGTCGGCAGCGTGGATCCAACCGCGCTTGTGGGAGTGTACGTTGTCGAGCAAGTGGGCGCGGTCGTCACCACCGCCGGGGTGTCGCCGTTCTCGAAGCCGCTGTAGACCGGTGTGATCGTCGGGACCGGCGAGCCCACGGTCACGTTCACGCTGGATGCTGTCACCGTCAGCGTCGCCGGGCCGATGGCGACGCTCGCCGAGCCGGTAACGGTGCTGTAGTCCGTGGTATCGGTGGGGGTAAAGGTCACGCTATACGATGTAGTACCCGCATTCGGCGCCGTGCCCGGTGTCGTCCAGGCAAAGCTGCCGGCGGCCGTCGATGCGCCGCCTGTCAACGTTGACGCCGCAAGAGTCTGGCCATAGGTGAGGCCGCTCGCGACCGGCCACGCCGATATGCTCGGTGTTGCCTTGTTCACCGTCACGCTCACCATGCCGGCCAGGGTTGTGTAGTCCGTCGTATCGGTGGGAGTGAAGGTCACGCTGTACGATTGAGTACCCACGCCAGGAACCGTGCCTGGTGTCGTCCACGTAAAGCTGCCGGCGGGTGTCGAGGCGCCACCGCTCAACGTGGAAGAGGCAAGGGTCTGGCCGGATGCGATACTGCTGGCTGCCGGCCACGCCGACACGATGGAAGTTGCCTTATTTATCGTCACGCTCCCGGTGCCGGTCAATGTGTTGTAGTCCGTCGTATCCGTCGGCGTAAAGGTCACGCTATAGGTCGCAGTACCCGTGCTGGGAACCGTGCCTGGAGTCGTCCAGGTAAAGCTGCCGGCGGGCGTCGAGGCGCCACCGCTCAGCGTTGACGCCGCAAGCGTCTGGCCATAGGTCAGACTGCTGCCGGCTGGCCATGCCGATATGCTCGGTGTTGCCTTGCTTACCGTCAAGCCGACCGTGCCGGTAACGGTGCTGTAGTCCGTCGTATCCGTCGGCGTAAAGGTCAC
>JBEKCW010000597.1:0-3677 GCA_050014675.1 Occallatibacter sp. | reverse complement strand
TTCCGGGAGTGTATTGAGCCCCTGCGTGGAGCCGCAGGCGCGGCGCTCATGCCATTGCTTACTGTTTCGGCCTGGGGAACTCCTCGATATGCTGCTCGCCTTTGCGGCCGACATAGGTGACACGCTTGCCGGCGAGGAAGGCGCGATAGCTTGTGACGCCGGCAGAGGTCGCCAGCCGCACGAACTCGGGATAGCGAACAGTGTCGGCCTGCGCGCCGCGAATGGCGGCCCTGAGGGCTTCGGCATCGAAGTCCGCGGCAATGGGACCGGGGTCGAGAATCATGGGAATGGTGATCGAAGATCCGTCGGTGAGGTAATGCGTTTTTTGTGCGGTAGCGTAATCCACCTGGTAGGACTCGACGCGGGCTGCGAGCAGGGCGTGCACGACCTGGGGGAAGGTCATATTGCCGAGCTGGGTTTGGATGGCTGTTTCGTGAATCGATTGCTTTGACATTTCAATACTCCTTATTCGGTTGGAAGCGATTGCAGGCCGTGGGCCTGGACAAGCTTTTTCATGGTGGCGATGAGTGCGGCGCGCTCACGGGCTGAGAGGGGATGAAAGAACTCCTCGTCGTTTTGATCGGCAAGTGCGGCAAGGTGCGGGACGAGACGCCGGCCCGGCGCAGTGAGTGCGATGGATTGGAAACGGCGATCGTCGCTGCGCTCGCGGCGGGCGATGAAGCCTTTTACGACGAGCCTGTCGACGAGCTTGGAGACGCCTCCGCGGGTCATGCCGATGCGTTCGGCGATGAGGCTGGGTACGACATCGTCATCGTCGAACATCTCACGGAGGATGACCCATTCAGCGACGGTGACGCCGCTTTGAAGCAGCTTGCGGGCAAAGGCATGCGAAACGTGGTTTGAGACGAATCGCAGCCAGAACCCGGTGTGCTTTTTGAGGTCGCTGACGGTGAGGGAGGACTGGCTTGACTGGCTCATGGAAATAATATTCCCAGTCAACTGTTTCCAAGTCAACTATTATTTCAACAATTCGTTCTACGCCCGGGGAGACGTAGGGGTTGCTCGCGCTGCGAGAAGTAAATCTCAGGCGGAGGTTGGACCTGATGCGGTTTGCATCTCACCTTTTATGAAGGTGTTCTCGCCGCTCATCCATTTTTTGTTTCATATCGGATACCTTGGCCCGCTGGTGATGGGGACTCTGGATTCCTCGTTCCTGATACTGCCGTTCGGTAACGATCTATTGGTGGTGGGAATGGTTGCACGCCACCCCCAGGGAGTTGCCTGGTTCGTGCTTTCAGCCGCAGCCGGCTCCACAATCGGAGCATGCCTGCTGGCCATGGTTTCAAAAAAGCTGGGTGAGGAAGGCATTCGCAAGATTGCAGGTAAATCGCGGTACGAAATGCTGAAAAAGAGGATCGGCAACCGATCCGGTTTTGCCGTCGCTTTGGCGGGACTCGCTCCACCGCCATTTCCTTTCACTACGGTGATTGCAGCGGTGGGCGCGCTCGGGTACCCGCTGTGGAGAATTGTTGCTATCAACTTTTTTACGCGTGGCGCGCGGTTTACTATTCTCTCGATTCTCGCGTTGAAATTCGGTACGGGCATTTTGCATATTGCCCAATCGCGTCCGTTCGAATGGTCGATGGTAGCGTTCATTGTTTTCTGTTTCGTGGCAACCTGCTTCTCATTGGTTCACTGGCGTCGCCAGCCGCGAGCGAGATCGATGGCGTCTCGCACTGGCAACTGACGCGGATGGAGCGAAACTAACTGGCCCGCGGGTTGTGATAGATTGTGCTATCGGTTCATCCTTCATTCTTCCCCGATTTTTTGCCAAAGAGAAACAAGACGGGATTTGCCGGTGGTTGGCCTTTGTGGTCTCCCACCCATCGAGCAAACTACGCTCGATGGATGGGGCACGGGTTCATTTGCGGCGGCCTGGAGACACCGGTGGGGACCGATAACTGAAATCTGCACGAGGTGAGCGCCGATGGCTGCTGGCGATTCCATGCACGACGTGTATGCGACGACGGCGACGCCGGTCGATGAAGAGTCACGGCTGAAGCGGCTTGGCGAGTCTGCGCTGCGGAAGGTGAGCCAGCGGTTGCTTCCGGTGCTTGGCGTGGGCTATGGGCTGTCGTACATGGACCGCCTCAATATCAGCTTTGCGTCGCTCGAGATGAACCGCGATCTTCATTTCAGCGCATCGATTTACGCATTTGGCGCGGGGCTTTTCTTTATCGGGTATGCGTTGTGCGAGGTGCCTTCGAACCTGATGCTGCTGCGATTCGGAGCCAAGAACTGGCTGACGCGCATCATGCTGACATGGGGATTGCTGGCAGCGGCAATGATGTTTGTGCGGACGCCACTCGAATTCAATGTGGTGCGTTTTTTGCTGGGCATGGCGGAGGCTGGATTTTATCCGGGGGTGATTTTTTACCTTACGCTTTGGTTCCCGCTGGAGATGCGTGCGCGGGCGGTGAGCCGGTTTTATATTGCGCTGCCGTTGAGTTCGGTTGCGATGGGCATGGTTGCCGGATGGCTGCTGGGACTGGGCGGAAAGCTGGGGCTTTCCGGTTGGCAATGGCTCTTTTTGCTGGAGGGATTGCCGGCTGCGGCGTTCAGCCTGGTGATATGGAAGATGCTGCCTGACAATCCAGCAAAAGCGGCGTGGCTCACAGCGGAAGAGAAGGCATGGCTTGACCGCAGGCTGAAGGCGGACGGCGAAAAGGCGCACCTGGGGCACAGCGCGGGAGTGACGCAGGCTCTGTTTTCGGCGAAGGTGTGGATGATGGGCCTCTTCTTCTTGTGCGCGCTTACGGCCAATTATGCGTACCAATTTTCTGCGCCTGCAATTCTGCAGGGAGTGACTGGCTGGAGCACTACGCATGTTGGCTACCTTGTGGCAGGTTTTGGATTGGCAGGCGCGTTGGGGATGCTAGTGAACAGTGCGCATTCCGATCGCAGCGGCGAGCGCTCGATGCATTGCATTGTTCCGTGCCTGATTATGGCGGCCGGTTTTTTGATTGCCGGTTATTCCAGGGAGCCGTGGCTGGTGGTGGTTGCGCTGGCGGCAACATACATTTCGTT
The DNA here is from genome assembly GCA_050014675.1 of Occallatibacter sp. Taxonomy (GTDB): domain Bacteria; phylum Acidobacteriota; class Terriglobia; order Terriglobales; family Acidobacteriaceae; genus Telmatobacter. The sequence goes on along the minus strand of JBEKCW010000597.1, from coordinate 629 downwards.
TGTGACAATGCTGGGACCGGCGAATGCGGTTCCGATGCAGTTTCTTGCCGGGCGCGCGGCCGCGGCGGGCCTTGCGGCCATGAATACGATCACCATGCTCTCGGGTTTTGTGGGGCCGAACTGGATGGGCGTGATGAGGGATTATACGGGGAGCTATCAGGTGGGGCTGAGAGGATTAGTGTTGCCTTCTCTGCTTGCCGCGGGAACGATGTTTGTGTTGACGCGCGGCCTGGCGCGGAGGCCGGTGGTGGCGGGTGCGGCGCTGGCCGAGGAAGCCGTTTGACGGATTTCGATGGGCGCTAGCGACCTGTCTCTGAAGTTCCTTGTGAAAATCGCTTAAGGACAACTGCAGATCCCTCGACTCACCACCCCCAAACTGAAAAGCGTTTGGGGCCCCTTTCGCTCAGGATGACAGGTCAAATTATGTAATGGACTTTAGAGACAGTCGCTAGATTGTCGCAGCTGCCGGGAGGATGTCTTCGACGTCTACCCATTGCGTGGGGTACTGGCCGGTGTAGCAGGCAGTGCAGTAGCCTACTTTTTTCTCGTCCTGGACTGACTGGAGCAGGCCTTCGAGGGATAGATAAGCAAGCGAATCGGCTTCGATATATTGGCGAATCTCTTCGACT
>JBEKCW010000596.1:0-2822 GCA_050014675.1 Occallatibacter sp. | reverse complement strand
ACGATTATCAGTCCGAGGAGTGGAACACCGCCGCACTCGGCCCAAAAAAACGCGAGCGCGCCGACGATCTGATCCGGCGCCTGCGCGATCGTTACGCGCCCGGCGGGCTCCTGCATTACAGTCAGGGTAAATGGTATCCGGGCGAGCCGCTGCCGCGTTGGGCCTTCGCGCTCTACTGGCGCCGCGACGGCGTGCCGATCTGGCGTGACGCCTCTCTGGTCGCGCGCGAGGTGCCGCATCACGATACATCGCTCGGCGACGCACAGCGATTCGCCGAGGGGATTGCGGCGCGTTTGGGAATCATGGCGGATTACGTGCAGCCGGCTTACGAGGACCCCGCCGACCGGATGATCAAGCAAGGTCTGATTCCGGAGAACATCGATCCCAGCGATCCCAAGATCGACGATCCGCTTGAGCGCGCGCGCATCCTCCGGCTTTTCGACGTGCATCTCGGGCAGCCGGCCGGTTTTGTTCTGCCGCTGCAGCGCTGGTCGGCGCAAGCAAAGCCCGGTTGGTTGAGCGAAGTTTGGAAAACGCGTCGAGACCGGTTGTATCTGATAGCGGGAGATTCGCCGCTTGGTTTTCGGCTGCCGCTGCAGTCTTTGCCCTATGTGGCCCCCGTCGATTACCCGCATCTCGTTCCGGCGGACCCGTTCGCCGAATGCCAGCCGTTGCCGGAGTGCCGGCCGGTCACGCCGCGGACGATGTCGAATGGCCGCGCTGAAGAGTCCGCGCCGCCGCTTGCGCCCGAAGTCGTCGTTTCGCGGGGCGCATCCCAGCGGCAGGCCGAGCAAATCGGAGCCGGCACGCCGGTGCGCACCGCTCTGGCGGTCGAGGTGCGCGACGGCCGGTTGTGCGTTTTCATGCCGCCGGTCGAGACTCTCAACGACTATCTGGATTTGATCTCAACCATCGAATCGACCGCGGCCGAGCTCGATCTGCCGGTCCACGTCGAAGGCTACGCACCGCCGCCCGATCCGCGGCTCAATGTGCTCAAGGTGACGCCGGACCCGGGCGTCATCGAGGTCAATGTCCATCCGGCCGCCTCGTGGCGCGAGGCTGTAGAAACCACGCGCGCGCTTTATGAGGACGCGCATCTGGCGCGGCTCGGCACCGATAAATTCATGATTGACGGCCGCCATACCGGCACGGGCGGCGGCAATCACGTCGTGCTCGGCGGACTGAATGCGGCCGACAGCCCGTTCTTGCGGCGGCCCGATCTCCTCAAAAGCCTGGTGCTGTATTGGCAGCGGCGGCCGTCGCTCTCCTATCTGTTTTCTGGGCTGTTCATCGGGCCAACCAGCCAGGCGCCGCGCATCGACGAAGCGCGCCAGGACCTGCTCTACGAGCTTGAAATGGCGCTTGCCAACGTGCCGCCGCCAAACGGCACCAAGAAAATTCCGCCGTGGTTGGTCGACCGGCTGTTTCGCAACATCCTGGTCGATGTCACCGGCAACACCCATCGCACCGAAATCTGCATCGACAAACTGTTTTCGCCCGATGGTCCGACCGGCCGGCTCGGGCTGGTCGAGTTTCGCGCGTTCGAAATGCCGCCGGACGCGCGGATGAGTCTGGCGCAGCAGCTGCTTTTGCGCGCGCTGGTCGCGTGGTTCTGGAAGGAACCGCTGGACGGCGCGCCGGTGCGCTGGGGCACCGCGCTGCACGATCGCTATATGCTTGAGCATTTCGTGTGGGCGGATTTTCTCGAAGTCTTGGGCGACCTCAAGCGTGCGGGTTACCCGTTCGATCCGGTCTGGTTCGACGCGCAGCGCCAATTCCGCTTCTCGTTGTGCGGCACGGTGCGCCGCGCCGGCGTCGAGCTTGAATTGCGGCAGGCAATCGAGCCCTGGTACGTGCTGGGCGAAGAGGGGCAGCCCGGCGGCACTGCGCGCTTCGTCGATTCGTCGGTCGAACGGCTGCAGGTCAAAGTCGATGGCATGACCGAGGGCCGTCACGTCGTCACCTGCAACGGCAGGCGCGTGCCGCTTACTTCAACGGGCCGCGCCGGCGAATTCGTGGCCGGCGTGCGCTTCAAGGCGTGGGATCTTGCGGCGTCGCTGCATCCGACGATCGGCGTTAACGCGCCGCTCACCTTTGATCTAATTGATTCCTGGAGCCGGCGGTCGCTGGGCGGCTGCGTGTATTACGTCTCCCATCCGGGCGGACGCAATTACGAGACTTTTCCGGTCAACGCCTACGAGGCGGAAGGGCGCCGCCGCGCGCGTTTCCAGGATCACGGCCACACCGGCGGATTCATCGACGTGCCGCCGCTCGAAACGACCCTCGAATATCCGACGACACTCGATCTGCGGCGCGCGAGCTAATAAAACCATCGCGCCATGGCCGCCAAACCCGACAACGTTGAACAGCACGATGCGGCTCTGCAACAGCTTGTTGCGGGCTATCGGCCGCTCCCTGGCATTTTCGATGAGATGATGGATGGCGATGGGCGCGTGCGCGCCCACTGGCATCCCTTCCTTTCGATGCTGGCCGCGCTGGGTGGCGAGGAGATCAATCGCCGGTTCGCGGCGGCCGATCGCTATCTGCGCGATTCCGGCGTGTTCTATCGGGTGTACGAGGATGCGGCCGGATTGGAGCGGCCGTGGCCGCTCAGGCACATCCCGCTCCTGATCGAGCCTTCGGAATGGCAGGAGCTTGAGGCTGGGCTCACCCAGCGCGCCGAATTGTTGGAAGCCGTGCTGGCGGATTGCTATGGCCCGGCATCGCTCACCCGCGAGGGCCGCCTACCGGCCGCCCTGATCGCCGGCAATCCGGAATATCTGCGGCCGCTAGTCGGCGTTGCACCCCCGGGCGGAGCGCAC
>JBEKCW010000595.1:0-2802 GCA_050014675.1 Occallatibacter sp. | reverse complement strand
AAGCCGACACGTTCGAAGATGGGCTCCATGAAATCCAACTTTCGCTTCCAGTCGCCATACACGAGTTCCTGACCGCAATAGTAATGGCTAAAGTCGCCGTTAAACCGTATCTCTGGAAATTTTCTGGCGATCTGCACGGTTCGCCAAACATCCTGCGTAATCGTGGCGCGATGGGTTTCTAAGAAAATCGGCAGGCGATGCCGATTTGAGGCAGCGAGTATAGCCTCCACGAGGCGAAACGAGTCAGCCTCGTCTTCCAACCCCCACCCAGCGTGAAGCGTGATGCAGTTATCGCCACGCTCAGCGTGCTTGGCCGCGACGATTTCAGCTTCGGCCGGTGTATTTACGCGGTCCAGGCCGCAATAAGGCATCGACGCATCGGGCAGCGCTGCAGAATCACTCGTGAGTTGAATGCCCTCGAATCCATCGGCTGACAAAACCCTGTAGGCGGCGAGACCGTTGAGACCGGGCCACGCGCTATCTGGGCGCAAATTAACCAGCGTATCGAGGTTCAGATACACGCTGAGCTTAGGCGCGTCGTGAGAACCATCGTTGAGAAGTCCAGAAGCTTTGGCCATTACTTGCCTCGCCTAAAACTCATCGTAAGAAATGTTGCCGGCAGCGATGCCGAGGTTGGCAAGCATCCTGGTACATGCTTTGATCATCATCGGCGGCCCGCAGAGATAGTATTCTGCTGCCTCCGGACGAGGATGACTTCCGAGGTAATGTTCAAAAACAACGTCATGGATGAAACCGACGCGCCCGGTCCAGTTGTCTTCAGGCAGCGGAGACGACAGGGCAAGGTGAAAGGCAAAGTTACGATGCGAGTCGCAGAGGGACTGAAAATAATCCTCGTAGAAAATCTCCTGTCGCGATCGCGCACCGTACCAGAAGCTGACTTTGCGCGCGGTCCGTTGGTTTTCGAGGAGATGCGCAATGTGGGCGCGAAGCGGGGCCATTCCTGCGCCACCGCCAATATAAATCATCTCGCGCTGCGTAGGCTTGATGTGAAAGTCGCCGAACGGACCAATTCCTGAAACCACATCGCCGGGCTTAAGACCGAACACGTAGCTCGAACCGACGCCAGGAGCACAATCCTGTCCAGGTGGCGGCGTAGCAATACGCACGTTGAAACGAAGCGCCCGCTCGGTTTGCTGGTTGCTCGCGATGGAGTAATTGTTGCGGCGTCCCGCCACCGGATTCCTCGCGACTAAATCGAAGACATGCTGATTCTCCCAGACTGCGGCAAAGGGCTCAGGAATATCGAAGTCGGAGAAGCGGATCGAGTCGTAGGCTGGGATATCGAGTTGCAGATAGTCGCCTGGAGTGAAAGCTATCGCTTCACTCCCGTTCAACGGTTCCAATACGAGTTCCTTAATAAAGGTAGCCACATTGCGGTTGCTGCAAACGCGGAACTGGTAGGCTCTTTGCGCTCGCGCCCCAACTCCGGCCGCGCGGACTACATTGACGAAGATATCTCCTTCGCGCTCTTCGATGGGATATGTGGCAAGTCCGCGGCAGATGGGTGCGCGCGCAGGCGACCCGTCGATAAGATTGAAGCGCCCGTTGTGTTTGGGACACTCAATCATCTGTCCTACGATCAGCCCATCTGACAGATGCGTGTTGCCGTGAGTACAAAGTCCATCGGTCGCGTAAAGGCGGTCCTCGTTGTCGCGGTAAAGTGCGTAGGTCTTCGAGCCATGATCGAAGCGGATCGCATCGGCGCGGGCCAGTTCTCTCGCTTCGCAAACTCTCATCCAGCCTTCTTCGTCAACTTGGGCATCTGAGGCGTAATTGCATTCTTTCGCCCGGGCTTTCGGCGCAGGCAGTTGGCGCTTCACGTGATATGCGGGGTCTTTAACCTGACTTGCAAGAGCAGAAACAATCTCTCGCCAGGCGGACACAAGGCTTGGATACGGAGTCGGACAATCATCCCTGACGGCATCGTGCAGCCTGGGCAGTGCGTGATAAGGAACCAGCGGGAACATGTGATGTTCAACGTGATAATTCATGTTCCAGTAGAGAAACCGATGGACTGGATTCATGTAAACAGTCCGGCAATTGAGACGATGATCCAGAACATTCTCAGCGAGGCCGGCGTGCTGCGTGAGGCCGTAAACTACGAGCAGCCAACTGCCGAACAGGTTAGTAAGACCAACAAACATCAGCGGGAGAATGCTATGGCTATAAATTGCAAGGCCGATCACCCCGGCATAGATAGCAACATAGATGCGGGCCCGTTTGTAGATACCGGGATATTCCGATTCGGGGATAAAGGTCTTTTCGGCGGCGTCCATTCGCCCAAAGGAGTGTTGCACGATGTGTTTGAAATAGTTCGGATACCCCTTGATGTTGAAGAATCCAAGTACGATCGTTACTATGTTGGGCGGCCTCGGCACTGCGATCTCCGGGTCGCGGCCGATGATAATCGTGTCGCTGTGATGTCGATTGTGGCTCCATCGCCATACGGTGGACTCCCGCATCACCATAAACGACGCGATCTCGTACAGCGCGTTATTCATCCAATCGGTCTTGAACGCGGTCCCGTGGCCCGATTCGTGCCAGCGCGAATCGGAGGTGGATGCATAGAGCACGCTGTAAACCGCATACGGAACGATGGCCCACCAACTACCCCAAAGAGCATAAGTGGCATAACCGCTACCCAGAATAAGAGCAAACCAGAGAATGGTGTCGCGTATCGCTGGCCCATCCCGGCGGAGTAGAAGGCCGCGCATAGTTTCGCGCGGCACGACACACTGGTACCAATCTGCCTCGGCAAGTCCTTTCTCTACTGCCAAAGCA
>JBEKCW010000594.1:0-2732 GCA_050014675.1 Occallatibacter sp. | reverse complement strand
TCGAACAATGGCGACATGCATATTGTCGAACGGCTTCATCTGGCAAAGCCGGACGTTCTCTACGACGATCTGGAAATCACTGCGCCCAGGGTTCTGAGCGCGACCTGGAAGACGACGCGTATTTTCCGCCGCTATCCCGATCGTCACTATGAGATCATCGAGGGCGAATGCGTGCAGGAAGACCTCGTCCCCGGGAAGGATGAGTTTGGCAACGACATATTCGTGCCCCATGTCCAAAACCCGGACGGATCGGTCCGCACGAAATAAGGATGATAAAGGCAGTGTCGCCCAAAATCGCTCTTATCGCAGTTGGCATGACCCTGGTTTTAGGCGATGCGGCGGCGGCGCACCACTCGGGCGCGGCGTACGATCTCGATCATCCCAAAACCATGGAAGGTACCGTTACGACGGTCAACTGGACCAATCCCCACATTACCTTTGTCGTCGAGTCCGATGCCAAGGATGGCGAGCCGGCTCGTTCCTGGGTATTCGAAGCCTCGAGCCCGGGGGTATTGACCCGGTCGAACTGGACCAAACGCTCGCTGCAACCCGGAGACCATGCTGTTTTCCGCTACGCGCCGCTTCGCGACGGCAATCCCGGCGGGTTTTTGCTGACGGTCACTCTGCCGAGCGGTCAGGTGCTCAGTTACAGCCTGACGCCCGCCGATCAATAACATCATGATGGAGGTGGTCCTCAGAGATTTTTGCAAGTGGCTGGCGGCGACCCCGCTGAGCAATACCATTCAAACCACCGGCTGGATCATTCCAACGCTTCAGACAATTCATATTCTCGGCGTTGCCGTGCTCTTTTCCTCCGCGATCCTCGTGGATCTGCGGTTCTGGTGGCTGCTCCAGCGCGACGTTCCGTTGCCGGACGTCGCGCGGCGATTCTTTCCGGCGATCTGGCTGGTCTTGCCGATCCTCCTGATCACCGGCAGCCTGCTGATCATCGGCGAGCCGCGGCGTTCGCTCCTCAACTCCACCTTCTATCTCAAGATGGCGCTCCTTGCTTTCGCCGTGCTGCTGACCGGCGGCCTTCAGTGGTCGTTGTCGTCGGCTCCGAAATTTTGGGACAAGGATCGCGGGCGGCGGATGGCGGGACAATTTGCGGCGACCGTCTCCATACTGGCCTGGTGCAGCATCCTCTTCGCCGGACGCTGGATCGCCTATACGCAGGCGGGTTGATGCTGCAGCTTAAGGATTTGATTTCATATTTCGAGACCAACGGTCTGGCGGACAACATTCGCGAGAATGATGTGCTGTTTCCGCTCATCGAATCGGTGCACGTGCTGTCGATTTGTCTGGTGGTCGGGTCCATTTTTGCTGTCGACCTGAGACTGCTGGGGTTCGCCTCGATTCACCGGTCAGTAAGTAGCGTCACGCACGGAATTTTGCCGCTCACCTGGTGTGCGTTCGTCGTTGCAGTCGGTTCGGGCAGTCTCCTGTTCATTTCCAACGTGACGAAATATCTGGGCAACGGCTACTTCATCGCCAAGATTTTTCTGATCTGCGCGGCCGGACTGAACATGGCGATTTTTCACGGAATCGGCGCCAAGAACCTGCCGCAATGGGAGAACGAAGCCCGGTTGCCGCTTCCGGCACGCCTGGCAGGAGGACTTTCGATCCTCTTGTGGGTCGCGGTGGTCGCATGCGGGCGCTGGATCGGGTTTACGATGCCGGCTGGATAAAATGATCAGCATCCGCGTCTTTCTTGGCGTTCTTGCCGCGGCCATCGTCGTCTGCGCGGCCGCGTCGCCATCGATGTGCCAGGACACCGCCCCGACGTCGCCTTTCCAACCCTATGTCGACATGAAAACCTTCATGGAGCATGTCCTAACTCCGGCAGCGACGATCATCTGGCGGGTCAACGGCGTCGTGATCGACGAAAAGGGTGAGCACGACCTGTCGCCAAAGTCGGAGACCGACTGGGAACAGATCGTGAGCGGCGCCGCTACCCTGGCCGAGGCCACGAACGCGCTGATGATCCCGCAGCGGGCGCGTGATTCGGAGTGGGACTTCTACGCCAAAAGCCTGGCGGAGGCCGCGAACAAGGCCTATCTCGCCGCGGAAGCCCGTGATCTGAAATCGGTCTCGGAGCTCAGCGACCAACTGGACGGGATTTGCGCCGCCTGTCACCGGCACTATGGACTTGAATAAGTGCGGGGACCCACATCCGACTTTTCCGACTGCCGTTGCAGCGCCGGCGCTTTGGCTATTCTGCTGCTTCCGACGTGACGTTCGCCGGGTATTCCGTCACGGCGTCCGCCTCATTGTCGACGACGATGAGCAAATCGAAGTAGCGGATCGTCGGCGTTGAGCCGGTGCGCGCTTTGATGTTCGCGAACCATTCCTCATTGTGGCCGCGTTGTGCGGCTTCTTTGGAGGGCCAGATGTAAAAGGCGCCGCCGGTGCCGTCTTCGCCGGCGATATAGTGCTTGCGGATAAGCTCTTTGTCCGCCCGCCATCGCGGAATGGTCGTCCGGCCGTCTTCGAGAATTTGCTGGCGGGTCAGGCCTGGCGGATATTTGAACAGGACGTACTCGACGATCATAGGTCAGCCTCCCTGTCGTTTCCGTTCATTGTATCGCAACGGCCGCGGCGAAGGCACCAAAGGTCTTGCGCTGCGGCCGACCCATCCGTTACAACGGCCGCGGTCTTGAGGTTAAGGCGGTCTTTACCCTTCTCCGCGACCTTGAGCCGATGAGGATGTGGATGTCGATTCGCGACGAATT
>JBEKCW010000593.1:0-2677 GCA_050014675.1 Occallatibacter sp. | reverse complement strand
CCCTGCCTTTACGGAATCTGCTTCATCGGCAATTCCATTACCGGGGTGCGCTTGTCACCGTTGACCGCGTACGCCCAGAGGCCGTGAAAGTTGGCGCGGATGCCGGGTTCGGTTTTGAGGAATGCGCTCAGCACTGTTGTTGCCTCGGTCCTTAGAGCCGCCGGATCGGTGACGCCTGTCGATTGATAGGCTACGGCGAGGTCGGGCTCGCGCAGCGAGGCATCCAGCGACACCGCGACAATCTTCCAGGTCCGGTCCCCGTCGGGAATCGAGAGCGGCAGCGCTTTGCGGGGATCGGGTGTAATCTGCGACTGCTCCTGCTGAAGTTTCTCAAGATTCGGAGAGGACATGAAGTCCACGGGCAACAGCAGATAGTGAGCCGTATCGTACATGTAGATCGCGCTCCAGGGGTCATCGGCGGCCAGGTCGCGGGCGCGCTTCCAGTACCAGACGCCGTCGTGGCCGTCGAGCGCGCCGGGTCGAAGCGTGAGGCCTGCCAGCATCCATGAAGAGCTCGCCTGATCCCAAGCCAGGATTATGCCTAACTGCCCTGCCAGGGGCGAACCCACGACGTCGGCCAGCACCACGGCGTAGCGGCCCGGCGGCAGCGCCCGCATCATAATTGTGACCGTAAGCGAGCCGCTTGCATTGGAGCAGAAGAATTGCGTGTCGGCCGGGGCTTGCTGCGAGGTTGCGTCGAGCAGAAATGCATCGCGGATGGTGATTTGACCCCCCTGGACCAGCGCCTGCCCCTGGGTCACGGTGGCGCTGATCGAATCCCACGCTGAAGCTTCAGCCGGAAGCAGCGCGGCCTTGAGCCCGGTCAGGTCCTGGCCTGCGATGGCAGACGCGATTCGGGCTCCCGCCGCTGAAATCGCGTCGCGGTCCGCGGGCGAAAGCTCGGCCTGCATGGTGCAGCTTATGCCGGCGCCAAACCCCTCTGCCGAAGCACAGATGAGGGCGGCCGCAGCCAAAACTTTCAACCATGAGCGCATAGTTCGCGTTATCCTTTCGAGGGACTGTCTTTGACTTTGGCGCGGGCGGCGGTGAAAAACAGGCTCTCTGCTTATCTTTGACGCCTGTTTCGAGCGTCCGTGGGTCACTGCTAGTCTAGTACACAGAGGCGGCATCGAATCCCTGACGATGGCACAGGCGATTCGGCGGGCGCAGGGGGGCGTTACCCATGCAATCCGGGACAAAATCGGAAGCTTGCAACCGGCGCTGGCCGCAATTGGCGGCGACGCTGGCCCTCATGGCGTTGGTTGCGTCTGGCAGGCTGCTCGATGCCCAAAGCCCGGCTCCGGCGCCAACTCAGCCTGTCACGCAGTCCAAAGCTCCCGCGCCAAATCCGGCCCGGCATCACAAGCTGGTTGCGGCCAAGCCATCGCCGTCAACAGCTGCGCCAGTCGTGGTGCAATCGCCCCCAGCCGAGCCGCCCAAGCCTGACTGGCCTGTGAATGACAAGCCCGTACCCGCCAAGGTGACCTGGGATATCCATGGGCTGACCGTTGATGCCAATAACTCAAGCCTCGATCAGATTTTGAAAGAAGTGGCCAGCGACACGGGCGCCAAGCTGGACGGGAAAGTGGGAGATGAACGGGTGTTTGGATCGTATGGTCCGGGACCGGCCCGCGACGTGATCACCCAGCTGCTGGATGGAACCTCCTATAACGTCCTGCTGATCGGCGACCAGGGCGTAGGGACGCCGCGGGATATAGTGCTGAGCACTCGCCCGACGGGACCCGCTCCCGCGGGCAATGCGAATGCGCAAAACGGTGGTGAAGAGGAAGGCGAGTACGAAGCGCCGCCGCAACCAATCCCCGGAATACCAGCGGTACACAATGGATTTGGGTCGCCGGGTATGCCGCCGGAGCAGAGTCAGCAGATGGAAGAGCGCAAGGCCGAGATTGAGCAGCGCCAGGAACAGATGCGGGAGGCTCAACAAGAGGCACAACAGGAGCAGCAACAGCAACAACAGCAGCAACAGCAGCAACAGCAACAGCCGCCGCAAACTCCACCCCAGTGAGTGCTCATATCAGGGTCTGGAGTGGCTGCGTGAGAGCTCAATCCATGTTGGAAAGTTTGGATCCGAACGGCCCGCGGCTGAAGCCGTTTCTATCTTTGGGCCATTTTCAGCAGCCTGAAGGCTACGGCTCCCTCCGATTTGCACAGGGGACGCGTTTAGAGCATTCCGGCGGGCTCAGGCCGGTTGGCCTTGATGCGGACTGCGGGTTGCGGGCGCATGATGGCAAAGCCGATGCGCAGAATTCCGTAAGCTGCCAGTATCCCAAACATCATTGAGCCAACGGCCGCGCATACCAGCATAACCAGATTCAACAAGTTATCCATCATCTCCGCCTGCGAGTTAACTGCGTTGCTTATTTCTCCGGCCCTGCTTGTTCAATTCGCACTACAGCTTGCCGTCCATGCGATTGTCGCAGAGACTCGCTTAATTCGAGCCCGCGTTGACCCCGATTTCTATTGCCAAATAGAATACCCCCAGGGGCGTTGCAATTATGGGAAAGGTCTAATGCAACTGCTCTAGCTTGCCGTCCATCCTCATCTCACCCCGACCATGGCGATTACTCACATCTCGGTGCGTGGCGCGCGCCAGCACAATCTGCGCGACATTAGTGTGCGAATACCGCGCAACACCTTCACTGTGGTCACCGGTCTC
>JBEKCW010000592.1:0-2615 GCA_050014675.1 Occallatibacter sp. | reverse complement strand
CTGGGCATGTGTGCGCTCCTGGCTCTGGCCGCGTTCGCCTGCAGCCGCTCCATAGCCCAATCGGCTCCCCCTCGGCAAACTCCTCCGGCACAACCCGAGACCCAGCAGGCAACTCCCGCCGCGGTCCAACCCGCAACTGACGCACAATCGTCCCCAGCAGCGAGCGCATCTCCCGCTCCGGCGCAGAAGGATGCAACCGCGCCTCCCGCACAGCAGGCATCGTCCCCCGCTCCAACAACAGGTGCCGTCGCGGATCAAGCGCGCCCGCCCTACCCAGGCATGACTCCTGAGGAGAAACGCAAGGCAGAGGTAGCCCAGGAGTGCGCAGACTTGCTCAAACTTGCAACCGACCTTAAGGCCCAGGTGGACAAAGCGAGAAAGGACGAGCTCTCGGTCACCGTCGTCCGCAAGGCATACGAACTCGAACAAATGGCCCACAAAGTCAGGAGCGGTAGCGCGCTCTCGGCCAGCAACCAGTAAGCCCTGCAACGCGAGGGGGAGCACTATGATTAATCTGAATCCACAAAACGGAAACGCCGCTGCGATCTCGCCTCTGCGCTTTTGCGCGCTGTTCTTTGTGCCGCTTCTCCTCTTCATTCCCGGCACACTTGGCTTTGCCCAGAGCGGCCTGTCAGGCAAGGGAGCCACTTCAACCGGTCAAAGCTCAGTCGACTCGCAGCACCAGTCGCTTGACTACGGCAGCGACACCGCCAGCGGGAGCTTCGACTCCATCATGGTTGAGCGGCGAATGAAGCTGTTGAACAGCGAGCGCCACAAAGCCCTCATTTCCGATTCAGACAAGCTCTTCAAGCTGGCCACCGAGCTCAACAACGAGATCGCTCGCGCCAATTCCGGTGTCCTCACCCCGGAGCAGTTGCGCAAGGTGGCAGAGATTGAAAAACTCGCCCATGGAGTTCGCGACAAAATGACCATGACCCTGATCGTGCCTTCACCTACAGTCACTTTCCCCAATTACGGGCCGCCATTCAATCAGTAGTTACCCGTTCTCCGCGATGCCGGCACAACGTCATTTCCAGGACTGTGAAAATCCCGTCCCATCAACCCGTTTTGCCACGCCCAAATGATTGTTACAATTTGCTTGAGTAGGCAAGTCTGTCATTGGCCTTCCCACAAATGTGCCGGCGGGCAAGTCCATGGCAGTCTCCAGGGGGTCGATCTTAATGGAAGCGGCTCTTTCCGGCGCTCAGGCGTCTCAGCAAACGGGTGTCTCGGGTGGTTTGAGCGTACAGCTGTTGGTTCAAATCTACCGTCTCATGGTGCTTTCCCGCCGCGTCGACGACCGGGAGATCATGCTCAAGCGTCAGCAAAAGGTCTTCTTCCAGATCTCCGCTGCCGGCCATGAAGCCCTGCAGGTTGCCGCTGCTCTCGCCCTCAAACCCGGCTACGACTGGTTCTTCCCCTACTACCGCGACCGCGCGCTCTGCCTCGCTCTCGGCGTCTCGCCTTACCACATGTTCCTGCAGTCCGTCGGCGCGGCTACTGACCCTGCCAGCGGCGGCCGTCAGATGCCCACGCACTGGAGCAGCAGGGAATTGCACATCGTCAGCACCTCATCTTCGACGGCTACGCAGCTTCTTCACGGCGTCGGCTGCGCTGAGGCCGGCCGCTACCTGAGCCGGCACCCTGAAGCGGCCGAGCGCCCCGCGTGGTCGGGCGATTACCGCGCATTCCACGATCTTGAGTTCCACGGCGACGAGGTCGTGCTCGTTTGCATCGGCGAGGGTTCAACCTCGCAGGGCGAGTTTTGGGAGGCCATGAACACCGCCTCGAACCAAAAGCTCCCCGTCATCTTCATGGTTGAAGATAACGGCTACGCCATCAGCGTGCCCGTTGAGGTAAACACGCCGGGCGGCAACATCTCGCGCATTGTCGCCAACTTCCCCAATTTCCACTTTGCCGAGGTCGATGGCACCGATCCCGTGGCCAGCCTGGCCGCATTTCAGGCTGCCGCTGCGCATTGCCGCGCGGGACTGGGCCCGGCCTTCGTACACGGCCACGTCGTCCGCCACTATTCGCACTCCTTTTCTGATGACGACAAAAACTATCGCTGCGCCGCCGAGCGTGAGAGCGATCTACTGCGCGACCCCATTGCCCGTATGCGCGAGCTGCTTATTCGCGAGGGCATTCTCACTGAGCCTGAAATTATCGAGCTTGAGAAGTCCCTCGAAAACGAAGCCGCTGAAGCAGCCCACCGCGCCCTTGAATCCCCGCTCCCTGAAATTTCCAGCATTCCCCAGTACGTCTACTCGCCCTACCTCGACCCCACCTCCGCCGCCTTTTCAAGTGAGCACGCTCCTGAGCCAACCAGCCCAAGCAGCGGGGTGCCCCAGGTCCCTCGCACTTGGGGACCGGGGATACCTCAACACTCAATCGGCCACTCTCAACCAGCCGCGGATCTAGTCCAAGACGCTAAAGCGCGGAGCGCCTCGCCACGGACCATGGCAGATTTAATCAACGCCTGCCTCCACGACGAGATGCGTCGCGATCCGCGCATCGTGGTCTACGGCGAAGACGTAGCCGACGCCAGCCGCGAGCAGGCTCTCGCCGAAGTCAAAGGCAAGGGAGGCGTCTTCAAGCTCACTGCCGGCCTGCAA
>JBEKCW010000591.1:0-3505 GCA_050014675.1 Occallatibacter sp. | reverse complement strand
TCGATCCAGATTGAGTTGATTGACTGCAACCAAAATACGTTTTGGGAAACATATCTGCAAGAGAACGAAACTCTCAGAGCTGATCTACTCTGTTGTTCGGGAAACGTTCGGAGACGTTTGTCGTTTGCAGTCGTGCTTCAGCCCTGGTGAGTTCATCATTCGACCACGGCAGACATGAGTGAAAGGTCTCTCATTTCTGGGTAGAGTAAGTCTTCTCTATGAGTGGTGCTGATCACATTCCTAAAGTCCACATCCCTAAAGTAACCATCGAGAGCAAATGACCGCGACCATAGTTAGATAATAGGAAAGTTGATGTTGAACTGCGATTGATGTGACGGTGGCCTCGAAGAGGTGGGGTATTATGTTGCTAACAATCTCAATGGCTCTTCGTCGTATTGGCGATGCTGGTAAAGTGTTTATCTGTGCCTGCACGCCAAAGTCCTGAACCTGGAAAGTGAACGGACCCACCTCCACTCAGGCAGCCCGCGAGCCAGCTATTTGCACATGCAGTCATGGGTTCCTACAACTGTGGCTGATGGTGATGGTAGTTAATGGCTTGCGAGCAGTATCCTTGTCCTAATCTTCCATCGATAACGGCCGATTTACTATGCTTAACCAGCCACGCCGCGGTGCGCAGTTCGGGCGATGAATCACTTGCCCTGGGGGACGTTGTGACGACAGCTGAAAGAAGCCTTATTTCCGTGTTGATTGCTTCCAAGACAGCAATGACGGGAGAGCTCTTTGCGGGGGCGCTCAATCGGCAGTCGCGCTTTCGCGTGGTTGCTAGCGTCACCACCGCTCAGGAAGTGTTTGAAGCAGGGCAGTCGGTTTCACTAGATGTCGCGCTGATCAGTGCGACATTGGCAGAGGGGCCACTTAGTGGATTTGCGGCGTTGCGGCATCTGCGTGAATGCGCTCCGGACGCGAAAGCGGTCCTGCTGCTCGACAGTCTTGAACCGAATCTTGTATTTGACGCCTTCCGCGCTGGCGCTAAAGGCGTGTTCTGCCCCTCGCAATCGCCATTCAAGGCGCTCTGCAGATGTGTGGATCGCGTCCATGCGGGGCAGATCTGGGCGAACAGTAACGAACTTACGTACGTATTGGAAAAGTTTGCTAAACTTGCGCCCATGCGTGTCGTTGATGCAAGCGGAGCGCGGTTACTGACGAAACGAGAAGAAGAGGTCGTGCGTCTCCTGGGCGATGGCCTACAGAATCGAGAAATCGCCCAGGAGCTCAGCCTGAGCGAGCACACGATCAAGAACTACCTGTTTCATATCTTCGATAAACTGGGAGTGTCCTCCCGCGTCGAATTGATTCTGTATGCCGTTAGCAGTACAAAGCGAATGCAAATCGCCGATAGCGAGAACCCTATGAACGAAACAACTGCCTCAATACGTCCAATCGGCCAGTAGAAGAAAGGGGAAAGCTGCTCGGCGATTGTGAGTTGCCCTTCCGTGAGGCGTAAGCATCGCGGGCCGCCTTGCGCTGCTCGTCATCACCGCGTTCATAGCAGCACGATCCAGCTCCCAGCAGCCATCACCTGTTCGTGCGTTGTACCTTGGTCATGCGCGTCGGCGAGTTGTAGATACCGATCGCAGTTGCGACGAAGCGTGAGTTGCTTGCCGGCAGCTACATCCAGGCGGACGAGACTCCTGTCGGCGTGTAGCTGCACGACAAGAGCGCAATCATCAAGCGTACATGTGGCAATATGGCTCGCCCGGCCGACGTTGGCGGCCCGAAGATGGTGCACGCCTGTTGCCTCTCAATGCCAGGCGCAAGTTCGTCGATACTGTCAAGGTCGATACGAAAGACGAGGACTCGGCACGCATCGTCGCGCCGATGGACGAACTGTTCGCGATCGACCGCGAGGCGCGCGAGAAGAATATGGATCAAGCCGCGCGGCATGCGCTGCGCATGGAAGAGGCGCCGCACCAGCTGGAGCAAATCCGCGCGGAGTCTCTTTCCCTGCAGAACGAGACGCTGCCTAAGAGCACCGCCGGCAAGGCTGCCAGCTACACACTGTCGCTGTGGAAGTAGCTGACAATTTCCCTCAAATTCCCCGAACTCGAGCGTGCCGGGCAAATCGTGTTGCAGCCGGTGAGTTGTGTGCGCCATAATCCGCTGTCCCGGCGGGCCCATCCGCAACCTGTGTTGATCATGTGACTATAGTCATGTGAGTGTGATTTCCGCCATGGACATTGAAACAGCGGCGTTGCCTACTTCCGCGTGTGAGTTAGATCACAGTTTGGCGAGAATCGATCTGCCGTGTGACTTGGCCCTCGAGTGAGTCAGGCTGCTAACCGACTTGATTTACATTGTGACCAGATCGATCCAAGATGTTGATTATGCATGCACTTACGCAATCAAGCGGTTTAGCGAAAGGACCTATATAGAGTGAAGCCAATTACTCGCTAATGACGCGCCGAGAAAACAGGTATGTCATGCAGAAGTCTCACCAAAGCTCAATCCCAGGCAAGAATCATCGCAAATAAATTGCGAGTTCCAAGGAACTTAGAAGATACGAGAAAAGTCATGGTACTATGTGTTCATAATTCTTGAGTGAGATCAACCGCGGCAAACCGCACGTGCAAGTGCTCGCTTACACGTGCGGTTTGATGCGGAGAACGGTTTAGCTGAGTTCACTTGGCTTATGCAGGAAGGTTGTAGACCCCCTTGCTAAGCGAGAATGGCGGAGTCATGTCTGAGATTGCAGCCCACGAGAGCACGTTTCACGTTGGTAGGCCTGTCTCGAATTGCGTTTCGGATGTGAAATCAGTAGCCATGTGGTTCGCGGTATATACCTCCGCCCGTCATGAAAAGCGGGTCGAACAGCACTTCGCTCAGAGAGACGTGGAACACTACCTTCCGCTCTACCCCGTCCAGCGGGAGTGGAACAACCGTATAAAGGTCAACCTGCAACTTCCACTTTTCCCCGGTTACATTTTTGTCTGCATCAAGCCCGCCGAGCGCTCACGGGTGCTCGGAGTGCAGGGCGTCTTGGCGATTGTGGGCGGCACGGGCCGGGTGCCCGCGCCGTTGCCCGCCGCTGAGATCGAGGCATTGCGAGCCGGTTTGCATCTCCGACAGGTGGAACCGCACCCTTTGCTAGCCGTGGGACAACGGGCCCGCATTCGATCAGGCGCCCTTTGTGGGATGGAGGGCGTTGTTGTACGCAAGAAGAGCGGCCTCCGTGTAGTGCTCACGATGGACCTCATCAGGCAGAGCATGGCGGTCGAGGTTGATGAAACGGAACTGGAAACATTGGATTCTGGAAGCCCCAGATGTGTCGGGGCCTGAATACCCCGGCGCTCATAGGAGGGAAGCCAATGGTGAAAATGAAGACCTTGCGAGCCTTAGTGCAAGTGATCGCTTACTAGCCTGCGCCACGCAGCCATTCGTCCAATGCCAATACTTAGGGAAGCTCTGATTAAGCCCACGTTTATTACGCACGGAATCGAGGCAGGCGTTTCCCCGGCGAGATTCCTCTACGAAGGCGGCAAATTGA
>JBEKCW010000590.1:0-2819 GCA_050014675.1 Occallatibacter sp. | reverse complement strand
GGCCGTGGTGGTCAACATTGCCGCGCAGGTGGGCGACTTGGTGGAGTCGGCCATCAAGCGCTCCGCGGGGGTCAAGGATTCAGGCAGCCTGCTGCCCGGCCACGGCGGCGTTCTCGACCGCATCGACGCTCTGCTGCTGGCCGCGCCGGCGCTGTGGTACGCGCAGCTGATTCACCAGAGGTTCTAGAAAGCAGCCTCTAGCTCCTAGCTTGGCCTTCAATACCATCGCTACATGGCGGTGAACCAGTAGCGTGGCTGTTGAATAATGGATCAAGATGCTTCTTGAATCCACAAATGCACCCAATTGCGCGGAAGAGCTAGAAGCTAGAGGCTAGAAGCTAGGAGCTGCTTTTTTGAAACGTCTCGCCATCCTCGGTTCCACCGGCTCCATCGGCCAAAGCACCCTTTCCATCGTCGAGCAGTTTCCCGATCGCTATTCCGTGGCCACGCTGGCCTGCGGACGCAACATCGATGAGGCCTTTACCCAGGCCGCTCGCTGGCGCCCCAAACTGATCTCGGTCGCGACCGAAGAGCTCGCATCTCAACTTGCCACCCGCCTTCACCAATCCGGCATCACAGGCATTCAGATCGCCCACGGCACCGAGGGCACAGTCGCCGCCTCAACCCATCCTGATGCCGATTTTGTTGTTTCTGCCATCGTGGGCGTCGCCGGGCTTGAGGCGACTCATGCCGCCATCCTGGCCGGCAAACCCATAGGCCTGGCCAACAAGGAGTGCATGGTTGCCGCGGGCGAAATCCTCACCGCTGCCGCTCGCGAGCGCAACGTGCCCATCCTGCCCATCGACAGCGAGCACAACGCCGTCCACCAGTGCCTGCGCGTGGGCGCGCACAAAGAAGTAAAAACCATCTGGCTCACCGCCTCCGGCGGTCCGTTCCGCACCACTCCGCTCGCGGATTTCGCCGCCATCACCCCGGCGCAAGCGCTCAAGCATCCCACCTGGGTTATGGGGCGCCGCATCACCATCGACTCAGCCACCATGCTCAACAAGGGCCTTGAGATTATCGAGGCCTGCCGCCTGTTCGACGTGCCGCCCAGCCAGGTCCGCGTCATCGTCCATCCGCAATCCACCGTTCATTCTCTGGTGGAGTACGTCGACGGCTCGATCCTCGCGCAGATTTCCGTCACCGACATGCGCCTGCCCATTCTTTACGCGCTCGCCTATCCTGAGCGCCCTGCCTCCACACTCACCTTCGATCTGGCCGCCCTGCGGCATCTGGAATTCGAAGAGCCCGACTTTGAGCGCTTCCCCTGCCTGCGCCTGGCCTTTGAGGCTGCGGAAAAAGGTGGCGCCCACGCCATCGCCCTCAATGCCGCCGATGAGGTGGCCGTCGAGGCCTTTCTTGACGGGAAAATTCCATTTATGGGAATCCCGCGTACAATTGAAAAAGTACTCGCATCCACGGTTGAGGCGCATCCAACTACCATTAGGCAGGTGCTCGCCGCTGACCGGGAGGCGCGTCAAATGGCTCATGTGATCGTGCGATCAGAAGTTTAACGATCGCAGGCCTCTGACTCTGATACCCTCCTTCCCGTCCGCTCTGGCGGTTCCCCTACGGAAAGGTCAGGTCCGCTGTTCTCCGGGAATCTCGAAGGATCTGCTGTAACGTTATGCACGCTTTTCTCGTCTCTGTCGTTGCTTTCATTGTCCTGGTCGGCATCATGGTCGTGGTGCACGAGGCCGGACACTTTATCGTCGCCAAACTCTGCGGAGTGCGCGTCGAAGCATTCTCCATCGGCTTCGGCCCGCGGCTCTTCGGCTTCACCTGGGGCGAGACCGAATACAAAGTCTGCCTGCTGCCCTTCGGCGGCTTTGTCAAAATGACCGGCGAGAGCCCTGAGCAGAATCTCGATGTTCCCGGCTCAGTTCCAGGCACACCCGTGATCGTCCAGGCCTACGAAAAACTGCCCGGTCAAAGCCCTGAGAATGTCCCGCCTCACTACGGCGGAATTGACGACCCCGGCTCGTTCCTCGCCCACCCCCGCTGGCAGCGCATGCTCATCGGACTGGCCGGGCCCATCGCCAACTTCATTCTGGCCTGGGTGCTGATGGGATTATTCCTGACTCGCCTGCCGCCCAGGCTGGTTTTCAGCCCGGTGACCAGATTCTGCGCTACGACGTTTTCAAGAAGCCGGACTGGGGTCAGATCGATGCGCAGTCGCGGCTCAACGCCAATCAGATCATTCCCGTTACCATCCAGCGCGGCTACCAGACTCTGGTGCTGAATCTTCACATTCTCGCCTCCGCAAAGACCGACAACTTCGACCTTTCAGACGAAGGCCTGATGCCCCAGGAATACTACGGTCCCATCAAGGTTGATGAGGTTTCGCCGGGGCTGCCTGCCGACCAGGCCGGACTGCGGCCCGGCGATGCCATTGAGGCCGTGGACGGTCACCCGTTCCACACCGTCTACTCCCTGCTGGTTTACATGCAGGAGGGGGCGGGTAAGCCGATCAACCTGACCGTGCTGCGCGAAGGACAGACGCTGAACCTGGTCGGGCATCCCACCAAGCTCGATACCGGCTACAAACTCGGTTTTGCTGTGGCGCCCATGGCGGTTCGAAATCAGCCGCTGTCCCTTGGGCATGCGGTTGCCAAATCGGATCAGTTCTTCGGCCAGAACGCCTTCATCATCCTTGAGGTCTTGCAGCGCCTGTTCACGCACAAGGTTTCCGTCTCGCAGCTCCAGGGACCGGTAGGCATTGCGCGCATGGCGGGTGAAGCCGCCGAGATCAAGGGATGGCAGCCCAAGTTCACTCTGGCCGCTGAAATCAGCATCAACCTCGGCATTCTCAATCT
>JBEKCW010000589.1:0-2852 GCA_050014675.1 Occallatibacter sp. | reverse complement strand
ATGCTGGCGGCGAAGACGCTGGTTCCAGTGCTCGGCGTGCCGGTGGCGGCCACGCAATTGAATGGCCTCGATGCGCTGCTTTCGATTGTGCAGATGCCCAAGGGTGTGCCGGTGGGGACGCTTGCGATCGGCAAGCCTGGCGCGGCCAACGCGGCGCTGCTGGCAGCGGAGATTTTGGCAGCGACGGATGCGGCCCTCTACGAGCGGCTGGCAGCGTGGCGCGCGGCGCGAACACAGGAAGTGCTGGAGCAAACACTCGATCAGGAGCTGCCCGGGTGAGCTTCTCTGAATCCCTTCATTCCAATTCTGAGGCAGCGTGCCCGGCAAGCTTCGTGGTGGACGAAACCATAGTGGGCCGCTGGGGTGATGTGGATGCTGCGCGGCGGCTGGCGACGGGCGCGGATGCAGTGACACTGGAGATTGAGCAGATTGGAGTGGATGCGCTCTCCGAGGTTGCGCGGATTGCTCCGCTGCGGCCGGGTGTGGAGCCGATTCGAATCATCCAGGATAAGACACTGCAAAAAAAATGGCTCGCCGATGCTGGATTTCCTGTCGGAGCGTTTGGCATTGTGCAGAACGAAGCCGAGTTACACGAAGCTGTAGCTGCGCTGGGCGGACGAGTGTTTCTAAAGATCGGACGCGGCGGATACGATGGGCGCGGGCAGGCGCGAATTGGCTTCGATCGACCGGCGACGGAAGAATCGATTCATGCCGCATGGTTGAGTCTTGGCGAGCAAGCGTGCGTTGCCGAGCAGGCGCTTGATCTGGATTTCGAGATCAGCGTGATGGCGGCGCGCAATCCGGCGGGCGACGTGCGCAGTTTTCCCGCGGCGCGCAATCATCATGAAAATCAGATATTGGCGTGGAGCGTGTTACCGGCAGATGTGCCGGCGGAGCTTGAGATGCGCGCAGAAGCGCTGGCCGCGGCGATCATTGCAAGGCTTGGTTTGGAAGGCCTGTTGTGTGTTGAGCTGTTTGTCACGAAACAAGGCGAGTTGCTCGTGAACGAGCTTGCACCGCGGCCGCACAACAGCTATCACCAGAGCGAGCGCGGCTGCGTCACCAGCCAGTTTGAACAACTGGTGCGGACCACATGCAATCTTCCGTTGGGAGACACATCGCTGATTACTCCATGCGCGATTGTGAACCTGCTCGGCGAGGTTTGGCTCAGCGAATCAGGCGAGCCAGATTTCGCCGCGGCGCTGGCCGTTCCCGGCGTGCGGCTGCATTTATATGAGAAGCACACGCCGCGCGCGGGGCGGAAGATGGGGCACTTGTCGGCGGTCGGCGCCACGGCCGAAGAAGCGCTGGAACGCGTCCTGGAAGCGAAGTTGCGACTGTAGCGACGCAAGCGGGGCTTTTTTATATCATCCATAGTGGGGATAACGATTCAATGTCAAAACTCGAATTTCAGACCGAAGTCAGTCAACTGTTGCAACTCATCATCCACTCCCTCTATTCGCATCCCGAGATCTTTTTGCGCGAGCTGGTTTCCAATTCCTCCGATGCGCTGGATAAGCTGCGGCATCTGACGCTTACCGACGACGCGCTGAAGTCTTTCCCGTTCGACCCTCGCATCGATCTGGAGCTTGATGAAGAGAAGCAGACCCTCACCATTGCAGACACCGGCATCGGCATGAATGAGCAGGACCTGATCTCAAATCTCGGAACCATTGCACGGTCGGGAACAAAGAATTTTCTTTCGCAACTTTCCGGCGACGCTAAGCGCGACTCCAATCTCATCGGCCAGTTCGGCGTGGGATTCTACAGCGTCTTCATGGTTGCGGACCGCGTTGAAGTGGTTACGCGCAAGGCGGGTGAAGAGCTCGCGTGGCGATGGACGAGCGATGGAACCAGCGGCTTTGAAATTGAGCCCGCGGAACGTCTGGTGGCGGGTACCACAGTGCTCATTCATTTCAACGACGAGGGTAAGCAGTACTCCAACAGCTGGCGGCTCAAAGAGGTTGTGAAGAAGTACTCCAATCACATCGCCTTCCCCATCTTTCTCACTTACGACAAGAGCGAGTGGAACGAGACCGAGAAGAAGTCGGAAAAGAAGCGCACCACCGAGCAGGTGAATGCGGCCAGCGCACTGTGGCGGCGGCCCAAGAGTGAGCTGACGGACGAGGACTACAAGGAACTCTACAAGTCCATCTCGGGCGATTGGGAAGATCCGCTTTTCTGGTTTCACACCAAGGCCGAGGGCAGCCTGGAGTACACCACGCTGTTTTATATTCCGTCGAAGGCTCCGCTCGATCTTTACCATGCCGAATACAAGGTAGGCGTGAAGCTTTATGTAAAGCGCGTCTTCATCATGGACGACGCGAAGGAACTGTTGCCGCAGTACCTGCGCTTTGTGTTTGGCATTATCGACAGCGAAGACCTTCCTCTCAATGTGAGCCGATTCTCGCCGAATTGAAGAACATCGCAACCAACCAGCCGGATCAGTACCTGAAATTCGTCACTGAATTCAACCGTCCGTTGAAGGAAGGCCTCTACAGCGACTTCTCGAATCGCGAAACGCTACTCGATTTGATTCGGGTCAAATCGACGAAGGTCGATGGGCTGACCAGCCTTGCCGATGTGAAGTCGCGCATGAAGGAAGACCAGAAGAGCATCTATTACATCACCGGTGGGGCCGAGTCGTTGCTGCGCACTTCGCCGCTGCTTGAGATCTACAAGAAGAAGGAAATCGAGGTTCTGATTCTCGATGACGAATTCGACGAGATCGTGTTTGGCGGCGTTGAGAAGTATGGCGAGATTGAACTGAAGGCCGTGAACAAGTCCTCAACCAGTGACGATTTGAAAGACGCGGCCGAGCCGGACAAGGCGGAGACGCTCAAGCCGTTGCT
>JBEKCW010000588.1:0-2894 GCA_050014675.1 Occallatibacter sp. | reverse complement strand
ACATTGACGCAGTCAGCTTCGTCTCTCCCGCCGCCGTCCCGCAGATGGCCGACTCCGAACGCGTACTCGAATTGCTTAATCCTTCATCCGACGTCGAAATCATCGGCATCGTCGTAAACGAAAAAGGAGCAACTCGCGCCCTCGCCACCGGCCAAGTCAACACACTCGGCTTCCCCTACTCCATCTCGCCACAATTTCTCCACCGGAATCAACGCCAGTCTCAGGAAGATTCGCTGCGCATTCTGGGCACCGTAACCTCGCTCGCTGAAAACGCGGGCAGAAAAGTAGTCGCCTATGTTTCGATGGCCTTTGGAAATCCCTATGGTGACAAATGGAGCGTAGACGCCGTAGTGAATGCCTGCAGGCAAATCACCGGCCTCGGCATCTGGCAAATCTCTCTGGCCGACACTGTGGGAGCAGGAGCGCATACGCAGATAGCCGAGACCGTGCAAGCCGCTATTGAAGCCAGCAGTGGCGCACACATCGGCGTTCACCTGCACGCGCGCCCCGATCATGCAGCCGCACTCATCCGCGCCGCCTACGGCGCCGGCTGCCGCCGCTATGATTCAGCCATCGGCGGCCTGGGCGGCTGCCCCTTTGCGCAAGACGATCTCGTCGGCAACATCCCCACTGAAGTTCTTGTTGCAACTCTCGCTGATTGCGGCGCCGCGCTCCCTGCGCTTGCACTCGACGATCAACTCATCCAAAACAGCAGCCGCATTGCCGCCGGCGGCTAGGTACAGACGTCGCCCTGGAGTCGGCGCGAACCCGCCAACCTGCCACGCTGCATAGCAGCGCCAACTCGCGACAATCGAAAATCGCTTAATACTTCTATGTCAGAACCACTGTCGACTATCTAAAATAAACCTGAACCGAGCAACGAGGACTGAATTGAACTATCAAACAATTCTCGTATCCGACTCCGGACACATTCGCACCATCACGCTCAATCGTCCCGAGCGCCGCAACGCCATGACTCCGGAGATGCAGAGTGAACTCATTCATGTTTTGGAGGACACCGCTTCGAGCGATCGTCGCGTCCTGCTTCTCAAAGGTTCGGGAGACGCATTCTGTTCCGGCCTCGACCTTTCGGTCCTTCAGGAAATGAACAACAAAACAGCGGCGGATTACCGCGCCGACGCGGAACGCATCACAAGACTCTTCATGACTTTGTACGAATTGCGCATTCCCACCATCGCCGCCGTAAATGGTCCGGCAATCGCCGGCGGCGCAGGTCTGGCTGCAATCTGCGACTTCACTCTTGCCACGCCATCGTCGAAATTCGGCTTTACTGAAGCACGCATCGGATTTGTCCCCGCGCTTGTGTCCGTCTTTCTCGCTTTGCAAATTGACGGAAGGCACGTCCGCGATTTGCTCCTCACCGGCCGCATCATCGACGCGGCAGAAGCGTATCGCATCGGCCTGGTCAACGAAGTCGTCGCGCCGGAAGAGCTCTCACAGCGGGCGCGCACTCTTGCCGAAACACTCATCGCCAACAGCCCCCAATCGATCAAGGTAACAAAGCACCTGATCGCCTCGCAGCACAGCGAGTGGCTCGAATCCGCAATAGAACTGGCCCTAAAGGCCAACGCGCTTACCCGCGAGACCGCGGACTTTCGCGAGGGGATTGCCGCATTTCTTGAAAAACGCAAACCGGTCTGGGGGAAATCCTCGCGGCCAGTTCCAAAACCTACCCGGCCAAACTAATCTGCAATATCGATCCCGCAAAAAGCGGGTGCCCCAGGTCCCTCGCATTTGGGGACCTGGGATAGCACGAGCCTCAACCGGCCTCTCTCAATCCCACACAAAACTGGGTGCCCCACCCTCGCGACGTCTTTGTTTTTGTCGCTAGGGTGGGATAGCACGAATCCGCGCTGGAGGTTTTGTATCAGGGCACGACTTCAGTCGTGCCGAAGAACCCCAATAAAGACGCGGGCTTTAGCCCCTGAGGGATCTGTGCGCTCACCTCTCGCTAAACCTTACCGCCGCCCCCGTCCGCTCTTCCACCATCTCCCGCGTCACGCCCTCGGCCAACTCCACAACCTCAAATCCCGATCCCGTCACATCCACCACGCATAAATCTGTAATCACTCGATGCACCACTCCCGCTCCAGTAAGCGGCAGCGTGCATTCACGCAGCAACTTTGCCGATCCATCCGCAGCCGTATGCTCCATCAGAGCCACCACGCGACGCACGCCCGCCACCAGGTCCATCGCTCCGCCCATGCCCTTAACGCGCTTGCCCGGAATCATCCAGTTGGCCAGGTCGCCCCGCTCCGATACTTGCATCGCGCCCAGGATCGCCAGGTCAATATGCCCGCCGCGAATCATCGCGAACGATTCGCCGCGCCCGGCATAAACGTCACCGTCTCCTTGCCCGCATTGATCAGGTCCGCGTCAACCTCGCTCTCAAGCGGATACGGTCCCATGCCCAGCAACCCATTCTCCGACTGCAGCGTCACCGTCACTCCCGCGGGAATGAAATTCGCAACAAGCGTAGGAATGCCGATGCCCAGGTTCACATAGAACCCGTCTTCAATTTCCCGCGCAGCCCGCGCCGCCATCTCATTCCGATTCCACGCCATCAGTCCCTTGCTCCCTCGCTCCCTTGCTCCCTTGTTCCCTGCCTTACCGTGCGTTTCTCTATCCTCTTCTCCGGCGTAGCATTCTGCACCACCCGATGCACAAAAATCCCTGGCGTGTGAATCTCATCGGGATCGAGTTCGCCCGCCTCAACAATAATCTCCGCCTCAGCCACCGTAATCTTTCCGCTCGTAGCCGCATCGGGATTGAAGTTCCGCGCCGTGCGCCTATAGATCAAATTCCCATGCGTATCGGCCTTCCACGCCTTCACCAGCGCCAGGTCCGCCCGAATGCCGCGCTCAAGAATGTAA
>JBEKCW010000587.1:0-2511 GCA_050014675.1 Occallatibacter sp. | reverse complement strand
CATGTTCAGCCGCAGATCTCCGTGGGTCGCGGTGATGAACACGTCATTGGGACCTCCGGTTAGCTGCAGATGTCCGTCGGCTTCAACCTCTGAGGTTGACTGGTGGTAGACCACTTTGTCAGCGTGCAGCGTGTAGTTCTCGTAGTAGATAACTACGTTGTCGTTGAGCGTCCATAGGTCGCCTACGCGAGTTTGTTCGCCTGTGGTCGTCCAGTGAATCGGTTCGCCTGTGGTTGGAGTGGGCTGGGGCTGGGCAACAGGGATCAATTCCTGGCTGGGGTCGTCGGGGAGCTGGTCATATCGAAATGCTGGCTGCGCGTCGCCCGGGCTGGATGCGACTGTTGCGGCCGGGCTGGATGCGATAGCGGCGGTCGGACCGGGCGGGGGGACCGCGTTGGTCAACGCTTGTCCACCAACTTGAAGGTGACAGAGAGCCAGCAGCGTGATAGATACTAGATTACGAGGTCGCATTCCTGACCAGTGTTAGGCCAAGAATAGCAAAGATGGCCCGGCACCGATGGGACGCACGCCTCGCCGCTCTGGCAGCAACAAAAGTCGGCCTTTCTGATTCGCCGCTCCTTCACGAGAAATGTGAAGCGGGCTGTGCGCTTTTGTTTCCGCGACAAATCCTCTTCTCAAAACAGGTAGCAGCGCCGCATGGGACGCCCCATGTGACCCAATCTGCTGAAACGGTCCGCAAGCTGTGATCGCCGACGCGCTGAAGGGATCGAGGAGCATTGAGCACATCGCTGAACCATTTACCCGAACCTGCGTGGAAGCAAGAAGTAAACCGACGGGTTGCCGCCCACATGCACGGCAAGCCGGCATCAAATCAATCCCTGTCCACGGAGCACGCGACACCCGCGCCCGGCAGCCGTGCTGCCAAAGCCGCCGCACGGGTTGCAATGCGCTTTGCACAGGCGCCCAGTTACAACGAGATGCTCGCCACCGAAGCCCGAGCGGCTGTTGAGGCCGCCGAGGTAGCAGCGGTTGCCGCCCAGGAAGCTCACGCCAAGGCGCAGATGGTTCTGGCCGGCATTGAAGCTGCTTCAAACCCCGAGCCTGAGTCAGAGCCCATTGTTGATCCGTTTTGGCAGCCGCATATTGCCGAAGTCGTGCCCATTGCGCCGGCCGCGCGGCCGGCTCCGGTGATTGCTGCCGACTCTCAAAGCGAACCATACGCCGAGCGCTTCGCCATCCGCTGGGAGCCTGACTTGCTTCTGCACGAGCAGTCCCGTGAAGGAATCCGGACTTCCGTTGGCCCGAGCCTTTTCGAGACTATGACTGCAGACTGGGAAGAGACCGAGACCGAGCAGGCCCAGCCGCAGGAGATTACCGTAATTGAGCCCGCCCAGCCTATCTTCGGTAATGTCATCGAGTTCCCACGGCAGATTGTGGCAACCCGCAAGGTGCGCCCGCGGTTGGCCGAGGGGCCGCTGGCAACGCCGGCAGCCGGCGCGCAGTTGAGCATTTTCGAGGTCGATCCGGGCGCGATTTCAGTTGAGCCGGAAGAGGAGAGCCCGAGGACGACTCAGCAGGTGGCCGACTGGAGCGTTCCTGAGTGGTCCACCATGAGGCTCGCGCCGGAACCCCAGCCGGAATACGAGTTGCTTGAGGAGCCTGCTCCGCGTCCAACGCCGGCTCCTGGAATTGAGTTGGCAGGGTTGAGCCGGCGCGTGCTGGCCGGGGTTGTGGATGCCACGCTGGTGGCCGGGGCATTTGTGGCGGCTGCGGCACTGGCTGCCAACAATGCAACTGAGCTGCCGGGCCTGCGCGCCGTCGAAATCGGATCGGTGGTAGCTTTGCTGGTCGCCAGTGCGGCTTACAAGCTGCTGTTCTTCACGCTGGCTCGCGCCACTCCGGGAATGAAATACGCGCGGCTCGCGCTATGCACCTTTGACGGCGGCGTTCCCACGCGGGCGCAGCGCTATGCGCGGCTGGCCGCGCTGCTGCTCTCAGTTCTGCCGGTGGGGCTGGGCTTTGCCTGGGCCATCTTCGACGACGAACACATGACCTGGCATGATCGCATCTCGCGGACTTATCTGAGAGTGAGCTAGCGGCGGCGTTCGCACGGGTCACCGGGACCGATTGGAGCCACTCGCGCGACGGTTAATTGCCGGGCTCAGCCTTCCATTGCGGCGGCGCCACTGTGACTTCAACCGAGGTCAACTTGTCCGACTTGCGAAGCGGCTTCAAATCCACGAGCACGCAGACATCGGTGGCGCTTGAGGCGGTGGCTTTCAGCCGTTCAAACGCGCTGGAGGCACGCAATAGAAATCCGGCTGGATGATCGGCCGGGAAAAGACCCACATTGCCGATCGGAATCTTCTGGGCCTGCTGTTGTCCCGGCGCCGATCGGTACGACAGGTACACGAATATCTGGAACGGAGTTCTGCCGGGGTTCGCCACTTTCGTCACCTGGATGACGACGACCGGCGGGGCGCTTCTGAGCGTTTCCGGCGGAATGGCGAATGATTCCGCCGGATGGTCGCTGGTGAGGGTCGCGTTCGC
>JBEKCW010000586.1:0-2514 GCA_050014675.1 Occallatibacter sp. | reverse complement strand
AGTGAACGAGTGAAGAAGTGAACGAGTGAAGAAGCAAGCAAGTGAACCACAGCACGACTTCCAAGTCGCACAATTTTCAGTAGATGGCAAGGCCGGTGCGGTATCCGGCGCGCGTTTTGAATGTACGCGCGGAGCGCATCGGGCAGTCGAAATGGTGTAAGTCACGGAAGAAGACTCGACCTGATTCGGCTGTTGATTTTCGCCAGATTTGCAGGGAGCTCATGGGTAGTCCGGTTATTCAGTCGGAGAGGTTTGAAGATCGTTTCCCTCTCAATGTTTTTGTCGTCAGCCCCAATGCGCACTTGCGCCAGGCGCTGCAGGATAAGCTTTCAACCGAGCGCTGGAATGTGGTGCAGACCGGCAGCGGCGCCGGCGCGCTCGAAATTCTGCGCAAGTTCGAATCCGAAGAGGGCGTGCTTTTGCTCGATCCCATGCTGCCGGATCTTGAGCCCAACGGCTTCCGCGCCATCGTCCAGAATCGATTTCCCCTGACCCAGGTGCTGATGCTCAACTCCCAGACCGGCCAGTTGCTGGTGGGCAGCGCCTCGCCCACGCCGGTGTCGGCGCGCCTCGTTGACGAGATCAATAATGGAGGCGCCGCCGGCCACACTACCTATCAATCGGCTTATCAACCAAGCGCGGCCGCGCAGGATTCGCTGCGCGTAGTCCCCGACCGGAACCACATCAAGCTCCGCGGCATGATCGGAAACTGCGATTCGATGCAGCGCACCTGGGCGGTTGCGCGCATGGTTGCAGCCCGCAACACGACGGTCTTGATCACCGGCGAAAGCGGAACCGGCAAAGATCTCCTGGCCCAGGAGATTCACCTCATCAGCCCGCGCCGGAATCAGCCGTTCGTCGTCGTCAACTGCTCAGCAATCCCGGAGTCGCTGCTTGAAGCCGAGCTCTTCGGTTACACCAAGGGATCGTTTACCGGCGCCGTTCAATCGCGCATCGGGAGGATCCACTCCGCCCACGGCGGGACTCTGTTCCTGGACGAAATCGGGGACATGCCGGTCTCACTGCAGAGCAAGCTGCTTCGATTCCTGGAGCAGGGCGAAGTCCAGCGGCTGGGCGGCAACGACAACCTCAAGGTGGATGTGCGTGTTGTGGCGGCTACCAACGCCGATCTCAAGAAGATGGTCGCCAACCAGCAGTTCCGTGAAGACCTCTATTACCGGCTCGCCGTTTTCCCCATCCACCTTCCCCCGCTGCGTCAGCGCATGGAAGACATGGACGAGCTGGCGGTCTCATTTGCCGCCAGGTTTCTGCCCGGCTCCACGCTGAGCGCAGGCGCCCTGCAGGTTTTGTCGCAGCACGCGTGGCCCGGAAACATCCGCGAGCTGCGCAATGCCGTCGAGCGCGCGACCATTCTTGTGGGCTCGGGGCACGAAATCAAGGCCGAGCACATCCTTTTGTAGGCCTTCCCTCCCAAATCGGTACGCCTGTTTCAATTTGGCACGCTTCGTGCTTGATAGATAGGCAAATGCTGCCGAGTTCTCATGCTGTTCCAATAAACGCCGCGAAAGCCGCGCGGCTGAGCAACCCCCGGGTGCTGGCCGACGCCTTTACCAAGTTCATCTCCGCGTCGACTCTCCTGGAGGCCTCGTACCGCGAACTGCAGCAGAAGGTTGCGCACCTGAGCATCGAGCTGGCCGACCGCAACGCGGCATTGACGGTGAGCCTGCAAGAGAACGCCCGCATGGCAGCTACGCTCGAACAGACAGTTGACTCGATGCCTTGCGGAGTGCTGGTGCTTGACACAGCCGAGACGATCATAAGGATCAACCCTGAAGGCCGCCGGCTGCTGGGCCTGGAATCGGCTCAGGTCGCCACGCTGAAAGAGCTCTCGCAGACCAGCAAGGTGAACTTTGAAGCTCTTCAAAAGACGGCAGATAGCAACCACGACAGCGAAGTTTGCCTGCTTACGGGTTCGGCCCGGCGCTGGCTGGCGATCGGC
The DNA here is from genome assembly GCA_050014675.1 of Occallatibacter sp. Lineage (GTDB taxonomy): Bacteria > Acidobacteriota > Terriglobia > Terriglobales > Acidobacteriaceae > Telmatobacter. The sequence goes on along the minus strand of JBEKCW010000586.1, from coordinate 554 downwards.
CGCCGCGAGCTCTCATGCACGCCTGGGGAGACAGCGCCTTCGGCCCCGCCGCTGCGCACCATCTGGATCCTCCGCGACATTACCGCCAACAAGCTTGCCGAGCAGGAACGCGAGGCCGCTCGCCGGGCGGCAACTCTTGCCGAGATCTCCACGATCCTCGCACACGAAATTAGAAACCCATTAGCCAGCCTGGAACTTTTTGCCGGGCTCATCTCTGAAGACCGCAGCGAAAACCAGCAGTGGATCGCCCATCTTCGTGCCGGCATCCGCACCCTTTCAGGGACCGTAAATAACGTTCTCAGCCTCAACGGTGAGACAAGCAAGCGGTTCGAGCCGCTCAACCTGGTTTCCTGCGTTCGCGGCGGCGTGGAGTTTGTGCAGCCCATGGCCGACCAGGCCGGTGTTTATGTCGGATTTCAACCTCAGTCAAACCGCCTCGCCATCCGCGGCAACGAGGACGGAATCCGGCAGATCATTCTCAACCTCATCTGCAATGCCATCCGCCACACCCCGGCCGGCGGCCGCGTGATGGTCTCGCTGTGGAGCGAAGTGAA
>JBEKCW010000585.1:0-2528 GCA_050014675.1 Occallatibacter sp. | reverse complement strand
CGGAAGGCGTCGATACCCTCTCCGGTAGTTGCGGATAGCAGGACCGAGGCCAGCCTTTCTTGGCGGAAGCGCGCGATTTGTTCGGTTGTGGGCCGCTGCAGGTCTGCCTTGTTCAAGGCGATCGCCACGGGAATGTTGTGTGCGCGCAGCTCGGCAAGCAGTTTCTCTTCGAACTCGCCCCACACTCCGGCTTCGGTCACCATCACGCCGATGTCGGCGCGGGCGATAGCCTGGCGGGTCTTTTCGATGCGCTGCGCTCCTAAAGCACCCACATCGTCAACACCCGCTGTATCCACAAATAGCACGGGGCCGATTGGCTGCAGTTCCATTGGCTTTTCAACCGGGTCAGTGGTTGTGCCTGGAACATCGGAGACAATTGAAACCGTCTGCTTTGTAATTGCATTCAGCAAACTTGATTTGCCCACATTTCTGCGGCCAAAGAACCCGATGTGCAGCCGGAATCCCTTTGATGTTGCGCGTTGCATATTGCCTCCCTTTTCCTTTAAACAAAAACGTCGCGCTCGCCCCGCCGAACCTGATTCAGCATCGGCAGAGTGCAGGCGGTTTGCTGGCCATCCATGTGTTGCAGCTCGATTGAAATGAGTTTTTCGCCGGCCGATTTCGCAACCGGCCCGGCGTAGTCGCACAGATACTCGAGAAACGTCGAGAGAGCATTCGGCTGGCAGTGGTACTTAATCTCGCCTGGCTTGGCGAGATCCATAAAGTCCTGACCGGTGCGCCCGAGTCGATAGCAAGCGGTGCAGAATGATGGTGTATAGCCGAGCGAAACCACGTCGCTCACCACTTCTTCAACGGAGCGATGATCGCCTAGCTGGAACTGGCTCCCGTTGGGATCGCCTTCGCCATCCTTGTATCCGCCTGGGTCGGTGCGGCTGCCCGCCGAAATCTGCGAAATGCCGACCGCAAATGTTTGACGCCGCACGTCCGCACCCTCGCGCGTCGACATGATCATGCCTGTGTACGGCACGGCAAGACGCATGATGGCGATGAGCTTGATAAAGTCAGCATCGCTCACGGCATACGGAGGAGCCGCAGCGAGCGTTGAACCCACCGCCGGCTCGATGCGTGGAAAACTGAGCGTGTGCGGACCGACGCCGAAGGTCTCTTCAAGGTGACGGATGTGCTGCATCATCGACAGCGTTTCAAAGCGCCAGTCGTAAAGCCCGAAGAGAAGCCCCATGCCGACGTCGTCGATCCCCGCTTCCATGGCGCGATCGAAGGCCGTTGCGCGCCAGTCGTAGTCCCGCTTTTTCCCTTTCAAGTGAACCGACGCATACGTCGGCCGGTGATACGTCTCCTGGAAGAGTTGAAAAGTCCCGATGCCCGCTTCCTTCAAGAGCTTGAATCGCTCGACATTCTGCGGTGCAAGATTGACATTAACGCGCCGAATCTCGCCCGGCCCGACCCGCGTTGCGTAGATGGTTGCAATGGAGTCGGTGATGTACTCGAAGCCTCGCGGCGGAAGAGCCTCGCCGGCGACAACCAGGACGCGCTTGTGACCTTGGCGAATGAGGATGCGCGTCTCTTCGGCAATTTCTTCCTGCGTCAGGGTACGCCGTTTAAGCTCAGCGTTGGTGGCGCGAAAGGCGCAATAGGTACACTCGTTCGCGCAACGATTCGAAATATAAAGTGGAGCAAAGAAAACCAGACGCGAACCATAGATCTCTTCTTTAATGCTCTTGGCGGTCGAGAAGAGCTCGGCCAGCAGCTCGGGATCTTCGACGAGGGTCAGGCAAGCCACGTCCTCCATCGAAAGACCGTGCATCTCGCGCGCTTTGGCCAGCAGCTCGCGCACACGCAGCCGGCTGGGCCGCGCCCCGCCTTTCAGTAATGCTTCGATTTCTCCCGCTTCAATAAAGTCAGCCCGCTCTGCGGTAATCAAAATATTCTCCTCATAGCGCTCTGGTGAGCCCACCGTTATTTTTCTTCGCTCTCAATACGGTTCTCAAGAATCTCAATGACGTTAGCGGCAAGGCATTGATGAACGTGCTCGCCATCAACAATCGCGTTGGGGCCGCACTCGCACTCCTCCATGCAGAAGGCCGCGCGCACATCGATCTGGTTCTCCAGGCCTGTCGCCTGCACGTGGTACAGCAGGGTGTTGAGCACTTCCTGCGATCCCTTCAGGTAGCAATTGGTTCCCAGGCACACGCTCACCTTGGTTTTTCTGCTCCCGTGTGCCTGCATCAAAGGCAGAACCTCGTCCAGGATGCGGTGCCGGCTCTGGAAGGTCGTATGCAGCAGGTGATGAGCTTTCTCGCCGCCGATATCGCCCAGAAACTTTGCGTAACATTCGGTCACGACCACGTTGTCTTGCGACTTGTGCAGTTGCAGCATCTTGTCGGCTTCGTAAAGGCCCTTGGTCCTGAGAGCGCGCACATTACGCGATTGATTCACCGGCTGGCCTGCGCCGCCGATGCATCCGCCCGGGCAAGCCATCACTTCAATCAAGTCGTAATTGCACTTGCCTGCCCGCACCTGCTCGGCAACCACGCGTGCGTTCCTGA
>JBEKCW010000584.1:0-2554 GCA_050014675.1 Occallatibacter sp. | reverse complement strand
CGCGGCGCATTCCTGTATCGGTAGAGTGGAGCGCGCCCTACGGCAGCATGCAGTCGTTCCATCTAGGGATTCACAACCTGCCCAGCGACAGGGCGGCGAAGTGGATGGAGATTTTCACCGACCTGACTGCCCATCCCAACGACGCGCGATTGAACGAAGTTCTTGCAGCACTCCACAAGGAACCCAATGTGCTGGTGGTGTTCAACCATCCCATGTGGGATCTCTACTTGATCGGCAAAGAGAAGCATGAGTTCCTGGTGAACGAGTTTCTGCAGAAGAACGGCGCATTCATTCATGCGCTTGAGCTGAACGGATTACGCAACTGGGATGAGAATCGACAGGTGCGGCGCCTGGCTGCGCAGTGGAACATGGTGCTGATTTCGGGCGGCGACAGGCACGGTGTTGAGCCCAACGCGAACGTGAACCTGACCAACGCGACAAGTTTCACTGAATTCGTGCACGAGATTCGCCGGCAGAAGCTGAGCAACGTGCTTTTCATGCCGCAATATGCCGAGCCGTGGAAACACCGCATTCTGCAGTCGACCGTCGACGCCATCCGTCACTATCCTGAGTTCCCGCAGGGCTCGCGCACCTGGGATGAGCGCGTTTACCATCCTGACCGCAACGGGGTGGTGAGGCCGCTGAGCGAGATTTGGCCTAACGGCCAGGCGCCGCGGATGATGAGCGCGGTGATCGGGATGGTGCAGATGATGGGCCGCGGCTTGGTTTCAGGCGGCCTGCGCTATGCGTGGAGCGAATCGAACGAGCTGCGGCTGGCCCTCGGCGAGCTGGATAGCTGATACCAGACTCGCAAGAAAATCAGGCGGAGAGACTGTTGCAGGCCGACCTAACCGATCAGGTGACGTGTGTTTCAACGGTGGCCCCGGGTACGGGCGCCGCGACCTCAAGTCATTCTCGTCCCATTGATTCGGGCACCGACTCGACCTGCCCGCCTCGCGTCGCTTATTTCCCTGACTCATTTCACGAAGTAAACGGGGTGGCGCACACCAGCCGCCACTTTGAGGCATTCGCACGACGGCGCAACTTTCCCCTTTTGTGCGTACGCGCCGGCGACCGCGCCGAATCGCTTGTCGAAGATGGAAATGTGTGGACCCTGGAGCTGCCGCGCGGCTTTCTCTCGGTTGCGCTCGAAAAGGACCTGTATTTCGATCCCGTTTATCTGCGGCATATCCCGCTGATTGGCGAGGTGCTCGACCGCTTCAGGCCGGACCTGATTCACATTACCGGCCCCAGCGAAATTGGTTTGCTGGGTGCGGCGCTTGCCCATCACTTGAAGTTGCCGCTCGCGGCAAGCTGGCATACCAACGTGCACGAGTATCTAGTGCGTCGGTCGGAGTGGCTTTTGAGCAGATTGCCGGAGCGCCAATCGGCGGCAACTGCTAAGAAGATTCAGGATCTGGCGCTGGCCACGGCCGGAATTCTCTACTCAAGGGCGCTCGTAACATTCGCGCCCAACCCCGAGCTTTGCGCGCAACTTGAACATGTGACTCATCGCCCCTGTCGCTTGATGCCGCGCGGCGTCGATGCGGAGCTTTTTCATCCTGCAAAACGCAAACGGGGCGCGGACGATCGTGAGCACGTGCTGGGATTTGTTGGCCGGCTCTCGGTTGAGAAGAACATTGCGCTGCTGGTTGAGATCGAGCAGGAGCTCGACCGCATGGGCGTTACCGGCTACCGCTTTCTGATTATTGGCCATGGCGGCGACGAAGCCTGGCTGCGCGAGCGATTGCATCGAGCAGACTTTACGGGTGTTTTGCGAGGGGAAGAGCTGTCGACGGCTTATGCGAATATGGACCTCTTTGTTTTCCCTTCGCATACCGATACCTTCGGCAACGTGGTCCTGGAGGCACTGGCCTCGGGTGTGCCGGCAATCGTGACTCCCGAAGGCGGACCCAAGACAATTGTGTGCGACGGTATGACGGGGCGGATTGTGAAGGATGAGGAGTTTGCGGGGGCGATTTCTGAGATTCTGGCCGATCCAGCGAAGCACGCGGCGATGCGGATTGCGGCGCGAGCTTACGCCCTCACGGCTAGCTGGGACTCGGTATTTGAAGGGGTGTACGCGGGGTATGCGGGGATAATGACGGCGCGAGGCGCCACAAGCTAAGAGCGGAAATCTGCAATCAGGTCTGCCGCACACCGCTGCGAACATCGAGTGCGAACGCTGTCTCTTTGTCGGTGAGGATGTGCCAGCCCTTGCCGTGGAGGACGCCATTCTCGATTGCAGTGATGGTTACTCCTTCGTCTGAGAGCTTGGCCGACTCCCACGCCTGGCCGTTGCGGCCCCACGCGAGAATGGAGCGATGGCCAACGAAAAGCAGCAGCCTGGCATCAACTGCGGGCATCACGCGCAGCACCGGACGATAGGGAATCATGGTGAAGTGCTCGGGCGTGGTCGTGTCGATGATGTAGGCGTAGCCGCCGGCGACTGCACAGATGTTTTCTGGATTCGGAGTAGACCATAAGCCGGTTGGGACTGCGGGATCGCGAAAGCCGAGGGCACAGGTGGCGAGGAACTGCTGCGACGACATCG
>JBEKCW010000583.1:0-4145 GCA_050014675.1 Occallatibacter sp. | reverse complement strand
ACGATGGCGACCACGACGATATCGGCGGACCGGGCACGCCGGTCTCGTTCACCTTTCTGGCCGGGCATTGTCAGGAGGCGAAGCTGGTGGCGTTTGCGGCGGCTTACCAGGAGGCTACGGGGTTCGATAAGCTGCACCCTAAGTTGGACTGACAAAGGCTAGCGAGTCAGCTAGTCAGCAAGTCAGCGACGGGGTGGGGGTTTGTGGCTGGTTGAGAGAGGTTTGTTGAGGGTTGAGGTATCCCACACTGGGCGCAAAAACAGAGACGCGCCGAGGGTGGGGCACCCGGTTGTTTGTGATTATTTGAGACCGGCTGGGTGGGGATTTGTGGGCTCCCACCCTTTTCACGATGATGCTGTGAAAAGGATGGGGCACGGGTTTGTGGTTAGTGCGGCGTGGTCTGAGGCTGCGTGGCTGGCGCCGGGGTTGTGGTTGGAGCCGGAGTTGTGGTTGGCGCGGGTGTTGTCGCAGGAGCCGGAGCCGTGGCCGGAGCGGTAGCTGGAGCCGCACCAGGAGTTGGCGGTGCGCCGGGCGCTGGAGCTGCACCAGGTGCCGGGGCTACGCCGGGTGCCGGAGGCGCGCCGGGTGCTCCGGGCTTGCCGGGCGTAAAGTTCGGACGCTGCGGAGGCATATTGGGCCGTTGCGGCGGCTTGGGCATCTCGGTTACGTCCACCAGCTCCACGTCGAAGATGAGGTCGGACTTGGGCGGGATGCCGGGGTGGTCGGGCGGGCGGCCAGGAATGTCGCGCGTTCCGTAGGCCAGCTGCCAGGGAATAAAGAGGCGGCGCTTGCCGCCAATCTTCATGCCTGTAAAGCCCTGGTCGAAGCCGGGGATCAGGCGGCCAAAGCCCTGCGGGAAGGCCATAGGCTCCGGCTCGCCGAGCTCAGGTTTTCCATCGGGCCCCATTACCGGCTTGCCGTCTTTGCCCATCACCGGCGACTTGCGATCGGCATTCGAATCGAACTTGACGCCTGTCGATGCAAGGTAGCCGGTGTAGTTGACGTGGTACATCTTATTGGGCTCGGCCACGGCTCCGGTGCCGAGCTTGATGTCTTCGTAGCGCAGCGCAAAATCAGTCTTGACGATGCCGCGAACCCGGGGAATTCCAGCAGGCAGCTTCAGCCACCAATCCGCGGAGGTGGTGGTAGTTTTTGATGCCGTCGAGCTCGTTTTCGTGGTCGTGGTCGCCGGTTTTGCCGTAGTGGCCGGTTTAGCGGTGGTTTGGGCGCTCGCGGCGGCTGCGATTGCCGCCACGCTCAAGATCAAGGCAGTGCATTTCATGATTTTTGTTGCTCTCCAACGGTTGATTCGGATTTTTAAATAGCTCGCCATACTCAAAGACATTCAACTTGCGCCCCTGGGAGCGAGCCGGCGTCCACAGTTGCGCTGATGTTTTCTTCAATCTTCTTCTGGACGGGAGTGTATCAGGCCGGGGGGCACATGATCAGCATACCCCGATTAACAATCCGCGAGTAGCATTGCCGCCAGCAGCGCTGTGCGCGGGGCCAGGTGCTCAATTTCAACCGACTCGTGCGCCGCGTGCGCGCCCTCGCCCACTGCGCCCATGCCGTCGAGCGTGGGAATTCCAAGCTTTTGAGTAGAGACGAACGGTGCCGCGGGTGCGCTCCATGGGCGGGCGGTTGACGCCGCCGGTGACGGTGAGCGCGCAGCGGGGGTCGTGAGACTTGAGAGCCGCGAATTTACGCTCGATGCGGGGTCCATCGGCCTTGCGGGCTATGCGAACGTCAACTTCGGCAAATGCTTCGGCCGGAATGACGTTGGTCTTGGTTCCGCCTCCGGCCACGCCGGTGCTGACGGTGAGGCCGCGCTTGAGGTCGGTCCAGCTGCTTACCGTTTCAATTACACGGGCAAGTTCGCGGATGGCGCTTGCGCCCTTCATGAAGTCGACCCCGGCGTGGGCGGCGATGCCCTTGATGTCGATGCGCCAGTCGCCGGTTCCCTTGCGCGCGGTCTTATAGGCCAGCCCCTGCGCCGGCTCGAGGACGAAGACGGCGGCGCATTCAGCGGCCAGGCGCTCGGTGATGGGCCGCGAAAACAGGCTGCCCACCTCTTCGTCGGGATTGAGCAGCAGGACCACTTCCCGATTCAGGGCGCTGGCTTCAGTCAGGATCTTGATGGCGGTGAGCGCCATCGCCACGCCGGCCTTCATGTCGAGTGTGCCGGGGCCCCATAAGCGGCCATCCGCGATGCGGCAGGGCATGGATTTGAGACTGCCGAGCGGCCAGACGGTATCGAGATGGCCGAGCAGGAGAATTGGTTTGGGGAATGATGCTGAGCGCGAACTGGCGCCGAAGCGGGCTTCCAATGCAGCGCCGCAGTTCAGTCCCTTTGGAGGGCGGTGCAGCTTGACGCGCGCGCCGAGCGACTTTGCGCTTGCGGCCGCTAACTCGACGCAGGCGTTCACTGCTGAGGGGGTGTCGGAGGGCGACTCGGCGTGGACGAGCGCGCTAGTTAACCGGATGATTGCCGGCTCAGCGCGTCGGGCACCGGCCAGCAGGGCGCGCATGGGAATATGCGGTTCAGTTGAAAGCGGCACGGAACGATTGTAAGGGAGCGAGGGAGCGAGGGAGCATAGGAACGAGGGAGCGCGGGGTGCACAGCTGGGGTATTCTACGTGGGGCGCGGCGACGGCACTGCCGAGATGCGCGCCTGAAACCCTGGTTCGCAATGAGGAACGAATTGGTCAGAGCACTTCGAGCATTGGTTGGAGCATTGGCGCTGATGGGGGTGGCGTCGGTTGCAGCGGTTGCTGCCGGGCAACCCGGCACGGAGCCCGGCACGCAGCCTTATACGGCGCAGCCCTACACGTGGAAGAACGTTCAGATAGTGGGCGGCGGATTTGTTGACGGCGTGATCTTCCATCCCACGGTGGCCGGGATTCGCTACGCGCGCACCGACATGGGGGGAGCCTACCGGTGGGACGAGAAGGCGGATCGCTGGCAGCCGATCCTGGACTGGGTTCCATACAAAGACCTGAACCTGATGGGCGTGGAGTCGATCGCTGTGGATCCCGCCGATGCGCGCCGCGTGTACCTGGCTTGCGGCACCTACACGAATCCCAACACGCCGGATGGGGCGATCCTGCGCTCGGACGACGGTGGTCGAACGTTCGAACGCACCGATGTCCCTTTCAAATTTGGCGGCAACGAAGACGGGCGCGGCAACGGCGAGCGAATGGCCGTCGATCCCGGCGACGGGCGCATCGTGTACCTGGGGACGCGCCACAACGGGCTTTGGCGCTCGACGGACCGGGGTGTGAGCTGGCAGCAGGTAACAGGTTTTCCCGATGTGACCGAGGCGCAGCCCGCGATGCCCCAACACGTCGCGGGCGAAACGCCGGAACAGTTCTGGCGGCGCATGCCGGTGCGCGGCAGTGGGATTGTATTTGTTAAGTTCGCGCCGGATGAGGAGAAGCACGCCGCTGGTACGGCCACGCGGACGATTTTTGTTGGCGTCTCGCTGATGAACCGGGCGAATTTGTTTGTGACGCGCGACGGCGGCACAACATGGCAGCCGGTGGATGGCGAGCCTACGCAGTATCGGCCGTTACGCGCGGCTCTCTCGGGGGACGGGTATTTGTATATCGCTTACGGCTCTGCGCCCGGGCCTTCGCATATGACGAATGGCGCTGTGTGGAAGGTGAATACGAAGGCCGGCGCATCGACCGGCATCTGGACCGACATTACTCCCGAGCATCCCATTGCCGGCAGCCGCGAGTTTGGCTATGCGGCGGTGGCGATAGACGCAAAGCACCCGCAGACGGTGATCGCGAGCAGCTTTGGACGGCCGGGTGGCGAGGATATCTTCCGCTCGACGGATGGCGGCGCGAACTGGAGGCCGATATTCACCGGCCCCGCGGCGAGCGCGGGCATTTACAACTACAGCCGCGCGCCGTATGTAAAACAGACGCCGATCCATTGGCTCTTCGATATCGAGATCGACCCGGCAGACCCGGACCATGCCGTGTTTACGACGGGATACGGTGGCTGGGAGACGTTTGACCTGACGGCCTCCGACCGCGGGTTGCCGACAGACTGGAGGATGCTGGCGGCTGGAATTGAAGAGACGGTAGCGCTCGAGATGGTAAGCCCGGCGAGCGGCGCGCACCTGGTGAGCGCCATTG
>JBEKCW010000582.1:0-2614 GCA_050014675.1 Occallatibacter sp. | reverse complement strand
CTGGTGTTTCTCGGGCCCCGTTGGCACGGTCTGTTCGTAGCCGCTGTCGCAGTTGTCGCCGCTCTGGCCGGATGGGAGTATCTGGGACTGGCCCAGTTACGCGGAGCCAAGCCGCCGCGCATTGCGGTCGCCGTGGCGCTTCTTCTGCTCTTTGCCGGCAACTTTGAGTGGCCCGAATTCACTCCCGCCATCTTCGGCGCGCTCAATCTCGCTCTGCTCATCCTGTGCACGTTCCGCGGGTCGGTGGAGCAGGTAATGGCCGACACCTCGGCCTCAATCTTCTGCATGTTCTACCTGGGATCCACGCTCCTGGCGCTACCCGCGCTTCATGAGCAGGCCAACGGTCCCTCGCTCGTGGCGTTTCTTTTTTGCGTGGTCTGGGCCGGCGACACCGTTGCTCTTTACGTCGGCCGCGCCTGGGGACGTCACAAGCTGGCGCCGCGGCTCAGTCCAGGCAAAAGCTGGGAGGGCTCTGTGGGCTCGGTAGCCGGCAGCCTGATCGCAGCAGGAATCCTGCTCGAACTCGCCACATATCTTCAGGCCCACGACTCGGCGGTACTCTCATTCCCCGACGAAACCATCTACTGGCTTGGACTGGCCGTGGTGGTAAACATTGCCGCCCAGGTGGGCGACCTGGTCGAGTCAGCCCTCAAGCGTTCAGCGGGAGTCAAAGACTCCGGCAGCCTGCTGCCGGGGCACGGCGGTGTTCTCGACCGCATCGACGCACTGCTGCTCGCCGCCCCGGCATTGTGGTACGCGCAGATGCTTCATCAAAGGTTCTAAAATAGCTTCTAGCTGCTAGCTTCTAGCCACTAGCTTGTCCGCGGTGCCGTAAGCACCCCCAGGATCGCTGCTTGCTTTTCGGCACGCTTACTCCCGGAATTTCCTGCGGAATGATCGCGTCATTTTTTGCTCTACGGCTAGGAGCTAGTAGCTAGAAGCTAGGAGCTGTTTTTTGAAGCGTCTCGCCATCCTCGGTTCCACCGGTTCCATCGGCCAAAGCACTCTTTCCATCGTCGAGCAGTTTCCCGATCGCTATTCCGTGACCACCCTGGCCTGCGGCCGCAACATTGATGAGGCCTTCGCCCAGGCGGTTCGCTGGCGGCCGAAACTCGTCTCCATCGCGACCGAAGAACTGGCTGTGCAGCTCGCCGCCCGCCTGCGCCAGGCCGGCATCGTCGGCATCGAAGTTGCCCACGGCACCGAAGGCACAGTCGCAGTCTCAACCCACGCTGAAGCTGATTTCGTAGTTTCAGCCATCGTGGGAGTCGCCGGGCTCGAGGCTACCCATGCCGCCATCCTGGCCGGCAAGCCCGTAGGCCTGGCCAACAAGGAGTGCATGGTCGCCGCGGGCGAAATCCTCACCGCCGCCGCGCGCGAGCGCAACGTGCCCATTTTGCCCATCGACAGCGAACACAACGCCGTGCACCAGTGCCTCCGCGTGGGCGCGCATAAGGAAGTGAAAGCCATCTGGCTCACCGCATCCGGCGGTCCCTTCCGCAAAACGCCGCTCGCTGAGTTCGCGTCCATCACCCCGGCGCAGGCGCTCAAACATCCCACCTGGGTAATGGGCCGCCGCATCACCATCGACTCAGCCACCATGCTCAACAAGGGCCTTGAGATTATCGAGGCCTGCCGCCTCTTCGACGTGCCGCCCAGCCAGGTGCGCGTCATCGTGCATCCGCAATCCACGGTTCACTCCATGGTGGAGTACGTCGACGGTTCGATCCTGGCGCAGATTTCAGTCACCGACATGCGCCTGCCGATTCTCTACGCGCTGGCATATCCTGAGCGCCCACCCTCCACACTCACCTTTGATCTGGCTTCGTTGCGGCACCTCGATTTTGAAGAGCCGGATTTCGAGCGCTTCCCCTGCCTGCGCCTTTCCTTTGAGGCAGCGGAAAAAGGCGGTGCACACGCCATTGCCCTCAATGCCGCCGATGAGGTTGCCGTCGAGGCCTTTCTTGACGGGAAAACTTCATTTATGGGTATCCCGCGTACAATTGAAAAAGTGCTCGCATCCACGGTTGAGGCGCATCCAACTACCATTGAGCAGGTGCTCGCCGCAGACCGGGAGGCGCGTCAAAAAGCACATGGGTTCATCGGATCATAAGCTGGGCGAACGCCGGCTTGTGACTTAGGCACCCTCCTTGCCGTCCGCTCTGGCGGTTTCTCCACGAAAAGGCTAGGGGTATTGGTTTTCCCGGAATTCTCGAAGGATCTGCTGTAAAGTTATGCACGCTTTTCTGGTCTCTGCCGTTGCTTTCATTGTTCTGGTCGGCATCATGGTCGTGGTGCACGAAGCAGGGCATTTCATCGTCGCCAAGCTTTGCAAAGTCCGCGTCGAAGCCTTCTCAATTGGTTTCGGTCCGCGGCTCTTCGGCTTCACCTGGGGCGAGACCGAGTACAAAGTCTGCTTACTGCCCTTCGGCGGCTTTGTCAAAATGACCGGCGAGAATCCTGAGCAGAACCTCGAGGTTCCCGGCAAACCCGTTCTCGTACAGGCGTACGAAAAGCTCCCTGGCACAGGCGCCACAACTTCCAGCCCACTTGGCGGAATCGACGACCCCGGTTCCTTCCTCGCCCATCCTCGCTGGCAGCGCATGCTCATTGG
>JBEKCW010000581.1:0-2620 GCA_050014675.1 Occallatibacter sp. | reverse complement strand
ACTTAGAAGGCCGGCGGCTCTTTTCGAGAAAAAAGGAAGGTTTCGCTGATTGGGTTAAAAATTCACCCATACAGGGTTAAATTTTTAACCCATCGGCATTAAAGCAGGTATTTGCGGCAGAGATATTTGATGCGCTGGCCGTCGATTTTCAACAGGCGCGCCGCAGCCGCCTTGCTTCCCCCGCAGCGGCTCAGAGCGGTAGTCAGCAGGGCAATCTCCAGGCGGCTAATCTCTTCGTCGAAGTCCGTTCCTTCGGCCGGCAGCAGCACGGCCTCTTGCACGGCGATGCTTTGCGCGAGCACGCGAGGGGGTAAATGACCCACGCCGATCTCATCTCCGCGCACGGTCACCACCAGGCGTTGCATAAGATTTTCGAGCTCGCGCACGTTGCCTGGCCAGGTGTGCTCTTCAAGCGCGGCCAGCGCATCTTCGGTGAGGCGCTTCACCGGTAATCCGTTCGCAAGGCAATGCACCTGCAGAAAATGCTCGCAGAGCACTGGCAGATCCCCGCGGCGATCCCGCAACGGGGGTAGATCGATGGGTATCACATGAATTCGGTAGTAAAGGTCTTCGCGGAAACGCCCGGTCCGGGCCATCTCTTCCAAAGGCTCGTTGGTGGCGCAGATCAGCCGGAAGTCAATCTTGCGAAATGTGCGCCCACCCAGCCGCTGCACCTGGCGATCTTCAAGAACGCGCAGCAACTTGGTCTGCAGGTCCACAGCAAGAGTGGCAATCTCGTCCAGAAAAAGCGTGCCTTTGTCTGCCAATTCGATCTGGCCGGGACGCGCCTCGGTGGCTCCGGTGAACGCACCGCGCTCGCTGCCAAAGAGCTCTGACTCAATCAGGTTTTCCGGCAGGGCCGCGCAGTTCAGGCGGATAAAGGGCTTGTCTGCCCGTCGGCTGAGAGCAACAACCGCGCGCGCAGCCAACTCCTTTCCGGTGCCGCTTTCCCCGCGGATCAGAACGTTGATGTTGCTGGCGGCAACCTGCTGAATGGCGTCGTAGACCAGCCGCATGGGCTCGCTCGAACCCACGAAATCCTGAAAGCGGCTGGCCTCCAGAACCTGTTTGCGCATAACCACTTCGGCGCGATCGCGCAGCAGCTCAACAAGTGCCATCCGCAATTCGATCAGATCGACCGGCGATCTGAAATGCGCATCCGCTCCAGCTTCGAGCGCCTGTTTTTCCACCGAACGGGCTGGGGCGCGGCTGATTGAAATGAGGGTCAGATTAGCGTCGAGCCGCCGCAACTCATTCAGCACGCTAAGGCCGCCGATCGGGTCTTTGCCCTGCGTGTCAATGTCGAGGACTATGGCGGAGACACTGTCCTGGCGCTGCGCCCAGCGCGCCAATCCATCGTATTCGTCGCGCTGGGTTACGCTGCACCAGGGCTCAATCTCGAGAGTCACAAGCTTCAGAAAATCTTCGTCGGCCGATACCAGGCAGACCGGCGGCAATGTTCTCTGCCGGCTTGCAGGCGTTTCCTGCGGCGCTCCTGTCTGGGCCATTTAATTTGGGCTCCCGTTGCAGAGTTTCTGTTCAAAAAAACTGTCAGGAACAAGTTGGCCAGCGGATCACCATCTGTCGGTAAACCAGTTCTCCGGAGCCGCATCTCGCCATCGCCCGAGGCTGCGGCAAGATATGCGGCAAGGTATGCGATAGCTGGTCATCCCCCAAGCGGGCAGCGATGGAGGAGGTTCGCTGCAGGTTTCGCCCGGCAAAAAAGGACGTTGCCGAGCTTGAGACTAAAACTCCCGGTGCGCGGCAAAGGCAGTGCCCACAATCGCGGGCTCCCTCCGGCATGCAGCGGGCTTGATCAGAAAGCTTGCATAAAACGCCTCAGTTTAACACGCTCTTAATATGAATGAGAGAGGGATTTGCCGGCGAATAGAGGCCCAGGCGCCAACTCAATTGACCGCACCATCGAATTTGCTGAATACAACGTACAGTCCACAATGCCCCGCTTGATATAGGGGCTACTGGCCAGGTGCGCGGTTCGGCACGCGAGCATCAAGACGATGGTCGACGTTTACCTTCAGTCGATCGAACGGGACATTCTCGCAGCTATCAATTCGCGCACGTCAGCCGTGCCAAGCGACCGGAAAATACCGGAGAAAAGATTGAGCCTGATGGGGAAAAATCTCAAAGGTCTGAATGAAGTCCGGTAAAGTCGATTGGGGAGGATGGCTGTAAGCGCTTGATTTATTGGCTCCTCAGGTAGGACTCGAACCTACAACCCTTCGGTTAACAGCCGAATGCTCTGCCATTGAGCTACTGAGGAGTGAGTGGCGCTGATTTGTCCTTTACTAAGTTAGCAGAGCCCCCCATGTGCGTCAAAATGAGCGATCGGCGTGGATACGGGGCCAGATTAGCGACCGAAGTCCACCTCTCGGCTCATCCCCAGGTGAATTCGATGGGAATCTTGATATCCGGATGCAGGCTCTTGTGCACTGGACATGCGTGGGCGGCTCGTTCCAGCTTCTCCCTGTCTACCTGGCTCGGCGACTGAGGCACGTGGATTTTGACGGTCAGGCGCTCAATCCTTCTCGGCAGCGCCGCCGTCATTTCTTTTTCGACATTCGCCGTGGCTCCGGAAATATCGATGTTCAAGGTGCGGGCG
>JBEKCW010000580.1:0-2636 GCA_050014675.1 Occallatibacter sp. | reverse complement strand
ATGAAGGATCAAGAAGCATGCTGCCCTGCGGTGAGAGCGCTCCGCCATGGGTGCGCTGCACGAGCCCCTTCGACTCCAGATAGTCGAGATCCTTGCGAATCGTAATGCGGGAGATGCCCAGCGCATCGGACAATTCCGAGACCAGAACCCGGCCATCGCGCTGCACCAGGGCCAGCATATGGTTACGACGCTCGTCGATGAGCATGTCGGTTCCGCTTTTAGTGTTGGCTTTCATTGTCGTTATCTTAAACTGCCATAATCGTTCCTTATCATACCGGTTGGCGCTCGTGCGAGGCTACAAATCGCAGCGCCGGACCCATCGCCTGAAACCACCACTCTGACGAGACCGGTACGCGCGGCCAGTTGGATCCCCGACCCGCAGCTCAGCTGGCGCGGGCGAGAAACTCTCGCATCAATCCAGCATCGCGAAAAGATTCCGTGCCACCCGGGCGCAGGGTAGATAGAGCGGCGGTACGATTTCCGAAGGCCGCGCACGCATCTGGCGTCTCGCCTCGCAGGTATGCGGCCAGGAACCCTGCGTCGAAGCTGTCACCGGCGCCAATCGTATCCAGGGGAGTGACCGGTTCGGCGGGAACAAGCCAGCGCTGGCCCGCTGCCTGCACCAGTGCGCCGCGCTTGCCGCACTTGACGGCCACCAGCGGGACTCGCTTTGCCAGACTTTCGATGGCACTTTCGGCGTCGGGCTTGCCGCTGATTCGGCAGGCCTCGTCCTCATTCGGAAGGAAGATATCGACGATGCCCAGCAGTTCGTCAAGCCCGCCGTTCCAGCGATCCTCGGGATCGTCATTGGTGTCGAGCGAGAGCGTGAGACCCTCGCCCTTCAGTTGCCTGAAGATCCTGGGCAAGTCCGGCTGAAGCGCCTTGTGGAGGAATAGCGAGGAAAGATGAAAGTGCCGGCCCGAAGCAAGGTAAGCCATATCCAGGTCCGCAGCCGCCATCTCGAACATGGTTCCAGGATAAGTGAGGATATGACGCTTGCCTTCATGGTTCAGCAGGATCGTGACGCCCGTGGACGTGCCGCCGGAGATGCGCTTGACGCGAGTGAGGTCGACCCCTTTTTCCGCCAGCCGTTCCAGGGCCATGCTGCCGAGTGCGTCATCCCCGAGCCGGGTAATAAAACCGACTGAGACCCCAAGCGCAGAGAGGTTGTGAGCGAGAATTGCCGAGGAACTGCCCAGGGTCGGCCGAAAGTCGCTGGCGAGCAATTCGCGCTCCAGCGGCATGACTTCGGGGAGTCCATAGAGAATGAGGTCCAGATTGATCTCACCCGCAATCGTCACATCGAAGCGTTTCTGCATATCGCTCTAATGTCCCATCTCTAAAGTCCACACCAAAAAACAAGTTGTCATCCTGAGCGGAGATTGGCGCGTGTTTTGCGCCAATCGTAGTCGAAGGACCTGCATTTGTTTTTCAACGGACTTCGGACTCACCACTCTAGTCTACGAGCGTAACAACGCGGCTAAGATGGCGCGGGGAGTCGGGATCGAGCCCCTTCCACAATCCAAGACGGCTGCCGAGCAACTGCCCCCACACGACATAGATGGCCAGGCGGGCAAGTTCAGGCCCTGGCAGAGCGAGTTCAATGGCCAGATCGGCCGAGCGGATTACCTCCGGCGAGAGCTGATTGGCGATGGCCACGGTACATCCACCCAGACCCTTCATCTCCAGCAATACCGCGCTCTCTTCCGTGTAACCCGATTCGGAGAGCAACGCCCCCACCAGAACATTCTCGGACACAATGGACATAGGCCCATGGCGAAATTCCAGCGTGTGAAAGAACTGGGCATAGCACGACGAAGACTCCATGACTTTAAGGGCCGATTCCGACGCAATGGGGTACAGCGCGCCCTGTCCCAGAAATGCCACGTCGTCAAACGATCGTTGAGCGAATTCTTCTATTCTTGGACCGTAAATAGGGAGCAGTCCTTTCAGGGCCGCGGGCAGCGAGCGCAGCGCTTCCACAAACCCATCTTGCCTGGCGAAGCGCGCCGCGATATATTGCAGCGCCATCAGCATGGAGGTGAACGAAGAAGTCATCACCGTGCTCGCCTCCGTCACCGGCAATTTAAGCGTCCGCTTGCTCAACTGTCTCAGCTCGTTGCCATCGCAGGTGACTGCCAGGAATTCGACGCCGCGCTGCCTGAGGAGTTCCGCTACCTGCAAGACCTCGGAAGTATGCCCCGAACGGGAGATCAGAACCGGGAAGATGGCCGCATCCTTGATCGGAAACACTAACTTGGGAGACAGGAGGATTTCAGAGGCCGGCACAGCCCGTGCGGGCGTGCCCCCCAAAATCGTGAATGTGGCCGCTGCGGCTTGCGCCAGATAATAGCTGGTGCCGCAGCCGACGAATACCCACTCATGAGTACGCGGGGCTTTGTCGCCGACCAGCGACTCTAAATCGAGCTTATCTAATGTATTGAGGCACTGGCCCCAAACTTCGGGCTGGCTGTAAATTTCGCGTAGTGTTGATGCCCCGCTTTCCATCTTGCTTCTCCCCGTTTGCTTAGTGCTGTTCCTGGGCGGGCACAGAGAATATCGTTACACTCACGAGTTTTGTATCCTTCTGCATCCGTACAAGGCACAACAGCGCCGCCAAAATGAAATAATAGCAT
>JBEKCW010000579.1:0-2643 GCA_050014675.1 Occallatibacter sp. | reverse complement strand
AGAACCGGACCAATACCGAGTTGATTGTGATTGTGACGCCGGAGATCGTGTCCCCCATACCGGCCGGCGCGCCCATTCCGGAATTGAAGTACCCGGAGGAGTTCTTGCCACCGAATTCTGGCATACCGATGAATCATCCGGACGCCAAGACGGCAGCCAACACACCTGCGCCCCCGCCGGCAACCATGCCCATCGAGAAACTGATTCAGAGCATGAAACCTGAGACGCCGCTGCGAATCGACAGTGCCGCGGGAAGTTTTGGCGATGCTACGTCCGCTGGTGCGGCACCTGCATCCGGGCCTCAATAGGCGGATGGCGCAATGGCTTCGAACAAAGAGCGACGCAGATGCGGGCTCGATCACGCCTGAAGTTATGGCAATGTCCAACGATGACTGGATTTGGGGCAGCCATAGGGAAACGGCCAAGCAGTACAGTTCGCGGGAATGACGCATATGACTTTGTTCTGTCGTAAGGCGCGAGGGGTCACTTTCGTACACTGGCACACTTTCAGCGCTGTCGATGGTTCGGCCGCATCCGCTTTTCCAGCCGATGTTACAGAGTCCACACTTGAGCAGCCTACTCCAGCGAACAGGAAAAATCGTCGAATGTTCACGGGTTCGATCACAGCTCGACAATTCAACTGCGCCATGGGCCTCGCCGTGGCGGTGCTGGTGCCGGTCGAGGTTGTTCTTGCCAGGGTTGTGCATCTTGGTGGACTTCTACAACTCCTCGACGTATGGCCGGGGCTGCTGCTTCTTGCCGCTTGCCTATGTTATTGCATGGTGCGCCCAATCCAAAAGTTTGTTGAGGTATGCGAGTTAACGATATGGTCGGTTGTACTGTTCGATGTCCTGTCGGTTCTAGTTCAGATTGCCGGCAGAAGTCCCCGCCCGCTAATGGACGCCGCTCTTTCGGCGGTTGATGGGCATATGCACCTCAAGACTGTATCCGTGGTCCATCTGGTTGAGCTGATCCCTGGCTTGCCTATCTTTTTCCAAATCTCTTACGATCTGATTCTCCCGTTC
The DNA here is from genome assembly GCA_050014675.1 of Occallatibacter sp. Classification (GTDB taxonomy): domain Bacteria; phylum Acidobacteriota; class Terriglobia; order Terriglobales; family Acidobacteriaceae; genus Telmatobacter. Next base: position 1,618 of record JBEKCW010000579.1, on the reverse strand, counting down.
ATGCTGGCCGCCCTCTTTGTGCCACCGCTCATGGGGCGTGCAATCGAATCCCGCCGCTACCTGGCAGCTGTCACATTTGCCGCAATTCTCACAGCAATACTTTTTGCGCTGTGGCCAGCGGTTGGGCCGTGGACGGCCCAAGCCATTCGTCCAACGAAAAGCCAGGTTGGGGTCACGTCATACTTGTTGCGGTTGAAATCCAAAGCCCCAGTTGACATTGATGAGCGCGACGCTGCGATCGTCTCCTTTCCATCGTTCCACGTGGTGCTTGCCATTCTTTCGGCCACTGCGCTCGGGTCCTTTCGCCGGTTGCGTACAGGGGCCTGGATGCTGGCCGCTTTGATTGGCGTCTCAACTGTCGCTACCGGCTGGCACTATGGCATCGATCTCGTGGGGGGCGTACTGGTCGCAGCGGCTTCCGTCGTAGTCGCAAGATGGGCCACGCGTGGTTCGTATTTCGCCATCGAAGACGCACCGATGCCGCTTTCACTCGTCTTGCCCGAAGCCGGCTGAAGAAATGTCTGACTCTCCAGGAGGATGCGGATGAACCGAGCATATGGATCTGGAGCAGCATGGCGAGCCAAATCTCCTTGTAGGGGGAACGCTGCAAATCATCGAGGAAGTGAGGAAGGTGGGTCATGCCTATAAGTTGCAAATTCCAGGCACTGATGAGTTACCTTGTTCGACGCCGCGAGGCAACTCAGAGTGTTTGCCTGCAGATAACAAACCTGACCCGCCGCAGCGTACTTGCCACCTGCCTGGAGGTCGCCGATCAAGGTGAAACCAGAATGAAGGGGCTTCTGGGCCGCGATCATCTCTCACCAGGAGAGGGCTTATGGATTCTCCCCTGTGAAGCGGTACACACTTTCTGGATGAAATTTCCCATCGATCTTGTTTATCTGAATCGCAGGAATCAAATCAGGAAGCTCAGGAGTAATGTACCTCCGTGGCGGCTATCGGCCTGCTTTTCCGCTCACTCAGTGCTCGAACTTGCGGCAGGGACGATCCGCGGCACTCAAACACAACTTGGAGATACACTCGAGTTCATGTCGGTGCCCTTGGGCGTTGCCCGCTCTGAAGGTCTACCCCCCAGCAATTAGAGTGGTCTCATCGATCAGTCCGCAGGGTTCTAAACCGCTTCCTGGGTCGGAAGGGAACGGCTTCCTCGGTTACCGGAAGCACCGCACGCAACGAGATACCACGCAAGCCAGGCGGGCGCCGCCCAAAGATAGAAGGGGGACGCTAACCTAACCCCGCAGGCCGACTGTGTCTCCATGAAGACACTGGCAAAGGCAAGAACGGCAATCATTACACGGGACCGGGTGACATATGCGCCTTGTAACAGCGCAGGTATAGCCAGAGCCTGGTCGAAAAGCCAGCAATATGGCGCCAGAAATATCGAAACCAGCATCAGCGGGCTGCCGTCTTTCATCCAATCCCACGTGTGGCGCCGGCGCCAGAAATAGCTCAGCGCCCAAATGCAACCCAAGGCCACCGGCGCATACTGGAGCCACGTTGCCTGTGGCCTGACCCAAAGACGCAGCACGATGCCCAGGCACGGGATGAACTCTCTCTCAATACCGGACTTGCGCATCATTTCGGAATAATCGACCCATGC
>JBEKCW010000578.1:0-2653 GCA_050014675.1 Occallatibacter sp. | reverse complement strand
TGCGCTGGATTGAACCAGTCGTATTCATGGCCGTCGTTGGTCCACACCTGCTTCATGTTGCCGATGGAAGCAGCGCGCACCATCGTGGCTTCTTCATTGCTTCTGAAGCTCCAGATCGCGTCTACGCCGTCGTGCTCGGCCAGTGTCTTGCCGAGTTCCATGGGTTTGCCGGCAACAAGATTCACAACGCCGCCCGGCATATCACTCGTATCAAGCACCTGGTACACGTCGCTCAGGATTAGTGGATACTGCTCCGATGGAACAGCAACGACCGTGTTGCCCACTGCGATTGCAGGAAGGATCAGAGACAGCAGTCCAAGCAACGGAGCTTCGCCCGGCGCCAGAATTCCGATGGTGCCCACCGGCTCCGGCATGGCAATCGCAATGTTGCGTCCCGGCGGATGATGCACCATGCCGTCGTATTTGTCGGCCCACGCGGCATACGTAAAGATGCGCTCAACCGACAAATCGGTTTCAACAGCGGCTTGCTCCTCGCCCACCGCAGCACCCAGCCGATGCACAATTTCGTCACGGCGCTGAATCATGTTTTCGGCGATGTAGTAGATGACCTGTGCGCGGCCGTGAGCTGACATCCTGGCCCAGCCCGCGGCTCCGCGCGCAGATTCAACAGCATTTCTGATGTCTTTGCGATTGCCGAGCGGCGCCTCGCCGAGCAACTCGCCCTTGCGCCCATAAACCGGGAACGAATAGCCAGAGTCGGGCCGTGCCTGCTTTCCGCCGATGTACTGCTTCACGGTGCGGTCAATCGCAGAACTGGCCGGCTCAATTCCATCTGCATCGTCCGCAGTCTGCATGCGCGCGGCTTCGGCTTTCGCGGGTGGAAGCGTGTGCAGCCACTTCGGCGTCAGGTATTCCAGCATGCCCTCGCGGCCGCCTTCGCGTCCGTATCCCGATTCGCGATAGCCGCCGAATCCGCAGGCTGCGTCGAACTGGTTGGTGCAATTGACCCAGACCACGCCTGCCTTTATCTGCGATGCCAGATCGAGCGCAACGTTGATGTTCTCGCTCCACACGCTCGCGGCAAGACCGTAGATAGTATTGTTCGCCAGCTCCGCTGCTTCGGCCGGTGTGCGGAACGTCATGGCCGCGAGCACTGGGCCAAAAATTTCCTCTTGCGCGACGGAAGCCGTCGGATGCACATCGGTCAGCAGCGTCGGCGGATAGTAACTTCCCTTCTCCGGCAACGGATTGTGGGGCTGCCAGCAGGTGGCGCCCTCGGCCACGCCCGCGTCGACCATTTTTTTGATGGTGTCCAGTTGCACGGGCGAAACAATCGCGCCAATGTCGATCGACTTATCCAGCGGATGCCCTACGCGCAGCGTCTCCATGCGTGCCTTCAGGCGCGAATACAGCGTCTCCGCGACACGCTCCTGTACGAGCAAGCGCGAACCCGCGCAGCATACCTGTCCCTGGTTGAACCAGATGGCATCGACGAGCCCTTCGACGGCGGAATCAATATCCGCGTCGTCGAAGACCACGAACGGCGACTTGCCACCGAGCTCGAGTGAAATCTTCCGCGGTGAGCTCGCCGTCGCCTTGCGAATGATCCGGCCCACTTCCGTAGAACCGGTGAAGGCAATCTTGTCCACGTCCGGATGCTCGCACAACGCCTGCCCATTCTTTGCGTCACAGGTGAGCACGTTGAGCACGCCCGGAGGCAGGCCCACTTCCATCGCGAGCTCCGCAAATGCAAGCGCCGTCAGCGGCGTATATTTTGCCGGCTTGATCACCACCGTATTGCCCGCCGCCAGCGCCGGTGCTACTTTCCACGCAAACATGAGCAGCGGAAAATTCCATGGGATCACCTGCCCCACTACGCCACACGCGGTGTAGTTCGGAAACTCGGTCTCCAGCAGTTGCGCCCAGCCGGCGTGATGATAAAAATGGCGCGCCACAAGCGGGATATCGATGTCGCGGCTCTCGCGGATCGGCTTGCCGTTATCCATGGACTCCAGAACTGCGAGTCGACGCGAATGCTTTTGCACCTGCCGCGCGAGCGCATACAGGAAACGTGCGCGCTCGTGCCCGCTCAGCGCCTGCCATGCGGGTTGCGCCTTGCGCGCAGCAGCCACCGCTGCGTTCACGTCCTCAATATTCCCCTTCGCCACTTCGGCAAGAGTCTCGCCGCTTGAAGGGTCGCTGGTCGTCTGGTACTCGCCGCTGATTGGCTTGACCCATTGGCCGCCGATGAACTCGTCGAAGCGGCGATGATGGCGATCGAGCCATGCAACGGCTTCCTTCGGATCTTCCGGTGCGGCTCCGTACTCCATCGAGTAGAACTTTTCCGCTATGCTCACACGGTCTCCTTCCAATTCCTCTACGCAGCTATCCCTCTACGCAATCGGGTGGCGATATGCCGCTGAATAACGGCCTGTCAGATAATGCTCGAGCTGGCGCTCAACGTCGGCCAGCATGCCGCTCACGCCAAATCGGAACAGCGATGGCTCAAGCCACGAACGGCCGAGCTCGTCCTTCATCAGTGCAAGCCAATCGAGTCCCTGTTTTGCTGTCCGTATCCCGCCCGCCGGCTTGAAGCCGACGGCCATGCCTGTGCGCTCGCCGTAGTCGCGAAGGCAGCGAATCATGGTCAGCGAAACCGGCAGCGTTGCATTCACCGCTTCCTTGCCCGTCG
>JBEKCW010000577.1:0-2659 GCA_050014675.1 Occallatibacter sp. | reverse complement strand
TCCCGCAAATCCAAGACGCTGGCCAATCTCGATCACGTGATTCTCTGCATCGATCAGTCCGGATCGATGGCTTCTTCGGTTGTCTATGCGTCCATCTTTGCGGCCGTCATGGCGTCGGTTCCAGGCATCGGGACCAAGCTCATCTGCTTCGATACCGCCATTCTCGACCTCACCGATCAGCTCAGCGATCCGGTTGAAGTGCTCTTCGGCGTGCAACTCGGAGGCGGCACTGACATCAACGCGGCTCTGGCCTACTGCGAGCAGCAGGTCGTGCAACCCGCCAGCACACATCTGGTTCTCATCACCGATCTTTACGAAGGCGGCAACGCCGAATCGATGCTGGCTCGCGTAGCCGCGCTGAAGCAGGCCGGTGTCAACGTCATCGTACTGCTTGCTCTCTCTGACGACGGTCACCCGGGTTACAACGCCGATCATGCGGGAAAGATCGCCGCCATGGATTGCCCGGTCTTCGCATGCACGCCCGACCAGTTTCCTGACCTGATGGCCACCGCTCTAACTCGTCAGGATATCAACCAATGGGCCGCGGCACAGGATATCGCTCTCATTCGAGCGACATAAGCCCAGCTGCATTCAAAAATGCACTTATCGCACATCTCTAATTGGAATGGCCTGGCATACCAACCAAAATTCATCCCGCTTACGCATCTTGATTGTTTGGCTGTTGGACGAGAGCGAATACCTGCCTTCGGGCAGGCCTTATGCCTCGTCTCTGCTCGATTTGCGATTCGATGCCTTTCAGCCATTGGCGCGAGTCTACGAGTGTCGGGAAGACAAGATCGAACCCGGTTTCATCGTAACGCCGATGCCCGCTTTGGAAGAGCACCAGACGAGCCATTGAAGCGGACCTGACGACGGAGATCACCTTATCCGGCTCAACGTCGTCGTTCTCGGTAAACACAACTGCATCCACTTCCCCAGCCACCAGGAGTGCGGAATGAAGCTGCGAGATAGAAACGCCACAGTCTTGCACCAGGAATCCGGCGTCCCTGAGGACTGCAAGCTTATGGCATTTGTCTAAGCCGTAATGAAGAATTCTGGAAGTCACGTCTTAATACCGCGCTTTTGCAATTGACTTTTGTGAGCTTTCGGGTGGATTTGTCAAGAGAATACACCAGAGTTGACCCCGGATCACGATCCTGAGATGTTCTGCATTTCATGGAGGCAAAAAGCAATTTCGTAATCGCAACGATTTTGTTCATGCGCACGGTGCTGCGGATCGGCTAAAGCGCCCGGCTGGCCCGAGACCGTCACGCCGGCAAATCTGATGGCGCATAAGGGTCATGCCGGCCCCGCATGAAAGTTTGCCCCAGGCACACCCATGCGTAATTCACTTCGAGTGACCATCGGCGTAGCGTTATCTCAGGAAAGCGATACGCATAATGCTGACACTGAGAAAGAGCCTGTGTTGGGTATTCGCACTCACAGCCATCATCTGCTTCCGCATCGGTTTTTGGCCCGTCCTGAGTTCAATATTCCGGCAATCCGCTCACATTTCATTCAACACCCTGCTGGTTGGCGCTCTGTTCGCGGCCAGCGCTGTTGTGTTTGCCGCGGCCTGGTGGAACACGCTGCGGGCAAAATCCTCTGCGCGAGGCTGGGGGCTGGCGGCGAGCGCGCTGTACGTGCTGGTAGCCTTGCTGCCGACGATCCTTGCTCATCGCCCCATAGCGGGCAGCTTTCTGGTCGTGCTGGTGCTCGGCGTAGTCGGAGTCGTCGCTTTCGCGCCCCGGCCGAAGGCCGCCGGCAGCGCTGCCAAAGCGCACGAGCACGAATCGCTTCCCGGGGACTGGACCTTCAACTTCGTGAACAAGATTGCCGAAGTGTGTATGTTCGCCCTTACTTTTCCCGCCTATCTATGGTGGATGGGGTGGATGAAGGCCAGCGGCGTCCACGGCCTTGAAAGCACCTTGTCGCGGACTGCAGTCAGTCTGCTGATCGTCTTTGCCATTATCAGCGTCCATGAGCTGGGCCATGCCGCCGTGGGCCTGGCCTGCGGAATGAAGCTGCGCACGTTCCTCATCGGGCCGTTCCAGTGGCGCATTCGCGAAGGCAAGTGGACGTTCAAATTCAGCCCCAAGGGGTTCCTGCTCGCCGGAGGAGCCACGGGCATCGTGCCCGCGTCCGCTCACCTGGCGCGCTGGAGATACATCTCCATGCTGGCGGCGGGCTCGCTGATCAACGTGGTCACCGGCAGCCTGGCACTGGTCATTGCGCTCGATGCACCCAGCCACTCGCCCGTCCAGGCCTGCGGACTGCTCGCATTGTTCGGCGCATGGAGCCTGGCGCTCGCCATCGGCAACCTGCTGCCATTCCGCACCAATAGCTGCTACTCCGACGGCGCCAGCATTCTGCAGCTCCTCTCCGGCGGCGCCTGGGCCGATTTTCAGATCGCCATGGCCGAAATTGGCTCCAGCCAGATAACCTCGATGCGGCCAAGGGACTACGACATCGTCGCCATCCAGCGGGCGGCAGCCGGCATCCGCAGCGGCCGCCAGGGACTGCTGCTTCGGCTCTTTGCCCTTAATTATTTTCTCGATCGCGGAAAGATCCGCGAAGCCGAACAGGCGCTCGCCGAGGCGGAGCGGGTTTATGGCGAGTCCCCCGCGGTCATTCCCCCCGAGCTTCTCACCATCTTTGT
>JBEKCW010000576.1:0-2671 GCA_050014675.1 Occallatibacter sp. | reverse complement strand
TTCACGGTCTCAGTCGCCGTGCCCGACGCACTGTTGTAAATCGACGAGCTCGCGGTGTCCGGAGTGTAGGTCACCGTTAGCGTGTCACTGCCCGTCGGCAGCGAGCTGCCGGGGACACTGATACTGGCAGATCCCGACGAAAGCGTTGCCGCTGACGATGTGTAGCTTCCGCTGGTCAACTTCACCGACCCGGTTGCCGTACCGTTGCTGCCGCTCACAGTCACGTTCACCGTAAGCGCTTCAGTGTAAGTGATGGGGTTGGTGGTCGGAGTTACGGTCACTGTCGGCGTCGATATTGAAATTGAAGACAGCGCCTCGTAAGCCTCGATGAACGCTGTTACGTCAAGAGATCCCCAGCCTGTCACCTCGTCATAACCGGTCTGTACAAGATACCCTTGTGTTCCGCCGGTGAGAGTGGTGTGACCCGGGATGCTGTTGTTGCACATACTCGGAGTGGTAACAGCGCACCCGCTTACTCCGCTCGAAGTCACCGTCACATCGTGGAATGCGCTTGGATAGGCCGCGGCAGCAGCATAGAAACTGGGCGTGATATTGCCCTGAGCAGCGCTTTCCGCCTGGTCGAGCAGCGCTGCAATGCCCGCCATGTCAGGCGCCGATGCCGACGTTCCGCCAAAAACTTCGATGTATCCATTGTTGCAGGCGCCGCCGTAAGCTGCCATGCACACCAGGTATCCTTCGTGGTCTGCAGATGCAGTAAATGCCACATCAGGCGTATAGCGGCCGGCCCTTGCTGAAGGTACGCCGGTGCCTGTTTGCCATGAAGGAGTAGCAATAACCGAACTAACCCCGCCGCCGGATGAACCGACCTCAAGTGACGATGGCGCGGTTCCGGGATCGTTCCATGCTCCCTCTGGAATGTAGCCCTTAGCCGACTCATAGCCGGTGCCGTTAGAACTGTTCCAGTAAGTCGAGTAATCGCTGGCATCGTTGAATTCTGTGCCGCCTACGCAGGTTTCGTACGCAGGAGAGCAAAGGTAGTTGGGGCTCGCCACGCCCGGTGTTGATGGCGGAGCGGCGCCGTGGGTGTCGCATCCGGCCGCACCACTGTCGCCCGACGACACAAAGACCGAAATGCCCTCCGCCGCGGCATCCTCGAATAGTGAGCTCCAGCCGCTGACAGCTCCTGTAGCGTCCGCTTCGCATCCGCCAAAGCTGATGCTCATGATCTGTGCCGGTGGCCCGGCGGTTTCCGTAAGGTACTCGGCGTCATCGGTAATGCCGCCGCTGTTACTGGTGGCTGTAACCAGAAGAATGCTGGCGCCTTGGGCAACAGAGCCCGACCGCGTTTCATCGAGCGTGGCCTCACCCTGGGCATCCAGATAGTCGTTTACCGCGGCGCTGCACGTATTCGTGGGCGTGAGGCAGCTTGGTTCCGATGTCAAAGCCGGGCCGGGATCGACGCCACCGTACGCGGTGGGTACTACCTCGGTGGCCGTGCCCATGGTCGTGCCCAGCAAGGTGTTGAAATTGGTGATGTCGGCGCTGTTTACGCGCGCCTCGCCAACGATGCCGATGGTAACGCCAGCTCCGGTCTCGCTAGTGGGCAAATCGTAGATCTTGGCGAAGTCGGCCGGACCAACGATGTTGTCACCGGCGCCCAGGTAGATATCCGGTTTGGCCATCTGTTGTAAACGCGAGATGTGCTGCGGCCGCTCCGGTGCGGTTGACAGCCCGCGAATCGACAGAATGACCGGCGCAAGCGCCGGCGGGACCATTGGGTCCGACACAATTGAGAACCGGTCTTCACCTGCCACCTTGTAGTTGTGCAGCGGAGCGCCAAAAGCCCGCTCCAGGCTCGAAGCCGTGCCGCCAAACGAAATGAAGGTCCTGGTTGGCGACACCAGGTTCACATGCAGCCCCTGGCTTTCAAGCCATCCGCTCACCTGGGCAATGTCGTGGTCCGACACGCCATATTGCGCGCCGATTTCGATCGGCGTAAGCCAATGGTGAAACTGCGGCGACTTCGGATTCCGTTGATCCTCGACAAGCTGGTCAAAGGCCTTCTGCTCTTCGGGCGACCGCGCCAGGGTCAGCGTCACATTGTCGAAACCCTTGTTGGGGTCAATCGCGCCAACGTCGTTCGCTTCCACCGCCCACTGCGGGTGATGCCCCTGCAGCACCGCCGACGGGGCGGGATCGAAAGACTGGGGTACGCGGTCGGCAGACTGCCCACGCGCTCCTGCCGCGAAGGCACAAAAGCTCAACACCAAAACTGCGGCGAACAGCTTTGACATGATCATTTGCGGGTTGAGGCGTGAAGACGTTGCGGGGAGAACTTGCGGTAGTGCCATGTCATTGACTCCTTGCGGAATAGCCAAACAGCGGTTTTAGTTTGCGAGGGCTGAAAGTTCTCGGCGATTTGCATTAAGTGGCCAAAGATTAAGCCGGAACATCTAATAATTGATAGATCGGGTGCAGAGAAATAAGGGGAATGCAGGTGGCCAATCGATCCGTCTGTCCCTGGGGATCAACAGCCACGCGGCGCGAGACCATGATACTTATGCTGATAGACGAGGCTAAAAGATGTGTTTGCAATTTGCAAGTAGATATTTAGCGAAAACCTGAACCGGAGAATTGCCCCGTTTTGTGCCGGCTACCGCCTTCGGGATCGAACCGGACGGTTAACCGGAAGGTTGAACGGCGAAAGCGG
>JBEKCW010000575.1:0-2693 GCA_050014675.1 Occallatibacter sp. | reverse complement strand
AACTCTTACATTGATCCGTGTAAGAAAGTCGTGAACGAAGCTTCGGCAATTACCAAACCAATGGCAATTGAGGTCTGCAGAGCCGACTCCGAACGATGGGTGAAACACCTTGCAACGCGAGGGAACGCGGACTATCGCTCCGGAAAATGCCCGAGCTCCCCGCGAGTGAATGATGAAATTGATCGGCGAGAGAAATTGGAAATTCGGACTGTCCGGCCCCCGGAACTGACAGTTTTCCAGTCCAACCGATTGCAAAGGAACCGCATCGCTCGCGGCTCATTTGAATTCGCCTTGCCGAGTCTCGTAGATGGCACGGACGACAAGAAATTGCCAACAGCATTCTTCGATGCACTGTTCAACAGATCAGTTGCGTCGCAGCGCCTGGCTTCATTGGAATGGACTTACGGGCGCGAGGCGAAGTCGAGCAGATGGAGATAGGACTGGTAGACCTTGCCGGTGGCGCGTGTCATGCCTATTTCGCAGGTACGGCTGCTGGAGAAATAGCCGCTGTGCTCGGCTTCAGTTGCCTGCGCGGCCTCTGTTGCTGTGGCGGACGCCGTTAATTCCGGAAACAGAAAGCCCCGATCCCCAGCAAACGCGCAGCAGCCTGCGTCGCGCGGGACGACCACGTTATCGCTACAGGCACTTGATATCTTCACCAGCTTGGGCACAATCGCCATCTTCGCCGCAGAGCAAACAGGGTGCAGCGCAACGGAGTGAACCTTGCGCTTGATGGGCAACCTGGGCAGAAGCGCATCGTGTGCAAACTCCACCGAGTCCAGAATTCTCAGTTTGTCGAACTTTGCCTGGTTCTCCGGCGTCAGATCGGGGCGGGCCGTCTTTAACCCGTAGGTGCAGGGGCTGGTGTCGACCACAATCGGCAGCTCCCCGCCGTTTGACCAGCGGAAGAAGTTGGCAACAGTGTGGTTGACTGCGGCCGCGTGCGCGGCTTCAAAGCCCTTTGAAGAAAAAGGAACGCCGCAGCAGTTGCCACGGGTGTCTTCAGGGACCCGGAGCTTCACACTGGCGCGGTCCGCGATGTTCAACAGGGCCTGCATGGTCGAAGTTTCCTGCTGCTCGCCGGGGAGCGCGCCCATGATGCGCGAAATGCATGCCGGGAAATAGACGGCGTCAGGCTGTGCAATCGCGCGAACAGGAACAGCGCCGCGCCGCGGCCGCGGCATCTCCGCGCACCATTGCCAGAAGGCCTCATCCATCAATGCCCGCGATGCCTTGTCGAGTATCCGGGTAATGCCGCGCATGAAGCCAAGCCCAAATACTTTCTGTGTCAGATGGCCGGCGCCCATCGCAAAGCGCGCGCCAATCTCCATCAGCCCCATGTTCTTGGCAAGCACCAGCGCGATTCGGTTGGCCATTTCCGTGTGACGAATCTGGCGGAAGCGCTTGGTCAACTTGCCCGTGTCAATCGAAACCGGACACGCAGTGGCGCAAAGCCCGTCTACGGCGCATGTGTCCAGAGCCATATATGGAAAGTCGTGGTTCAAGGCGTCGTAGGCCTCATGCGTTCCGCTATCTTTCAAGCGCTGCATCTCGCGCCGCACCACGATGCGCTGGCGCGGAGTCAGCGTGAGATCGCGGCTGGGGCACTTCGGCTCGCAGTAGCCGCACTCAATGCACTTGTCTACTTCCGCCTCAACCACCGGCATCCTTTTCAGGTCGGCCATGTGTGCCTGCGGATCGGGATTGATGATTACGCCGGGATTGAGCAGGTTGTCAGGGTCAGCCATCTGCTTGAGCTGCTGCATGACGGCGTAGGCTTCGGGGCCCCACTCGGTCTCGACGAACGGCGCCATGTTTCGGCCCGTGCCGTGCTCGGCCTTGAGCGCGCCGTCGTACTTTTGGACCACAACCTTTACCACATCGTCGATGAATGCCCGGTACTGCTCCGTCTCTTTTTCGGTGTTGAAGCCTTGGGTGATGACGAAGTGAAGGTTGCCATCCTTGGCGTGGCCGAAGATGATGGCATTGGTGTATCCGTGTTTCTCGAACAGATGCGTGAGGTCGACAGCGGCATCCGCCAGGTGCTCCAGCGGAAAGGCCACGTCCTCGATGATGACGGTTGTTCCAGCGGCGCGCACTGCACCAACCGATGGGAACATCCCCTTGCGGATATTCCATAGCTTGTCCTGTTCGGCCGGGTCGCTGGTAAACAGAGGTTCGGCCAACAACTCTAATCCGGCCACCGCTGCCTGCGCCTTGGCCGCATTCTCATTGGCTGCCGCGACATTGGCTGTCTGGAATTCCACGAGCAAACTGGCTGCTCCTTCAGGCAATCCCTGAATCTGCGCCGGCATGCCCGGTTTGCCTTCCACCGAGCGCATGGAGGCGCGATCCATCAGCTCCAGCGCGGCTGCGCCTGCTTCGCGCAGGGGCACGATCGCCTCGCACGCTGAATGAATGCTGGGAAACAGCAACAGGCCGGTGTACTTCACCGGCAGGTCGGGAACCGTCTCGAGCACCGCCTCGGCAATAAAGGCCAGCGTGCCTTCCGCGCCGATGAGCAGATGGCTGAAAATCTCTACCGGCGTCGCGAAATCGAGAAACGCATTGAGCGAGTATCCGGTGGTGTTCTTCATCTTGTACTTCGAGCGAATGCGCGCGGCAAGGGCGGAATTGCTTTCAAGCTCGCGCTTCAACTCAAGCAGACCGGCTGCCAGTTCAGGTTCGCTCGC
>JBEKCW010000574.1:0-2698 GCA_050014675.1 Occallatibacter sp. | reverse complement strand
ATACCCAATACGCCCTGCTTTCGCGGTTGAGCATCGAAATGCTCGACTCCAATTGCACTGGGGCATACATTCCCGGTGAGGGACTTCTGATACCAAACGATGGCTCTCTCCTTCGTGGGTTGCAGACAAACGTTGCTAACGTAGCTTTGAAGTTGCCGCCACTGGCGCTCAGTTAGCATTCCGAGAGCCGCCCGTTCTGGCGTCTCCCGTGTACTGTGAGGAATGCAAAACTCTCACCCCACCGGCGAATCGATCCGAATTATTCCGCCGGAATTGCAGGTAATTTCCTCCTTCTGCGGTACATTCAAAACGGGGAAAAAGAAATCATTGCCACGTCGCACCAAAACCGCTGCCCTTCGGATCCGCAAGCCCTTATTTATGAGTATTTTACGAATCAACTCTTTTGTTTTCATGGGGTTACAGCGAGTGATTAAAGGTACACACGACTGAAAATAAACCACTTAACTTCACTTTGTGGGGGAGGGGGGATACCCCTCAGGCCGCTTCGGACGCCCATAAAATACTGCCAGCAACTTGGCTGCTACGATGAAAATCTACGGAGGCCGCGATGAGCAACCCTTCCCCCACCGACACACTGACTTCAGAACAGATCTCCGCTATCACGCGCGAGAACAACTACGGCACCTGGCGCTTTCAGAAAACATGGAAGCCCCTCCATATCGCCGATGCCGAAGGCTGCTGGTTCACTGACGGCGCCGGCAAACGCTACCTCGACTTCAGCTCGCAGCTAATGTGCGTCAATCTCGGCCACAAAAACCCTCGCGTTATTGAAGCCATCGCCGAGCAAGCCCGCGAACTTTGCTATGCGGCGCCGGGCTACGCCACCTCGGCACGCGCCCGCCTCAGCGCCAAGCTGCTTGAAGTTCTCCCTGAAGGCCTCAACAAATATTTCTTCGCCACCAGCGGCACCGAGGCCAATGAAGCCGCCTTCAAAATCGCGCGCATGTACACCGGCAAAACCAAAATCATCTCGCGCTACCGCTCCTATCACGGATCGACAATGGGCTCCATTGCCGCAACCGGCGACCCGCGCCGCTGGGCCATGGAGCCGGGTGGCAAAGGCGGCGGCGTGGTCTTCGCGCCTGAGACAAATTGCTACGACTGCCCCATCAAGCACACCTATCCCGGCTGCAACATCGCCTGCGCTGACTACATCGAGCACATGATTCGCAATGAGAGCGACGTTGCCGCCATCATCGTCGAGCCTGTTGTGGGCACTAACGGCGTCCTCATTCCGCCGCCCGAGTACTTCCCGCGCCTGCGCGAAATCTGCGATCGCCACGGCGTGCTGATGATTGCCGATGAAGTGATGGCCGGCTGGGGCCGCACTGGCAAATGGTTCGCTATGGATCATTGGGGCGTGAAACCCGACATCCTCGTCACCGCCAAGGGCATCACTTCGGCTTACATCCCGCTCGGTCTCTGCGCCACCACCGCAGCCATCGCCGATTATTTTGAGGAGCACTATTTCTCGCACGGCCACACCTATGAGGCGCACCCGCTCACCCTCGGCCCCGCCGTTGCCACCATTGAAGAGATGCAGCGACTTGACCTCGTTGAGCGCGCAGCTTCGCTCGAGCCCTACGTTCGCGAGAAACTTGAGGACCTCAAAGCAAAACACGTATCAATCGGCGACGTTCGGGGCCTCGGCCTCTTCTTCGCCGTCGAACTGGTCAAGAACCGTACGACAAAGCAGGGTTTCAACACCATGCGCGAGAAGGTAGAAGGCAAACCTCTCGTCGTCGATCAGATTGCCGCAAAGATGATGGCCCAGGGCGTCTCAATCCAATCATGGGTAAGCCACTTCGTCATCGCGCCGCCGTTAATCGTGACCAAAGAGGAACTTGACCTGGGCATCGCAGCGCTCGATGAACACCTCTCAATCGCGGACGCGTTGGTAGAGTAGCGCCGGGCTCCAGCCCGGGGTCCCCGGCGAATGATTCGTATTCGCTGGGGTGGTAGACCGGTTGTCGTGTGGGCCTCCGGGCCCGCACACAGGCCCACTCCAAGGCGCCTGGTGCCTCACCCTCGCCGTCCGCCGCGGCGGATTTTCGCGGCGAAAGTACGCAGCTCGCGCTATCATCAACCCGCGAGGAGCCTCAAGAGCAAGATACGATCGATCCCCTTCTTGCTGTTAGTCCTGGTAGCCGCCGCTCCAGCGGCGGTCAGGCACATCCCCATCAAGTCGGGTGTGGTCTTGAATCCCGGCGAGACCTACACCGCCCAGATAGATGCATCCGCACCTGTAGAAATAGCCTGGACAGTAAATCAAGCCAAACCTTGTACTACAAACTGCATCCAGGCAACCGAGCTAACTCGAGACACTCACTTCGGATTTGCCACAGCTCTCGGCGGTTCAAAGGAGTATCCGCCCGTTTCCGGAAAAATTGCCGTGGAGTACAAAAACATATCGCAGCAGCCGGTCACCATTGACGTCTACCGCATCCAGCGAACCTGCGAAGCCGAGGCCTGTCGGTTCTTCGACAGCACCAGGAAGGGCCGCACACAAGTATTCAAGATCGACGAATTCAAATCCATCACCACCAGTAGCGATGGATCTTACTCTGTCATCTCCGGCGTCGCCATGAGCGGCCGCTCCTTCCGCGTCCGTATCATCTGGTGGTCCGATGACCCCAAGGCATTTTACCCGCACTGCACCCGATGGATTAAGGGGTAT
>JBEKCW010000573.1:0-2705 GCA_050014675.1 Occallatibacter sp. | reverse complement strand
TGACTTGCTGATCGCGCCCTCACCGTACCCTGAGGAACTTGACGACTACTCGGTCGAGCTTCCGACCGCGGCCTGGTACGACTTCTGGACCGGCGAACCGGTCAAGCTGCCTCCACCCGATCCGCCAGTCCCTGGAGCCCCCGACCGCCCAGTCACCTATTCCACCAGCGTCTCACCAAAGCTGGCCGATCTTCCGGTTTACGTACGGGCCGGCGCCATTCTGCCCATGGAGCCGCTCGTCGAAAGCACCTCGGAGACTCCGAATGGGCCCCTCACCCTCCGCTTCTATATCGGCGATAAAGGCGCGGCTGGCGACAACTGCGCGGGCCAGCTCTACCAGGACGACGGTAAGAGCTTCGCCTACAAGAAGGGCGCCTACCTGCGCATCAGTTTCAGTTGCCAGGTAGCCAAAGATGGCCTGCACATCACCATCGGCGCGCACCAGGGTTCGTATCACGCGTGGTGGAAACAAATCCGAGCCGAGGTCTACGGCTGGAATCCGGAGAAGGGAAGTGTCCTCATCAACTCCAAGCCGGCTCCGCTCACCCGAGAAGCCCACGCAATCATCTTCACCGTAGCCGACGACGGCAAAGGCGCAGAAGCCCAACTGCAGTAGCGCCAGTTTGCAGTAGCGCCGGCCTCCAGGCCGGTTGTCGGTGCGGGCGTCCGCGCCCGCACCTGCCGATCACAAGGGTCAAATAGCCGAGCGAGAGCCTGGATCCGCAGCCAGGCCGCAAAAAGCGAGCGGGGCGATCCTCTGGATCGCCCCGCTCGCTCTCTAAGTTCAGGTCGCCCGGTTACGGCTTCGACTCCAGCTCCCCGATCACTTCCAGCCGGACGTTCGCCACGCCGGTCTTCAGCGTGCCAAGCTCCCGGGCCGCTGCGTAAGACAGATCCACCACGTGGTTCCCCGGCAGCTCTCCGCGATCAGTTACCCGCACCACCACCGACCGGTCGGTGTCGAGATCCACCACCTTCACCAGCGTGCCGAATGGCAGCGACTTGTGGGCGCAGGTCATGGCCATCATATTGAACCGCTCGCCGCTGGCCGTCCGGCGCCCGTTCAGCACCTTGCCATACCAGGTGGCGATTCCCCTCAGTGCATCGGCCGCGGTAACCGGCTTCTTCTTCGCCGGCGCGGACACAATGCCTGTTTCGATATCTCTCGGCGCGGTTGGGGGAAGGGTAGCGGCAGGGCGGGCAAGCGGCGTGTACGCTTGCACCGTCAACGTAGAGTCGGCAAAGAAAACTGCGGCCACGGTGAGGGATAAAGCTGCTCCCGTCACCCAGAACCACACCGATCGTTTGCCGTTCGTAATACGCGATTTCTGTCGTTCAACCATTCGGTTATTCTACTAAATCGACCCCCCAAATCCTCGGATTTTGCAAGGTTCTTATCGGTAAATAATTGAAAATAAGGCGAATAAACCGCACTGATTTTGGTGCTTTTCGGTCCAATTTAACCCGGCTATGTCCAAAATTGCCTTACGCGTTCTCCCTTCCCATGGGCCCATTCACCGTTTTAGTTGTTCCGGCCGCGCCCTTCCTGCACGGCCATCCGTCAATCGGCACCGTGATAAAGTGGATTCCAAGGAAAAATACCATCTAGACCGGACCCAGATTTTCCTTCCAGATGTCCGGTAATCTTGGCTTGAAGCCTGTCATACCATGCAGGTCAGCGCAGCGCCTTTTTACGTCTTCCTTGCCGCAGTGTGTCTTCTCTACTGGGTCGCGGCCGGTTCGCGGCGGCTCCGGCTCAGCCTCCTGGCGCTCGCCAACCTGTTCTTTCTGGCGCACTTCAGCCTCGTCTACCTGGCTCTGCCGTTTTGTGCAATCGCCGATTACTTCATTGGCCTCGGGCTCGGCCGCTCTCAACGCCAGGCCACGCGCAGGCTGCTGGTAGGCCTCTCGGTCCTCGTCAACGTCGGAGTCCTTGCCAGCCTCAAGCTACTCCCGATCCTCACCGGGTCACGTTGGCAGTGGCTTTTCCCTCTGAGCCTTTCGTTCTATTGTTTTCAGTCGCTTACCTACACCATCGACCTTTACCTGCGCGAGATGGCCCCCACCCGCAGCCTGCTCGACTATCTCGCCGGCGCGCTCTTTTTCCCCTCCATCACCGCCGGGCCCATCCCGCGCATGCGCAACCTGCTGCCGCAACTTTCCCGCCCATTCACGCTTACCCCCGAAGCGGCCGGCCAAGCCCTGTTGCTCATCGGCACCGGCCTGGTCAAGAAGCTCCTGATTGCCGATTTCCTCGCCAACAACCTGGTCAACCGCGTCTTTGACACTCCGGCCCTCTATTCCAGCTCCGAGATTCTGATTGCCGTCTACGGTTACGCGCTTCAGCTCTTCTTTGACTTCTCGGGCTACACCGACATTGCCCGCGGCGCGGCCCTCCTGCTCGGCATCGAATTGCCCGAAAACTTTCGCCGCCCCTACCTCGCGGTCAACGTGGCCGAATTCTGGCGTCGCTGGCACATCACCTTCTCAGAGTGGCTGCGCGACTACCTGTTCGATTTCTTGCCCAAGCGCCGCAAATATCCCGTCGCCTCATACAGCTATGCCTTTCTTCTCACTTTTATGATCGGCGGCCTTTGGCACGGCATCTCGTGGAGCTTCCTCATCTGGGGCGCGTTGCACGGTCTGGCGCTGGGCGTGGTCTTCGCATGGAAGCGCCTTCGCTCCATCCCCTCCCCCGTCATCTG
>JBEKCW010000572.1:0-2729 GCA_050014675.1 Occallatibacter sp. | reverse complement strand
GTCGGTGGCCTGCGGATCGTAAAGCGGCGACTGCAGAATCGCTGCCGGAAAGTTGATATCGTTCATCGTCGGATTGTAAAAGGCGTTCACGGTCGACGGGGTCGTGATCCATTCGGCCCGATCAAGCGGCTTGCCAATCTTCGCCAACTGGCGCTTGTTCTCAAATTCGCTGCCTCGCCACGAATTGCCCATGGCGTCACCGCGAATCACTTCCAGCTTCGAATAATCGCGCCATTGGTCGGGATACCCAATCTTGTCCGCAACCATGTGCAGTTTCACCTTGGCCTTGGCCTTGGTCTCAGCGCTCATCCAGGCCTGGTTGTCGATTTCGCGGCCCATAGCTGCTTCGATGTCATGCACCATCTGCAGCGCATATTCCTTGCTCGACGCGGGGAATTGCGAAGCCACGTAAACCTGGCCCACCGCTTCGCCCAGCGCTGCCTCGGTCGCCGCTGTGCAGCGCTTCCAGCGCGCACGTTGCTCGGGCTGTCCGATAAGCTTGCGGCCCCCGAAATCAAAATCCTCTTCATCCATTGCCTGCGGCAAATCGTAACCGGGAATGGAGCTGATCAACTGCCAGCGCAGATATGTTCTAATCGTATCGATGTCGGTGCTTTCGAGCAGGGCTTGCATTCCCTTGAAGAAATCAGGATTCGCGACGTTCAGTTCGCCGACGCCCGCGACTCCGGTATCTGCAAGAAATCCGATCCAGTCAATTCCCGGAGCCAGTTCGATTAACTTGGCCACCGTCATCATGTGATAAACGCTGTGCGGATCGCGCCGCGAAGTCACGTCCATTGAGATTTTGGCCAGCGCGGTCTCAAGCGTCATGATCTTCTGGGCATCGGTCGCCGACTTATCAGCCGGTTCGCCCGCCAGGTGAAGCATGTTTGCTATGTGCTCCACATATTCTTTGCGCGTCTTGTCTGCCGCGTCGCCGGTGCGAAAGTAATAGTCGCGCTCAGGCAATCCGAGACCGCCTTGATCGACTGACGCAATCTGCTTGGTCGCGTCGTTGAAGTCCTGCTGCTCGCCGTAGTTGAAAAACGCGTTCACGTTGATGAGTTGGTAATGCGCCAGCAGCTCGGTAAGCTGTTTTTTGTCGGTGATCGCAGCAATGCGATCGAACTCCGGGTGCAATGGCTTTAATCCCTCGGCGTGAACCGCATTCTCGTCCATGCAACTCGCGTAATAGTCGCCGATCTTCTGCTCGTTTGCCGTGTGCTGCGCGCTTTTATCGGCCAGCTTGTCGAGCATCTGGTGAACTACAGACTCGGTGTGGTCATAAATAATGTAGAACGAGCCATAGCTGGGCATGTCTGCGGGAATCGAATACAGCTTGGAGAAATTGCCACAGGCATATTGGGCAAAGTTCACGCAGGCATCCGCAGTGGTATCCATCAACTGCTTGTCTAGGCCGGGCAGCAGAGCCACCGGCTTTTCCGCGCCGCTCGACGCAGCGCTTTGCGCGTCACTAAACTGGGTGCCGGCGCCAAGCGCCGACACCACAAGCAAAAACAGAGATGTGCTACGACAAAGTTGTTTCACGGGGAATGCCTCCAAAAGATGCTTTCCTAGTCTAATGGAGCAGACCGCTGCCGGCAGAGCCGACTTTTAGCCCACCAGCTCAAAGGCGCGAATCATCTCCTTGCGCACCGTGAGGCGCTCGATCAAATCCGTCTTTGCCTCATAGCCGCGGCCGGGCGCATCGGGAATCGTAATCTCGCCCTTGCGCGAGACCGTCACCTCAGGCTCGATGATGTCCTCGGCAAAGTAGCGGGACGAGGCCGACACATCGCCGGGCAGCGTAAAGTTCTCGAGAGTCGAGAGAGCAATGTTATGCGAGCGGCCCACGCCTGTCTCGAGCATGCCGCCGCACCAAACCGGAATTCCCCGCTCCTGCGCCACATTAGGCACCGCGATCGCCTCACTGAATCCGCCCACGCGGCCCAGCTTGATGTTGATGATCCTGCACGACTCCATTTCGATCGCGGCCAGCGCGTCGCGCCGGTTGTGAATCGATTCGTCCAGGCAAATGGCCGTATTCATCCGCTTTTGCAGCAATGCGTGGAAGTAGAAATCGTCGTGCCACAGCGGCTGCTCGACCATGAGAAGGTCGAATGCGTCGAACGATTGAATGTGGTCGGCGTCGTGCAGGCGGTAGGCCGAGTTGGCGTCGCAGTTCAGCGTTATCCCCGGCCAACGATTGCGCACCCGTTCAAATACCTCAACGTCCCATCCCGGCTTGCATTTCAGCTTGATGCGCTGGTATCCGGCCTCCAGCTCGCGCTCGATCACCGCCAGCAATTCAGGAATCGACGGCTGAATGCCCAGCGAAACGCCGCACGGAATCACGTCGCGCACGCCACCCAGCAGCCGCGAGAGCGAAATGCCTTCGCGTTGCGCTTCAAGATCCCAGATTGCGTTTTCAAGCGTGGCCTTGGCCATGCGATTGTCGCGCACGCGCCAAAAGATCCGTGGGCAGTCGCCGCCATGCTGAGGATTCTCGGCGGCCAGCATCGGCCCAAGCTCTTGTGTAATCACCGCCCACGCGCTATCAGTCGACTCGCCGGAGAAATGCGGCCGCTCGCCCGCTGTGCACTCGCCCCAGCCGATCAATCCCTCTGACTGAATCTCGGCCAGCAGAACGCGCCGGTTGCGGGTGACGCCGAAGCTGGTCTCAAACGGTCGCAGCAGCGGCATGCGTAATTCGCGAAGAATAATGGCAT
>JBEKCW010000571.1:0-4670 GCA_050014675.1 Occallatibacter sp. | reverse complement strand
TCCGGCTCCACAATGGCGTTGTCATTCTCAACGGCGTGGCGCAGGCGCTGCCAGAATATGGCTCGAATGAGCCCGAAGACATTTTGAATCGCGATTTCCTCGACGAGTTTCCCTCGGTGGCGCCGGTTCCCGAACCCGGCAACTTGATTACTCAGACGTGGGCTACCGATTTCTCAAACCACGTCGTCAACGGCGAACTTATTGTTCCGTCAGGAATGTACTTCATGATGGGCGACAACCGCCATAACAGTGCCGATTCACGCTTTTGGGGGTTTGTGCCGCGCGCCAAGATCATAGGCAGGCCCCTGTTCAACTACTGGTCATTCGTTAGCCCTGATGATGAGTACCTGCAGACGGGCCTCGGCAATCGCCTGTCGTGGATGCTCCACGTGGTGACATACTTCGTCAGCGATACGCGCTGGTCGCGAACGTTCCACTTGATCCACTGAGAGAAAGCTTTCAGCTCTCAGCCCTCAGCTCCATCCTGCTGCGGCAAGCCGTGCGGCTTCGCTTTTAATGCTGCGTTTCCGTACTTTTCCGGCTTGAGCACGGAAAAAGCTGAAAGCAGTGAGCTGAAAGCTGAGAGCTAGCATCCAGCCGCCAGCAGCTAGAATTAATAAAATGAACGACCACCGGCAGGGCCCGAAACATTGGCGCAAGCGGCTATGGCCGATTTTGATTCTGGTGGCGTTTCTCCTTCTTCTGCTGTTTGTTCCCCCACTGGTGAGCGTGAGCCGATATAAAAGCCAGATCACCAGTCTCATCTCGCAGTCGCTCGGCCGCCCGGTGCGCCTTTCTTCGGTCGAGCTGCGCATCTTTCCCTGGCCGGGCTTCGAAATCACCAACCTCAACGTCGCCGAAGATCCCGCCTATGGGGTCGAGCCGGTTCTCCACGCCGATACCGTGCGCGCCTCCATCCGGCTGCTTTCGCTGTGGCGCGGCCGGCTTGAGATCGGCACCATCAGCGTTGACCAGGCCAGTCTCAACATCGTTCATAACGGGCCTGGCAAGTGGAACCTCGATCCGCTCTTCCGCACAGCGGTGGCAAAGGTCGGTTCAGCCACGGTCGCATCCGGTTCGCGCCGCGCCGTTCCGCTGCCGTATCTTGAGGCAACCGAGTCCCGCATCAACTTTAAAGAAGGCGCGGAGAAGCTGCCCTTCTCGCTGGTCAATGCGGAATTCGAGATCTGGCAGGAAAATCCCGGCGACTGGCGCATCCGTTTGCGCGGCCAGCCTGCCCGCACCGATCTCAGCCTCTACCAGGAAGACACCGGGGTTCTGCGGCTCGAGGCCAGCATGCAGCACGCGTCCGCGCTGCACCTCATGCCGGTGCGCCTCGATCTGGACTGGCGCGACGCCCAGTTGGGCCAGCTCTTGCGGCTTGTCTTCGGCTCCGATCCAGGCTGGCGCGGCAACCTTACCGGCAACCTGCATCTTGAGGGGACGGGAGACTCCGCTCACGTCATCACGCGCTTGCGGGCCGAGGGTGTGCACCGCGCCGAATTCGCACCCGCCGAGCCGCTCGACTTCGACGCCAACTGCGACTTCATTTACCACTACCCGCGCCGCGGCTTTGAGAAGCTGGCCTGCAGCTCGCCCCTTGGCGATGGCCGCGTCAGCGTCACCGGCGATCAGCCGGGCGCCAATGCTGCTCCGCGCCTCACCGCCGAACTCAACCATGTCCCCGTCGCCGCCGGCCTTGGCCTGTTGCGAACCGTGCGCAGCGGTGTTGCTCCCGATCTGCAGGCGTCCGGCACGGTGAGCGGAAAAATCGCCTACGATGCCACCATTCCCGCCCCAGTTCCCGCCACCAAAGCTCCGCGATCGAAACACGCGCACCCGGCTCAAGCGGAAGCCGGCCCGCTCGCAGGCAGCCTGACCGTGGACGGATTGACCCTCAAAGGCGGCGGGCTCACCCCTTGCCGGTACCACTGCCGTGCCTCTGGGCGGAACTGTTCCCTTGACGTTAAGCGTGAGCGTAACAACTGCCGGCTACAGGGCCGAGCTGCATGGTCAGGTATCGATGGCGCGGGCAAGGGAACTGACTCAGGCTGTGGGCCTGGCCCAGGCCGATGCCCTCGATGGTCTCGCCGGCGACCCGCTTCAAGTGGATATGGCTGTGGCCGGGCCGTGGCTGATGCAGGAGCAAATTCCGCCGGCGCTCGCTCCGGAGCCGGATGCGGGTTCGAGTGAAACGGCTCCCAGGCCTGCGAGTCTCATCAAAGTGCAGGCTCCCGCCAGTATCCCTGAGGCCACTCCGGCAACGGATATCGTCACCGGCACTGTGACGATGCGCAACGCCAACTGGCGCGCCGATTTTCTGGCCGGCCATGTGCAGATTGCGCAGGCCACGCTCCGGTTCGCGAGACAAGAACTGGTCTGGGACCCAATCGAGTTCACCTATGGAGGGCTCAAGGGCACAGCCGCGCTTTTTATCAAGACCGCCTGCGCATCAGGTGAAAAATGTAAGCCCGGTTTCAGAATGCACTTTAACTCGCTCGATGTTGCCGATCTGCAAAGCGCAATTCTCGGCGTTCAACAGAAAAGTACGCTGTTGTCTTCGCTCATCGGGCGGCTGCATCCTGAAGCTTCGCCGCCGTGGCCCGCGCTTGAGGGCAACCTGGATGCGGATTCGCTCGTGCTCGGCCCCGTAAAGCTTGCCGGAGCCTTTGCCAGGGTGCGGATTGTGCCCGCTGGGGCGCAGATCACTGCGCTTAGCGGGTCTCTTCTCGGCGGCACGCTCGACGCTTCCGGTTCTTTTATCCGCGCTGCTAACGACAAGGACAAGCCGGGCTATTCGTTTGAAGGCAAGATCGACAAGATGAACGCAGCCGAGGTCGGCCAACTGCTGGGCCAGCGCTGGCTCGCCGGGCTCATCGGTGCGAGCGGCAAGGTGGAGCTCGAAGGCTACACCGAAAAGGATCTTGCGGCCTCGGCCAAGGGCACCCTGCATTTCGAATGGGGCCGCGGAGCGATAAGCTTCGGCACGCCAGTGGGAAAGAACCACGCGGAGCTGCTGCCGGTTTCGCTCACGCGCTTCGACAACTGGTCAGGCGATGCAGCCATTGCGCCGGGCGCGGTGACGCTGGGCGAGAACCTGGTGCGGCTCGGCCTTCACCACGATTCGATTGCAGGCAGCGTGAAGTTCGGCGATCCACCCGAGGTTGCGCTGACCGCGGCGAAGCAGAAAATCGCAAACAAACCAGCCCACTAAAATCGAAGGATGGCGTTATCCATGTCTTCTTCCCCCATTCAGGTTCGCTGCCAGGGCATCTTGTTCGATATGGACGGCATTCTCATCTCTTCGCTCGGGTCGGTTGAGCGCAGCTGGACCAGATGGGCGGCAATGCGCGGCATCGACATCGAACAGGTTCTCAAGATTGCCCACGGCCGCCGCGCCATCGAAACGGTCGCGATGCTCAGGCCCAACCTCGACAGCGAGGCCGAACTCAAGATCCTTGAAGACTTTGAGATCGCCGACAACGAGGACCTGAAGGTGCTGCCCGGCGTCTGCGATTTGCTGCGGTCGCTGCCGGCCGAGCGCTGGACGGTGGTAACCAGCGCAACCGAGAAGCTGGCGCGGGTACGGCTGGCCGATGGGGGCATCCCTGTCCCCGCGCGCCTGGTTACAGCCGACCAGGTGACCTGCGGCAAGCCCCACCCCGAGCCGTTCATTGCCGGAGCGGAGTTGCTGGGATTCAGACCTGAAGACTGTGTGGTCTTTGAGGATTCCTCCTCAGGCGTAATCGCCGGCCGCGAGGCGGGCTGCACCGTGATAGCAACCACATTCTCGCATCCTGTTGAATCGCTTGAAGCAGCGCATTATCTGGTCGAAGATCTCACCGGAGTGACGGCCAAACTTGACAAAGCTGGCGTTGTGCTCAGGTTTTCGCCACTCGCGTGACCTTGGCTCTTTTCATATTCCTTGCCGGATGCGCACTCAGGAGTGAGTGAAGCCACTCCAATCATGGTGTGTGAATTCAAGTGAATCATGCCGCATTCAAGAATTGGTATTAGTCCTTTTGAGTCAACTGTTTAAGAGGCGAATTCCGGGGCGCGCAAAAAGCGCGATTTTAGTACAAGAACCTCGATATTTGCACCAGCACCAGTGCAAAACGAGGGATTTCCGTGAACAAATGTAACAGCTATTTTGTTACATTATTTTTGATAACAATATTTGGTTGCAGCTATTTAGCATCGTGAAGACCCTATTTACTTTCTGAGCACCCCGGGGGGTGGGGGGGTATGTTTTTTTCAGCTTTCAGCTTCCAGTTCGTGCGTGGGCGACCGGAAGGCGTCGTCGGCGCGCGACGAAAAAGAACCTTGCGGAGGTCTCCTCATTGATCTGCATGATTTGATTGTGCGCGCGCAGCACGTAATTAAATGCAACAGGCGCGAAAAGCAGCCAACAGCGAAAAGCAGCCAATAGTGAATAGCCGAAGATTATCACCTTGACGCAAGGTCGTGCCCGGAGGGAGGATGGGGCATGGCGAAGAGTAAGAACCCGCGCCCCGCTCCCCCGAAGGACGCAGCGATCAGCCAGAATTGGCAAGTGGCCCATTACATCTGGCGCTTTTTGCGAGTCTTTGGGAAGGAATGTTATCGCACTTGGAGGTCAGAAATAATGATCTCCGTTGTTGGGAGTGCTGCGCCACATGTTATCGGGTATT
>JBEKCW010000570.1:0-2758 GCA_050014675.1 Occallatibacter sp. | reverse complement strand
AGTTGGGGCGCGCAGGTGTGGGCCTGCGCCGCTTCGGGCAGCACATCATCGAGCTGCTGGGCGACAAACGCATCCATCCGGGGTGGGTCGTTCCCGGCGGCGTCACCGAACCGCTTTCGAGCCCCAAACGCGACGAAATCCTGGCCATGATTCCTGAGGCCCACAAGAATCTTCGTCTCGCAATCGATGCCTACAAGCAGATTGCCGCCAGCTTCAAAGCCGAGATCGACGTATTTGCGAACTTCCCAACCAACTACATGGGACTCGTGAATGACGACGATTCAATCGAGTTCACAGATGGCGCACTGCGGCTGATTGACGCGAAGGGTGTAACGATTGAAGACGGAATGACTGCGACTCGCTTTACTGAAGTGATTGGCGAGGCGGTCGAACCGTACAGTTACACGAAGTTCGCCTACTACAAGCCGCTCGGCTACCCTGAAGGCAGTTACCGTGTGGGTCCGCTGGCGCGGCTGAATATCGTAGGCAAGATGGGCACGCCCGGAGCAGACGTTGAGCTGGCCGAGTTCAAGCAGCTGGCCAAGGGGCCGGTGGAGAGCTCGTTCCACTACCATCATGCGCGGCTCGTGGAAATGTTGTATGGAATCGAGAAGATCGAGCAGATTCTCAGCGATCCGAAGATCCTCGACACGCACGTGCGCGCAACGGCCGGCGTGAATCGCCTCGAGGGCGCAGGCCAGGCCGAGGCGCCGCGCGGCACACTCGTGCACAACTACAAGGTGGACGAGAACGGCAAGATGGTGTGGGCCAACCTGGTGATTGCCACCGGCCAGAACAACAACGCCTTGAACCTGGGCGTGCTGCAGGCGGCAAAGCATTACGTGAAGGACGGCAAGTTCACCGAGGGGCTGTTGAACCGCGTTGAAGCCGTGGTGCGCACATTCGACCCGTGCCTGAGCTGCTCCACTCACGCCTTTGGGCAAATGCCGTTGGCAATCTCGCTCGTCAACCCGAATGGAGAGGTGGTGGACCGCGTTGTCCGCGACTGAAATAGTTCCATCCATCGGATACGCCGCGACTGGCAAAACCCGCTGCCTGATTCTTGCCTGCGGAAACACCTTGCGCAGCGACGACGGCGTGGGAACGCGGCTGGCGGAGTGGGCCGAGCAACGATTCGAGACGAATGAAAATGTGCGCGTTGTGGCGCGCCAGCAGTGGACACCCGATCTCGCCGAAGAAATTTCAATAGCCGAGTCGGTGTTGTTTGTTGACTCATCAATTGAATCGCTGCCGGGATGCGTGGACCTGGTCCCCGTCGAGCCGCGGGAAAGCCACAACGGCTCCACGACACACCACCTGGATGCGAACGATCTGATGGGCCTGGCGCGCGAGCTCTATGGCTCCCGCTCGGCGCACTCAATGCTCCTCACCGTCGGCGCCGGCTCCATGGAGCTGGGAGAAACCTTCACCGACCGCGTAGAAGCGGCACTTCCACGCGCGCGCGGCGTGCTTGAGAAAGCGGTTCTCACGTTCCTCGAGAACTGATTCATCCGCGCGAATCCCACGCCCTGGCATGCGAAGAGCGACGAATGAACAGCTTGCCAATCAACCAGTACACGACCCATAAAAGAACCAATACGACACACAGAAGCCCAAGGAGCTGCCACCGCAACTGGTATGCAAGCTCGCGGACGATGCGCAGCTCATCGAACGACGTCCATTCCTCGCGAATCTTCCCATCGGATACGCGCCAGATCGTGATGCCGCGAAGCTCGATCTTTGCGCCGGTCGCAGGCATCCAGCCCATGCGAACCGTGTCGGTCCCGGTCGCGAACCATAGCACTGAGACCAGGTCTCCCTCGGCAACCATGGAGTCGACGGTCATCTTAAGATCGGGACACGCCTGCTTTTCAAAACGCTGCGCAGCTTCATCTTCAGCCAGGCTGGCATCGTGATGCGGGGCGTGGTTGACATAGTCTTGGGCATAGATCTCATCGGCAACCTGAAATTTGCCCTGATTGAAAATCTCATCAAAAACACGTCGGGCGACGGCTTTGTTCTTTTCCTGTTGAGAAACCGCGCCGTGAGACGCCGGCGCCGGCACAGGTTTTGTCGCCGCCCAGCCCGGCGCAATGATAAGGAGCAGGAAAGCCACCGCTCTCTTCACAAGCCCCCTCCTATGGAACCTGGGATCAGCCGACGAAATCACTGGATCAGTCGACGTTTTGAAAGGGCGCGGCTTCAGCCGTGCCGAATATAGCTCAAACACAAAGTGGCCTTTAGGCTCCGAGCGGGTTCTGCGAAACTTGCCGCCTAACCACAGCCCTCCTATGTCGAGGTGATCAATCTCCGTGCGAGGCGATTTTCGTATCCCGCAGCGGTATCCAGTATATGTCAGACAAAACAACTTCGGCGGCTGCATTTAACTGCAACCGCCGATTATGAAGGGAGAATAGTCGAAATCAGAACGCGGCTACTGTTTGCCGCAGGCTGTAGGAACTGAGCGTCTTGATGTAGTTGCCGCGATCGTAAGGCGAGAGATCGGGGGCCGAACGGCGGCTCAAGCATCCACGCGTCTCGGTCAGCGATGTGTACTCGCGCTTCTCGAGCCAGTAACGCATGTCGGCAAGCACCCGGCGAATGTGGTCAATCCCGTGAATGTACAGAGCTGAGGCCAGTTCCGTGACGCCGGCGCCGGCCATCACGCTCTTGAGCACGTCTTCAGCCGAGTGAACGCCGCCGGTGATGGCGATTTCCATGTTGACGTTGCCGTAGAGAATTGCTGCCCAGTGCAGGC
>JBEKCW010000569.1:0-2758 GCA_050014675.1 Occallatibacter sp. | reverse complement strand
AAGATCGCCCGGGCACATCAAAGAAAGCGTCGAGCCGCGAAACGAAGTTTGCTGGGCCACCAGACTTAGCGATCAGGGAAGCTACGTCCTGGGGCACATAGGTTGAATAGGTCCAGGAGTTGCCTTCATAGAATGTGTTACCGCCCCAAGTGCAAGCATCCATAGGAGTGAAGGGGATGAGCCAGCTACCATCGCGATGGCGTGGGCGAATAAAGCCTTTGAAGCCGTCGACGGTGAGGTTTGGGTCCCACAGGTTTTTCCAGTTTCCGGAGCGAGCCAGGTACTTTCGGTAGGCAATGGACTTGCCCAGGCCCTTGGCCAGGAGAGCGATCTCGAAGTCGTCTGCAGCGTACTCCATGTGGACCGATCCGGAGCGGTCGGAACCTTCGATTGAGACGTAACCGAGGTTGTGCCAATCGTCGAGACCGCCGCGGCCCTCCTTCAAGTGATCGGCAGGAGGGACGTCGGCATCGTGAATCTCAGCGGCGAGAGCGGTGTTCCAGTCAATGCCTTTGAGTCCCTTAAGGTAGGCGTCGGTAATCAAGAACTCGGCGTTGCTGCCGCCCTGAGTTCGTCCGGTGTAGTTGCCGCTGCGTGCGTCGGGGAGCCAGCCTTCGTGACGGTAAATATTAAGCAGTGAGCGGACGATATCGGCTTGGCGCTCCGGAGCAATCAGGGTAAGCAGTGGCCCTGAAGTTCGGAAAATATCCCAGATGGCGAAGTAATCATCATAATAGGGTTCAGCGGACTTCCAAACAGGATTTTCGCCGCTCCGGTCGACTGGCATGAGCATGGTGTGATAGAGCGCAGTGTAGAAAACCTGTGCCTGCGCTGGCGTTTCGCCCTTGAGTTCAATTTTGGCGAGAGCACGGTCCCACTCAGCCAGTGCCGCAGCGTTGACCGACGCGAAATCAAAACTGGGAATCTCGGTAGCGAGATTACGGCGAGCTTGCTGAGCACTTACAAATGAGATACCGATCTTCATGAGCACGGGTCTGTCAGTTACATTAGCAAAAGTCAACCAAGCACCCGTCTTTTGCTTTGCTTCGCCCCGCGCAGACATTTTGCCAGGGTCGAGAAGGCCATCGTGCGACATTCCCCAAGATACCGCGGGCGCATCTGTTTTGGCATAGAAGTAGACGGTGTAGGAATTGGGCTGCTTGTTCCATCCGCCGGTAACGCTGGTTGATCCTTCAACTTCAGATGGAGAAATGATATGAATCTCAGACCTGACGAGGGATTGCGCTTCTCCGAATTGTCTAAATGATTGCAGGCAGTGACTCACATCGAACAGCAAATTGGCTTTGGCGCCTGGAGGGTAGTGAATGCGATAGATTGCCGAACGGCGAGCGGCGGCGATCTCGACGTTGATGCCGAAGCGAGTAAGCAGAACCGAATAGTAACCAGTCGAGGCCTGTTCGTTCGCGCGAGGTGACTCGGAATCTGCTGGGGAAGGATTACCTGTCGTGGGCTGTATAAGTATGTTTCCGTACTTGGCGCCTCCGCCAGTGCCGCTTACGTGAGTCTGGCTGAAGCCGCGAATATTGCCCTCGGCATTCCAGCCAGCATTTGGGTCGTCTTCCCCGGTATCCATGTCAGGACCGGGTTTCATCATTCCAAAAGGCACAGTCGGGCCGGGAAAAACATTGCCTCCATTCGAGGCCCCGAGAAATGGATCGACGGAGCGGGCGAACTGAATCTGGGCCTCGAGCGCGAGGCCTGGAACTAACAGGAGTGCCAAAAAGAAATAAGAAGTTAGCTTCATCGAGTTCCCGGAACATACTCCAGCGTTGCACTCTGGGTGTTGTAATCGCCCAATTTCAAAAACCCCTGACAATAGCGCGAGATAGATACGCCATTGTGTCGGGCAGTCACTCGACAGCGAAGTGAACAACATGACTTATCGCAGTGGGCAATCGGACCATCAGCTGGTCGTGTCCGATCTCTTCCCATCCCGGCGGATACGATTTCAAATCTGTCAATGACAGTTGCGGTAAGATCTGACCGTCGACCGTGACACTCTTTAACTCGCCTCTTATGCCGAGGAGAAGCATGAATTGCAATTCGCTCCAATTCTCCACCTTGACGTCAAAACCATGCCCGCTTTTCAACGATGTGAGTTGAATGCGCTTCATGCCGTTAGTAAGTGCCCAATCGTGGAGGGTACGTTCTGAATCAGGCGGTGTAACAATCAGGGCTGCCACACGGCCTCCTGACATTGATTCGCCAAGCTCAAAGTCTGGCGCCACTTCGATTGGGATCATTGCACCGGCGCGAATATAAACCGGAATTCCGTCTACGGGAACGGTAATATCAATTGTTCCGGCCTTTACCGGCGCGCCCGTCCAGAACTCGGTCCAATCACCTGGAGGCAACGACACTGTTCTGTGTTCGCCGGATGTGTGCACGGGAGCTACCAGCAGATCGTCGCCGAACATATATTCGTCCGAAGCAACGGAGACGAGCGGACGCATCAGCGGAACCCCGCTGGCGTGCGTGTCCTGGGCGGAGCCGTAAATATACGGCAGAAGATTCTCTCTAAGCCACGCGTACTTTTTATACACGCCAATAGCCGCGTCGCTGTAATACCATGGCTCTCTGGGTTCGGTACCGTGAAAACGCATTAGCGGAGAAAAAGCTCCAAACTCTATCCACCGCAAATAGACTTCTTCGTCGGCTTTTCCTAAGTAGCCTCCTACATCCGAACCCCAATTTGAAAATCCGGATGTGCTCAGGCTCAATCCACCTGTCAGGGACT
>JBEKCW010000568.1:0-2777 GCA_050014675.1 Occallatibacter sp. | reverse complement strand
CGCGAGAGCGAGATTCTGCACCTCAAGTTCTGGGATGCGGCCTTTGAGCAGCTCAAGGCCACGGGCGTTCTCTACTTCGAGAACGAGGGCAAGAATAAGGGCTGCTGGGTGATGAGTCGCGCCGGCGCTGAAGTTGCCGACGGCGACACCGACGAAGATGCGAAGGTGATTGTGCGTTCCAACGGTACCGTCACATACGTCGGCAAAGATATTGCCTATCATCTGTGGAAGTTCGGACTGCTGGGCCGTGACTTCGGCTACAAGCCGTTCTTCACTTACCCGGATCACGAATGCTGGATTTCGGCCGTCCGCGGCGAGGAAAAGCATCCGCAATTCGGCGGGGCAACAGCCATCTATAACGTCATCGACTCGCGCCAGGCTGACCCGCAGTCGAATGTGATTCAGGCGCTGCGGGGCATGGGTTATGCCGATCAAGCCGACCACTACACGCACTTCGGCTACGAGATGGTGGCGCTGACGCCGCGGTGCGCCGTCGATCTGGGCTACGACGTGCCCGAAGAAGACCTGAGCCGCGCCTACATTGAAGTCAGCGGCCGCAAGGGCTTCGGCGTCAAGGCTGACGACCTTATCGACAAGCTCATCGCAGCCGTTCAGCCGCTCGTGGATGAGAAGCAGGCCGCCAGCCCCGAAGCCGAGCGCCGGCAAATCGCCATGCAGATCGCCATCGGCGCATTGCGCTACTTCATGCTCAAGTACACGCGCAATTCGGTTATCGCCTTCGACTTCAAAGACGCGTTGAGCTTCGAAGGCGAAACCGGACCCTATATCCAGTACGCCGCAGTGCGCATTCGGAATATCTTTCGCAAGGGCGGAACGAGTCCCGAAGCGGCGTTAGCGGGGTTAGCGGAGTCAGGCGCTAATCTCTCCGGCGACGAAAACGAAGACATCTGGGCGCTTTGGCTGCGTGCAGGCCGTTTCTCGCTGGTTTTGGATCAGTGCATCGCAGCATCAGAACCGGCCTATCTCGCCAAGCACGCCTTTCAGCTTGCGCAGGAGTTTGCGACGTTTTACCACAATCACCCAGTCCTCAAAGAAGAAGACCCCGCGCGGAAGACGTTTCTGCTGGCAACGGCAGCTGTTACGCTGCGCGAGTTGGTCCGGTCGCTCGCCCTGCTTGGGATCGAGAGTCCTGAAGCGATGTAGGATCAGTGATCAGTGGTCAGTTTTTTCCCTGCCTGGGACAAATCTGCGGTGGACGCCAACGAGATCGGCAAAACAGCTGATAGCAGAAGGCTGAAAGCTTCCAGCTACTCCCGCTTCCGCCGCTGATGCGTCGATGGAATATTCATGTCTTCGCGGTATTTGGCCACCGTGCGCCGGGTGAGCTGGATGCCTTGCGACTGCAGCATGGCCGCGAGCTGGTCGTCGGTAAGCGGATGGCGCGGGTCTTCATCCTCAATGAGCTTTTTCACTTTGCGCTTGAGCACCAGCAGCGGCGTGTCGGCGCCCTCGGGCCCGTTCGCGCCCTCGGTGAAGAAGAATCTTAGCTCAAGCACACCCTGCGGAGTGTGCGCGTATTTGTTGGCCACGGCGCGGCTCACCGTGGAAGGATGCACGCCGATCTCCTCCGCCACTTCCTTGATCATCATCGGCCGCAGCGCTTCGATTCCCTGATCGAGAAAATCGTGCTGCCGCCGCACAACCACTTCGCAGACCCTGAGGATGGTGCTCTTGCGCTGCGCAATATTGCGCATCAGCTGCATTGCCGAGCGGAAACGCTCCTTGACGTACTCTTTTACTTCCTTGTCGGTGTTGCTTGAGACCAGCATGCGGCGGTAGCGCTGGCTCAGCCGCAGGCTGGGCAGCTCCTCTTCGTTCATGCTTACAATCCATTCGCCGCCGCGCTTTACAAATACTACATCCGGTTCAATCAACCGCGTCTGGTCGCGGTTGTAAAGCCGCCCGGGCCGCGGATCGAGGGTGCGAATGAATTCGGTGCCCGTGTGCGCCTCTTCAATTGAAACCTGCACAGCGCGCGCCAACTCTTTCAAGTCGCGCTTCTGCATCAGTTGCAGGTGATGATCCACAATCAGCGCGGCCACTTCCATTGCCCGGCGCCGTTCGTCAATCTTCGCGTCATCCTCGTTTTCATAGGCGCGTTGCGGTTCCTCACCGGTCTGCACGAACGGCGTTCCGTATAGTTCGTCAAACTCCTGCTGCTGTGCCTTGATTTGCAACAAAAGGCACTCGCGCAGATCGTGGGCCGCGACTCCTGCCGGATCGAGCCGCTGCACCATTTCGATGGCGCGCTTCACAATATCGAGCGCCTTTGCTTCATCCGGAACATGGCCGTTCCCATTGCCGTTCAGTTTTTCCTGGGCTGATTCAGCCCGGAATAGGGCGTACGCCGACGCGAGTTCCTCGTCGCTTGCTTCAAGATAACCGCACTCATCGAGGTTGCCGATGATGTACTCGGCTACTTCATAGAGCTCTTTATCGACCGTCAGCGATCCCAGCTGCCACGCCAGGTGATCGGTGAGAGTTGTAGGCTGGGAGAGAAAGTTTTCAAACGAGGGCCTTTCACTCTCTTCGTATTCAGGCTGCGTGCGATAGCCCGGATCAAGATAGTCCTGGAAGTACGATCCAAAGTCGATCTCACTGAAAACGTCTTTGGGAGGGGCCGCCGCCTCTTCAACGCTGCGCTCCAGGCGCTCCTCGCGTCCCGCAACCTGGTCAAGCATTGGAACCGATTCGTCAATCTCTTCCAGGACGGGATTTTCAACCATCTCGGCATCGATCATCTCCTTCAGCTCGAG
>JBEKCW010000567.1:0-3839 GCA_050014675.1 Occallatibacter sp. | reverse complement strand
AAGCGGGCCTCCGCCTTCGCGGCCTTCGCTGCAGCGGCCATCTGCTCCTTGGCGGCCTCAAGCGTGTTCTTCAGTTCGAGGTGGGCTCCAACAAACTGGACCAGCGCGGAAGGCAGTTCGGCGTCCAGCTCTTCCGCCGTGCCAGCTACGCTAAGTGGAGTGGCGAGCGCATCGTTCTCGCTTTCGTTGAGCTTGCGGGGAATGACGTTGACGCGGATGGTCTCGTCCTCCAAACGCGTCAGGATCAGGACAACGGTCCTCTGCCGAAGCAGTGGACCCAGTTCTTTGAACATGGATTCACCTTCCTGTGAGAATGAAATTGTCGATTGGATGGTTATTGCTCGGGGTCGTCCCAGCGCTGGGTGTATCGCGCTCCCAGAGCAAGGGACTTGGCATATGCCTAACTGTCCTTTTCTTTCTTCCACAGCAGTGAGTAGACCGTGTTTACGGCCGCCTTCATGATCCCTTTCATCTCCTCATCGGAGATGCGGGAATAGCCCCTGTCGACACTGCATGTCGGACAGACCTTTCCCGCGTGCAGATTCTCGATGGGACCATTTCGGAATGCCAGCGCAACGATCATCTTGGCTTCGAGAGCCAGCACCGGGTCGACGGAAGACTTCTTCATGGTCCACCTGTATGCGAAACATTATCTCAGTTTCTTCGGTGCGGCCAATGAAGTTCTGTGAGTGCGCCTCTGGATCTTTTTCCATAGATCGGGATCGCATGGCACTGCGCTCATGCGACCCGTCGAAGCATTGTAAAAGGCCCCGTGATGGGTGAGAGTGCCGTAGCGAAAGAGCCTCGCCAGCATTGCGAGTGCGCTTGTCGCCAACACCTGATTAATGAATGGCTCCTGTCGTTCGAGTGCCTCTGCCGCGCTGCAACTCGGCAACGGATCTTCGCCCGCTTCTGCATCCGCAATCTCCGGATAGAGCTCTGCAACGGTTCTCAGCCGGGTCGCGTTGCGGCGGTTCGCGGCGTTCAACGGCTGGCCGAGAACATATTGCCCGCTGCTCGCGTTGTTGCCGAGGTCGAGCCAGTAGACGGTAGCGGAGACGATCGCCTGCCGCGCCGCCCGTGTATCGACACAGCCAATAATCAGGTGAGGACCTGCGGAATTGGTTCTCAGCGAATCCTTGTGAAAATGCTCCGGGTGCGCCTGCCACTGGAGTCCCCAGAAGAGATTGACACGGTTGATCAGAACAACGGCCTTGTTCAGTCCGACATCGGCCGACGCGAACGGCTGGCGTATGCAGTTCGTCTTCGACACCAGATCGCCATCCGCCAGCATTACGTGGATCCCTCCGGCATGACCCCACACTTTCATGGCCTGGTGGAGATAGGGCAGGCCGAGCAGCATCGCGCTTCCGTTGCCTCCCGCGCCGACAATCAGCACGCGGAGCGGCTGCCCGCTGCGGCAAATTGATTTCGGGAGGGTGTGTTCATTGATCATGACCGTGCCTCTTCCCAGACAAGAACTCCCCTACCGTTTGCGGCAATTCGATCAGCGAGTCAATCGGAAACTCCTCGTTACCGGCGAGGTCCTTCCAAAGCCCTTCAAAACCGCCCACATGTCGCGTGAGCCTCCCCACGTTGCCGTGCGTGAACTCGCTTTCATAAAAGCTCTGTTCCCACTGGGGAATGGAGGCGACGGTGGAGGCATCGGGACCCCGCATCGATCCAAGGCAGACGCTCCCTGTGTCGTACACATTCCAGTAGGGAGCCACACAAAGCTTGGTATCGGCCGCGGGGCGGCGATTCTCCTTGAGAGCCCGGATCGAGAGCGAGTGATCCATCGCCAGCCAGACGAGAGGGGGCTGCGGGAAGATCACGCCATTCATTCCGGCCATGTCGCCTTGCGTCGTTCCGAAGAACATCGGGCGTTTCTGTGGCGGCGTCCACCAGGCAATCAGACGCTCGGTGCGCGCGATCACACTCTCTGGTAGAAATTCCGCCTGCACACGGCCTCCCAGCGCCTGGACGAGCGATTGAACGAACTCGATGGTCAGCGTCTTTGCCGGACCAAGTGTTGGTTGCTTGGCGCGATCCTCTGCGTTCACTTCATGGTGGGTGATGAATGTGTTTCCGAAATGACCGTGCTGCTGTTCGCTCGAACGGTAGATCAGCAAGGCATCATGCAGCGCGAAGTGATGGTTCTGTCCGATGCTCACATTGACCTGCATGCTCCTCCTCCATGCCGTTCAGCAAGGTAATCAGACCGGCAAGCTCCATGTTGAACCTGAGAAAGATCGACATCGTGCGAATTGCCGCATCGAACTCATCCCCCGCCTCCGGCCGAAAGCAGACCGCGCAGGACGGCTCATTCGTGGTCTCGTTATAGCGTTCCGACTCATGATCGAAGCAAGCTTGAATCGCGTCATTTTCGCGGAAGAACAGCAGGAGGCTCGGCACTGGCGGGTCGTCGTACTCTCCCTCGAAGCGCATGGCGTGGCCCTTCAACCGCGACAGTCGATGAAGCGTCAGCAGCTTCTGAATCCACACGGAATGCGGACCTTGAAGATGCCTTCGCAGCAGTCTGCGTGCGCTGGGATGTGTCCAGTTCTTCGCGGCCCGAACGGGTTCCGGGATCGCCTCATCGACCGCCGGGAACTCGTAAGCATCCCGGCTCTCGGGTTCGTCCTGCTCCATCCACTCGTGCAGTTGTTCGTTGTAGCACTCGGCGTCTGTGTGGTCATAGATGCGAATCCAGCGGTAGAGCGAACTCCTCAAAAGGTAGTAGAACGCTGCTCCAAGGAATCGCTCCTGCTTTTCGAGCGCCTCCAGCGCAGCTCCGATCTTGAGGTAGCCGCAAGCCTGGAGTTCGAACGCGGCCATCAGCTTGCCTTCGCCAAGAGCTCCGCCCCGCCAATAACCCGTCCCGAGGTCGTCCCTGACTTCAAAGCAATAGTCGATCTTGTCTTTGAGCGCGCCGCCTGCGTACTCCTCAATCAGCCTCTGAATCGCGGTCCGCGCGAAGACCACGGCGACCTTCGCGGCTTCTTGCCAGAGCGTTTCGTCGGCGAGATTCCGCTCCACCAGCGCCAGGCACAGGCGGTAGAGGCGCTCGCCGTTTGTCTCCAGGCGATAGCTTGTGGGGATGCGGCGGAGGGACGGAAGGGTTTCACCGCAACCCTGTCCCAGCATCGTCATATCAGTGGCGGCAGCAGTTCGCTTGGCGCTTCGAGAGCTGGCATCGTGCCGGATGACGATCTCCTGGCTGCTTCCGCGACGGCGTGCGCCAGGCTCTGTGACTCTTCGCATTTCAAATGCCTCGCGATGAGCCGGTCGGCTCTCTTGGGCGGCTTGCACTCAAGCCGACGGAGTTCCGCGAGCAGGTGAGTCTGATCGGCTTTCGTCTTCTTCATGAGGTGCCGCCTTGTTTCGATGATTCGGGAGCGAACCTCTCCTTGTGATGCACAGGTAGCACTGGCGCACAGGACAACGCAGAGTCGAGATGCCGTGAAAGCGCCTCTCTCAGCCCTTGCTGCCGATGGCCCGGCTGAACGTATAACGAAGGGCGTCTCCGGTGTCCTCCGGCCCTGCAAGTGTCGCCGTGGCAATTTCGGGATAGGACGGCGTCAGCAATTCTCTCACTTGCTCGACGGTCAAGTTGGGTGCGGGATCGGGGATGCGGGCTCCGTTGTAGAAGAACTCGCGGTGCAAGGCTTTCACAGTCAGGCTGCTCATGAATCAACATCTCCAAGGTGGGATTTAGGTTGTACATGGAATGTGGAGCGGACGAATTACAGGTGAGACGCAGCTCTGCGTTTGGCCCACGATGCGGACCAATAACGGAAGCGGTCTGAGCGTATTCTTGACTAGGTGCCCAAAGGGCG
>JBEKCW010000566.1:0-2790 GCA_050014675.1 Occallatibacter sp. | reverse complement strand
ACCACATCGTTGAGTGGATGGCTGCTCGGGTCAAGGTTCGGCAGAGCGTGTAGAGTGCCGGTCATGCGATGGAGCCGTTGAGCATACCAGAAATTTTGTGCTAATTTGTGCTACGGCCCTGTGCATGGTGTGCATCTTGTGCTTTTCGTGCTTTTTATAATCTGCAACTTACAGATTCTATTGAAGTGGGTGCCGTCCAATCCCAACAGTCTACCGGCAGCGGCCTGGGCAAAGCGCTCAGGCCGTTGTTGCGTTTGGGGCATCGGTGCGTTGGGAACGCGACGCGCGCGAATTGTTTCTGCGCGCCTGTTTGAGCAATGCGGAAGCGGCTCAGTCCTGGCGCAGCGCAACCATGGGTTCGACCGCCATGGCGCGGCGCGCGGGCAGATAGCAGGAGGCGATGGCTGCAAGCACCAGCGCGAACACTACTGTCGCGAATGTCGCTGGATCCCATGCGCTGACGATGACCAGGCTGCCGACGGCGCGCGCCACCAGCGCGGCCACCACCAGGCCAATGCCGAGGCCGACCGCGACAATCCGCATGGATTGGCGATATATCATGGCAAACACCGAACCGCGGGTGGCTCCGAGCGCCATGCGCAAGCCGATCTCATGCACCCGCTGGCTTGACGCATAGGAGATCACGCCGTAGAGGCCAATCACGGCCAGCAGCAATCCAAGGCCGCCCATGATTGCGGCCAGTGCGGCGCCGAATTGAAAGAGCAGAAGTCCATTGGGCGAGTAGAGCGCCTGGTGCATGGATTGCACCTGGAACATGGGAAGCTGGGGAGCAATTTCGCGGATTGCTTTTTCCACCGTTGCAGTCAATGCAAGGGGATCTCCCTGCGTCTTCAACTGCAAGGTCATAAAGCTGTTTCCCTTCACGTGCTGAGCATAGGGAAGATAAAAGTAGGGATGCGATTTGTCGCCATTGATGGAGGAAACTTCGATGTCGCGCGCAATGCCCACCACCTGAAGCGGACGCGTCTTCTCGCTTTCCATGCGGAAGGTGCGGCCGATGGGGTCTTGATTAGGCCAGTATTTTTTGGCCAGGCTCTCGCTGATGACCGCGACATCGCCGGCGCGCTCATTGTCCGCATTGCTAAAGCCGCGGCCACGGAGAAGCGGGATGCTCATGACATCGAAGTATTCCGGCGAAACCACGTTGAACCCGGAGGTCATCGCCGCTGCATTCCCGGGTGCCGGAACGCCATCGATCAGGAGCGTGGCGGCGTTGCCGGTGAAGTAGCCCATGGGAACTTCAGATGCGTGGCTCACCGCGTCCACGCCGGCAAACTGGTGCAGCCGCGCCTCGATGTTGGCTCGCAGGTCGCGGGATTGCGCATCGTTGATCCCGATCAGGCTGGTATCGAAGGAGAGATTGAGCACATGATCCGGCTTGAAGCCAAAGTCAGCCAGTTGCAGAGCGCCAAGACTGCGGACAAACAGGCCTGCCACCACCAGCAGCACCAGTGAACTGGATATCTGCAGGACGACCAGGCTATCGCGCAACCAGTGACGGCCCCCGGTAATGCCGCGGCCGCCTTCGTGCAAAACGGAATTCACATTGGCCCTGGCGGTTCGCTGGGCGGGCGCCATGCCTACCACTACGCCTGCCAACAAAGCCATGGCGAACGAGTAAAAGAAGATGCGCCAGTCAAACTGGAACGAGAGCACGAGGGGAATATCGAGGTGCAGGTCGACGTGGCTGAGCGCCGTGCTGGCCCACATGCCCAGCAGCACGCCCATGCCGCCGCCGATCAGCGCCAGGGTGACGCTCTCCGTGATCATCTGACCGAAGAGGCGGGAACGCTGGGCGCCAAGCGCGGAGCGGATGGCCATCTCGCGTTCACGCACCGTGGCGCGGACCAGGACCAGGTTTGCCACGTTCACGCAAGCCAGCAGGAGCACCATGCCGGCAAGCGAGAGAAACAGCGCTGAGATCACGAACATCGCATTGGGATTGCCGCCAGCGACGCGCAGGCTGCGTTCGGAGTAGGCGGTGAATTCGATCTGCTTTTCAATGTCTGGCTGCTGACGCATCAGGTCCTGGGCGACCACGTTCAGCTCGGCGCTGGCTTCCCTGAGGGTGGCTCCAGGGCGAAGTCGGCCGTAGACGAGGTAACTGCGGTTTTGCCAGCTATTCAATATCTCCGCGGGCGTGCCCTCGACAGTCAACTGCGACGTTGGCATATACGCCGCCGCCGATAAGAGAGCACTGGGAAAGCCGTAGAATCCCTTCGGCGCCACACCGATCACCGTTTCCGGGTGGCCGTCAACCGTAACCTGCCGGCCGACCACATTTGGATCGCCGCTGAATCGCTGCATCCAGAAGTCGTAGGCGAGAACAACAACCGGGTCGCGGTCCGGAACTTCGCCTTCACTGCGCAGGAAGAGCCGTCCAATCGCCGGTTGCACTCCAAGAGTGCTGAAAAAATCACCACTCACATAGGCCGTGGTGATGCGTTCCGGCTGCTGCCCAGGAGTAGCGAATCCATCCAAGCCGGCACTCACCGCAAAGATGTCGCTGAACGTGTTTCGGCTCTGAGCGCGGATCGCTTTGAACTCAGGCAGGGAAAAGGCACGCTGCAGCGGCCCATGGTTCTGCGTGTAAGTAAAGGATGCGATCTGATCAGGATTCGCGATGGGCAGCGGCTTGAGCAGGAAGGAATTGACCAGGCTGAAGATGGCGGTGTTGGCGCCGATGCCGAGGGCCAGCGTGAGCACAGCTGTGAGGGCGAAGCTGGGCGTCTTTCTGAGCTGGCGAAAGGTAAAGCGAAGATCCTGCAG
>JBEKCW010000565.1:0-2794 GCA_050014675.1 Occallatibacter sp. | reverse complement strand
GCCAGGCGCACCGTGTCGCCCACGTTGAACTGGTTTTCCATAATGATGGTCACGCCATTCAGCACGTCACGCACGATGTTCTGGGCCGCCAGGCCGATCGCAACTCCGGCGATGCCCGCCGATGCCAGCAGCGGCGCCAGGTTCACCCCCAGCGCATCAAGGAATTGCAGCCCGACGATCACTCCGATCGTAGCCAGGCCCGTCGTCCGGATCACGCCGGCCAGCGTCTTTACCTGCCCGATTCGGGCGGGGCTCACCGAATGGCGCTCCGCCACTGAAATCATGTGCGAGGTGAGGAGTCCAAGTATCCTGCTGAGAACAAAGGCGATAAGCGCGATGGTAATGAGATGCGGGACCTTGAGCCGGACAAATTGCTCGGTGTCCTGGGCCCATTCATCCAGCACCCGGCCCAGAAATCGTCCTTCCCTGAAGATGCCCCACCGCATAGCCACTAAAATTGGTTGCATCCATCGCTCCTGTTTCTGTCTATACTGGTGCGCAGTAGAGGCCGCGGTTATTCCCAGGTGTTTTCCGGCCGGAATGCCGATCTTTAGTTCAGGCGGCGCCCGCGTGGCGTGAACTCAACGGAACAGCCTGGATGGCCGGAAGATCGGCTCTGATTCCGGGCATCAAAAGTCAGCTGCTCTACTCGCAGTAACGTCGTCAAAGTTTCCCAACTGCACTGGAGGTTTCTATGCATACTCCAACTGAACAGTATCGCTCACCCAGGAAAGCCCTGAGCTACGGAGCGTGCTGGGCCGGCGGCCTCATCTGCCTGGCTGTCCTCGTATTCATCCTCACCGGGGCGGCGCAGACCACGCCGAATCCATGCCGGTCGATTAACAATCCCGTGCTCACCGCACTTCCCGATGCCAATAAGCAGATGGAGATAAACGCCAAGGCGCAGGGCGACAAGAACTACGCCGCCGCGAACGCCGAGCGGCGCAAGCAGATCGCGGACGACACCGCCCGCCTGGTCAAGCTGGCCACCGAACTCAAAGCGGCGGTTGACAAGACCAACAAGGACACCCTTTCCCTCGATGTGATCCGCAAGGCCGACGAGATCGAGAAGATTGCGCACGGAGTGAAGGAGAAGATGAAGCTCACTGTGGGCGCAAGTTGAAGGTTCCTTTCGGGATGCGCGGCGAAAATCTTTCCCGCTCGCAACCCGGCAATCGATCTTCACATCGCAGTG
The DNA here is from genome assembly GCA_050014675.1 of Occallatibacter sp. Lineage (GTDB taxonomy): Bacteria > Acidobacteriota > Terriglobia > Terriglobales > Acidobacteriaceae > Telmatobacter. The sequence goes on along the minus strand of JBEKCW010000565.1, from coordinate 1,599 downwards.
GAGAGGAGGTTCAGTATGCCGGCCACTCGTTATTCCACTCCCCGTCGTTTGATTCAGAGCCGCGATCGAAGTCTCTCCCCGCCAGACCTTGCTCGCCTGTTCCGTATGGTGCCGCGCGCTGCCGCCGCGGCCGTCGTGATTCTGGCCACATTGGGTGCTGCCGATCCGGGCCAGTTTCCCGGCCAGCAGGCGCCCATGCCGAATCCTGAACGGCCGTATCTGCTCCCTGCCGTCAACCGGCTGCCCGACAAGAACGACCAATTGCAGATGGCCGAGCAGCAATCGAAAAGCAGCGACTTTGCCGCCGCCAACGTCGAGCGCCGCAAGCAGATTGCCGACGACACCGCGCGCCTGCTCAAGATGGCCAGCGAGCTGAAGGCCGAGGTGGACAAGACCAGTAAAGACACGCTTTCGCTGAACGTGATCCGCAAAGCGGACGATATTGAAAAGATCGCCCACGGTATCAAAGAAAAGATGAAGCTGACCATGGGTGCCAGTTAAGGACGAGCGTTTTGGCGCTGTACCGGCGAGGTTCCGGATTGGGCGCCACGCGGTTTTTCCTCCGTCCAGCAGGTCGTTGAGGAGAGCCATGCGTCTAATCGGCATGCAATCACGAGACAACCAGCCGCAAGAAACTCACCCAGAGCCTCGCCGAAAGCCCCGTCGAGCGCCTCGCGTTCACCGCGCAGTGCGTCTGGCCTTACTGGTTGCCGCATCGCTCATGCTGGTTGGCGCCGGCGGACATGGCCAGATGACTCCGCAGCAGACGCCGGTCCCGACACATCCGCAGAAGCCGGTTTTCATGCCCGGCTCCGATCCGCCGGATGCGAACGAGCAGATGACCATGCGCGATCAAATGGTGCGCCGGCGCAACTACGATGCGGTCAACGCCGTGCGGATCCGCCAGATCAAGAGCGATACCGACCAGCTGCTGAAGCTTGCAACGGAGATGAATGCGGGGTTGAGCGGCGCGGCGTCGCCGGAGTCGGACAAGGCGGCGCAGGCGCAGGCCGAGGAGATTGAACGGCTGGCGCACGGGGTGCAGGAGAAAATGAAGCTCTCTGTCGGTGCAAACTGAACGAAAATGGAATCGAGACCGGCGCCCAGCCGGCACTTCCAGGCATCGACTGATTCAAGACTGGAGGCGGGTGATGCAAAACCTGAAGCGGAAGAGCGAAACACACGAGGCCCGGGGCGGTGCTGCCCGGAAGCAGCGCTGGACGCCCCCCCGGGCTGGTTCGGTCGGGTTTTGGTCGGGTACCGGCGCATTTGCCGTCGCCGTGGTCGCGGTCGCATGCCTGGCGCAAAGCAACATCGCACCCGGCGGCGCGTTGCGCACCGATCGCATCGACCAGCCTACCCCGATCAACCAGGCTCCCGACGCCAACGCGCAGTTGGCGCTGAATGAAAAACAGGCAGGCGCGCAGAACTTTGCCGCAGCCAACGCCGCGCGCCACAAACAGATCGCCGACGACAGCGCCCGCCTGCTCAAGCTCGCCACCGAACTCAAGTCCGAGGTGGACAAAACCACCAAGGACACGCTCTCGCTCACGGTCGTCCGTAAAGCCGACGAGATTGAAAAGCTGGCCCACGGAGTGA
>JBEKCW010000564.1:0-2809 GCA_050014675.1 Occallatibacter sp. | reverse complement strand
ACCGACACCGGCGGCACGGCGTTCTTTGACTCGAACGATTTTGCGCCAGCCTTCGCGAAGGTGCAGCGCGATACGTCAGCCTACTACGCAATCGGCTTTCACAGCACCAATCCGGCGCGCGACGGCAAATTTCGCAAGCTAACCATCAAGATCAATCGTCCCGGGATCAAGCTCGAGTATCGCCCCGGCTACTATGCGCCTGCGGACTTCCAGCACTCGGGCCGCGAAGACCGCGAGCAGGAACTCAACGACCAGCTAGCCAGCGACCTGCCGGCCACCGACATGGCCGTCTACATGGATGCGCTTTACTTCCGGCTCGATGAGAATCGGTTCTATGTTCCCGTATCGCTTATCGTGCCGGGTTCGCAGATTCCCTTCGTGAAGGGCGGGGACAAGGACAAGGCGACGCTCGACATCGTGGGTTCCGTGATCGACGAGGTAAACAGGCCCATCGGTCATGTGCGCGATACCGTGAAGCTGAACCTCGATCCGACCCTGCAGGCGCGGCAGAAGAACATTCAATACACCACCAGCTTTAACCTGCCGCCGGGCAAGTATCAAATGAAGTTTGTGGTGCGCGAGAACCAGACCGGCCGCATGGGATCGTTTGTCGCTTCGGTCACCCTGCCCGATATGAAGAAGTCGCCGCTGAAGATGAGCTCGATTCTGCTGGCTTCGGCGCGCATTCCCACCAAGAAGACCAACCCGCTGGTGCGCGACGGCCAGGAGTACGTGCCGAACATCAGCCACGTCTTTCGCCAGGATCAGCACCTCTATCTGTACTACGAAATCTACAATCCCACGCGCGAAAAGCCGGCCGACAATCAGCCCAAGGGAACCAAGCCCGGGATCAGCCTGCTGAGCAGCCTGGAACTGATTCAAGGCGCGACGAAAGTCTACGAAACCCCGCTGGTGCAGGCCAAGTCAATCAACGTCGAGGGCAGGGACGCTGTGGCGATTGAGTTGGATGTGCCGTTGACCGGGCTCAAGCCGGGCCAGTATCTGTGCCAGTTGAATGTCATTGACGATGCGGGCGGGAGCTTCGCGTTTCCCCGATTTGCCGTGCTGGTCAAGCAGCCTGCGGCAACGGCGAGCGCGGCGCCGCCGGCTACCGGAACGGGCTCAGAGTAGCGGATACGATGGGAGATGCGATCTGCCGCGCTCGACTACGAGGAGCGGCAGATCGCGTGTGGCTCAGTTTTGGCGATACCCGGCTAACGATTGCCTGTGACAAGGCGGAAGAGAAACACAAGGATGACTGCGCCGCCAATGGCAATCAGGATGGTGTAAAGCATCCCGCCACTCGCGCCCAGGCCGAGATGACGCGCAATAAAACCGCCCACCAGCGCGCCGGCAACGCCGATAAGCACATCTACGATGAACCCGTAGCCGCTGCCTTTCATAATCTTCCCGGTTGCCCAGCCGGCGACCAGTCCGACAATGATCCACCAAAGTAGTTCCATATCACTCTCCTATTCGATTTCGGGGATTCAAATCAGGGGATCGGTTCGTGCGAGCAGCAGGAGGGCTGCCGGAATGAAACAGAAGCGTCTCGCAGCCGGTCCTTTGCTCGAACGGGTTTATACCACGCCGGCTTCAGTTCTGACCATCGTAGTTTTCTGTTTTATAAGGACAATGGCGGCAACCCGAGCCGCAACACGAGCCGCGCTTCAGCAGGTAGGCGGCCGTGAACACCAGGTTTGGGCCCTCAAAGTAGTAGTCTTCGGGCTCGAGTGCCGGCGGCGCTTTTGTTTGGGGAGGTGGGTTGCCTTCCATGTTCCTATTCTCTCCCCATGCGGGTACTCCCGAGAAGCCCTGCATCCAATGGGTAGAATTGAATCATGAGCCTGACTGCCGAAGAACGCGCGCGGCGCATCAAGATTGTTCTCTTTGACGTGGACGGTGTACTCACCGATGGCAGCATCTGGATTGTTCCGGTGCCCCTGGCTGCGCCGGATGGAACTGTCTCAACGCGCATGGTCGAGGTGAAGGGCTACAGCGCGCACGATGGCGCGGGGATGACGCTGGCCCGGCTCGGCGGCATGAAGCTCGGCGTCATCACCAAGCGCATTAGCGAGACGGTGGCATTGCGCATGCGCGATTTGAAGATCGAGTTCGTGTACCAGGGCGAGGCCTTCAAGATGAGGCCGGTGCGCGAGATCATGCAGAACGAAGGCGTGACGCTCGATGAGATAGCGTATGTAGGCGACGACGTGATCGATCTTCCCGTGATGCGGCAGTGCGGGTTCGCCGTTGCGGTGGCCAATGCACGCCAGCAGGTGAAGGACGAGGCTCACTACGTCACTCCGCATCGTGGCGGCGACGGAGCAGGGCGGGATGCAATCGAGTTCATCCTCCAGGCAAAGGGCCTGCTCGAGAAGTGCATCGAAGCATCGATCGACGAGGGCAATCCTCTGCCGCCTTCCATGGACATCGGGAAGGGCGGAGATTTGAAGTGAACGTGTTGTCTGAGCAGAAAAGAGCGGTGGTGCTATTGAGCGGCGGCCTGGATTCGGCGACCGTGCTGGCCATTGCGCATAGCCTGGGATACGAGCTGTATGCGCTTTCGTTCTCCTATGGGCAGCGCCACATCTTTGAGCTCGAAGCAGCAGCCCGTGTTGCGGCTTGCATCGGCGTGGCAGCCCATCGCACGGTGATCGTCGATCTGCGCGCGTTCGGTGGCTCTGCACTCACGGCCGACATTGCCGTGCCCAAAGGACGCACGGCGGGCGAGATGTCCCACGGAATTCCGATCACATACGTGCCGGCGCGGAACACGATTTTTCTGGCGTTTGCTTTAGCTTGGGCC
>JBEKCW010000563.1:0-2813 GCA_050014675.1 Occallatibacter sp. | reverse complement strand
CTTGTGGTGGACGATGGCGGCGACGTGACGCTGCTCATCCACAAGGGCTTCCAGCTTGAAGATGGCGACGGCTGGGTGAACACGCCTTCAGGAAATCACGAAGAGCAGGTGATCAAGGATCTGCTGAAGAGCGTGCACGCAGATGATCCGCAGCACTGGCACAAGGTTGCCAAGGAATGGCGCGGCGTGAGCGAAGAGACCACGACCGGCGTTCACCGGCTCTACCAGATGGTCGAGAAGGGGACGCTGCTGGTGCCCGCCATCAATGTGAATGACTCGGTGACCAAGAGCAAGTTCGACAACCTGTACGGCTGCCGCGAATCGCTGGCCGACGGCATCAAACGCGCCACCGACGTGATGGTGGCCGGCAAAGTTGCGGTGATCTGCGGCTACGGCGACGTGGGCAAGGGCTGCGCGCACTCGTTGCGCGGTATGGGCGCACGCTGCATCATTACGGAGATCGATCCCATCAACGCGCTGCAGGCGGCGATGGAAGGCTACGAGGTTACGACCATTGAAGACACGCTGGGTCGCGGCGACATCTACGTAACGTGCACGGGCAACACCGACATCATTACGCTCGATCACATGAAGAAGATGAAGGACCAGGCGATTGTGTGCAACATTGGGCACTTCGACAACGAGATCCAGATGGACCGGCTGAACGAAGAGAAGGGCGTGGAGAAGCTGAACATCAAGCCGCAAGTGGATTTCTACAGCTTCCCCGACGGGCACGGAATTTTTGTGCTGGCCGAGGGGCGGCTGGTGAACCTGGGCTGCGCGACGGGCCACCCGAGCTTTGTGATGAGCAACAGCTTTGCCAACCAGACACTGGCGCAGCTTGACCTGTGGAAGAACAAGGACAGCTACGAGACAAAGGTGTACGTGCTGCCCAAGAAGCTGGACGAGGAAGTGGCGCGGCTGCACCTGGAGAAGATTGGCGTGAAGCTGACCAAGCTCTCGCAGCAGCAGGCGGACTACATCGGCGTGCCGGTGGAAGGGCCGTACAAGGCGGAGTTTTACAGGTACTAAAAGCAGGGAACGAGGGACCGAGGGAAAAAGGGAACAAGAAAGCCCCTCGGTCTTTCGTTCTGCAATCTGCTTGTTTTCTCGGTCCCTTGTTCCCTTGGTCCCTAACTATGCCGTCTCTCTCACTTTCCTTCGAGCTCTTTCCGCCGCGCACGCCGGAGGCGGCGGCCAAGCTGCCAGATGTCATCAAGCAGTTGGCGGCGGTGCGGCCTGACTACTTTTCGGTAACGCAAGGGGCGGGCGGGTCTGATCAGGAAGGCACCTACGAGACGCTGCTGACGGTGGTGAATCACTGCGGAATTGAAGTGGCTCCGCACCTTACCTGCGTGGGTTCGACTCGCGCGCATGTTGCGGCGCAACTCGATCGCTATCGCGCGCAGGGGGTGAAGCGTATTGTGGCGCTGCGCGGTGATTTGCCGGCCACGGCCATGAGTGCGGCTGCTCCGGGCGAGTTCCATTATGCGAGCGAACTGGTGAGCTTCATCCGCGAGACCCACGGCGACTGGTTCAGGATCGAGGTCGCGGCGTATCCCGAGATGCATCCGCAGGCATCGGGGCCGGGCGCGGACTTCGACAATTTTTGCCGCAAGGTTGAGGCCGGCGCCGACGCGGCGCTTACGCAGCTCTTCTACAACGCCGACAGCTATTTCGATTTTATGGAGCGCTGCCAGAAGGCCGGCATTACGATTCCAGTTGTGCCGGGAATCATGCCCATCACCAGCTTCGCGGGCATCATGCGCTTCGCCGGCGGCTGCGGCGCCGATCTGCCGCGCTGGATCAGGCTGCGGCTTGAAGAGCTGCAATTCGACAAGGCCGCGCTGCACGACTTCGGCGTTGCAGTAGTGGCGCGCTTGTGCGAGACGCTGCTGAAGAACGGCGTGCCGGGATTGCACTTTTACACCATCAACCAGGCTGAGCCCACGCTGCGGTTGTGGAAGAACCTCAATCTGAGCGTTCCCGCGTAGTCCGCAGGCGCCTGCTCTGTTGGATTGGTTTGCGTACAAAACTTGCCCAAATGCCATCTTTTTTGGCAACCAACGGCCCTAAAACGGCTCTACGATGGAAGAGGAGCAAACCGGATGGAAACTGACGGCAAGTCTGCATCGCAACCCGAGCGGAAGCCGCGATCGGGAGCAATCTGGACGATAGCTTGGATGACGATCTTTTTGGTCCTGCTCTTTCTGCTTGGCCAAAGCATGGTGAAACACCGTTTCTTTCAGGGTGGGCGAGTTCACTTGAACGGATCCGTGGGCCAATAACGGGTTGGCATCGCTTCCACTGTGGGGGCACTATGACTTGCCGCTATGTCATTATGGGATGATTTCCCATGGAGGCTGCTCCTATGTCGTTCTATGCCTGGACCGTCTTCTGGTCCCCCTTTATCACCGCCGTCGGATTTCTGATCGGCCTGCCCATTGTGTTCGCCACCTACTACCAATCGTTCAAGGCGCGGCAGGAAGCGAGCAGAGAGCGCGATGGCAGGCTGCACAGCAAAGACTGCCTTGAGTTTGTGGCCTTCGACGGAACCTGCATCAACCTGGTGCCGCTGGAGACGCTGCACTCGCTGCCTCGGGAAGGCGACGTGATTCTGCTGCCCGGCGGCGGCGTGGGCGGCGGCGGGGAGTTTTTGCCGGGCGCGTACCTGGTGGAGTCGATCGAGCACATCTATACGCCGTGCACGTGGAAGAGCACACGTCCGCTTGAGGCTCGGCTCACCAAGGCGGTGGCAAGAGTGACCAGCCTGAATCCGCCAGTTACGGCGTGAAAGAGAGCGTAGCGCCCGG
>JBEKCW010000562.1:0-2837 GCA_050014675.1 Occallatibacter sp. | reverse complement strand
TGTAGACGGAAACGCCCGGAAAGTATTTTGATCCGAACATTTCGATGGAGCCCGTGCCCGCCGTGCCGCCGGGGATCGAGCCTGGACCGAATGGCTGCTCGTTGTCGCCCCAGTTCTTTTCGCGCAGAACTCCGATGGTTTCAGTCGTGCTCAGGTTCGACTTGATAATGAACGAATTGATGATGGAGAAGACCTGCGCGCCTGAGTCGAGATGCTGCGTGAATCCGGGGACGCTTGAGTAGGCGTAGGGTGCGATGGTGGGGTCGTGCTGGTAGAAGTACTTGAGACTGACTGTGTCCTTGGCTGTGGCGTCGTAGTCAAGATCGGCCACGCCTGTGTCGGCCGTGAATCGGCCTGTACCTGGAAGGAACGCATTGTCGATGTGAGCCGCTGTGATCGGTGCTGGGGAGCGAGTGTCATTCGGGATGAGCCACTTGCCGGGCTCGCCGGGAAGCGCGGGGGAATTGAACAGGATGTGCGCGAGCGGATCGATGTCGGCGCCCGTGAGTGAAGTACCGAAGGAGTTGTTCGTGATGGTCGCGAGGGCGCCTGTGGATCGATCGTCGCTCAATCCCACCGGCACGTCGAAGATCGAGTCGCCGATCTCCTGGTCCGATACGTGCAGGTGTTGGTAACCGATAAATCCAAAAAGCTTGTCTTTCCAGATGGGGCCACCGAAGGTCGCACCGGCAGTATAGCGGTGCAATTGCGGAACCTTGTCGGCTGCAGGAATGTCAGTATCCTGGTTGAAGAAAAATGGCGCGGCATTAATCCAACCGGTGCCGCGGTGCATGTAGGCTGATCCGTGAAATTTGTTGGTGCCGGAGGCCGTGCTCATGTCAATGTGCGCGCCGGAGGTGGAGCCCTGTTGCGCATCGTACATGGAAGCGTTGACGCGGACCTCCGAAAGAGTCTCGGGCGCGGGCGTTGGCAGCGCATTTCCAATCGAGAGATAGATTGAAGCGGAGGAGGGAATCACGCCGCCCGCGCCGTTGCTGCTCGACACGCCGGTCGAGTTGATGACGCGAGCTGAGGGCACGTCGCTGGTGCTCTTGCCGTTGAAAAGGTTGCTTGCGTCCACGCCGTTCAGCGAGAAGCTGTTGCTGGTGTCGCGCTGTCCATTCGCCCAGATGGGGGCATTGCCCAGGCCTGCGTTGGCTCCGGTTCCAGCCGAGAGCTCGGCGCTTACGCCCGTCGACTCTGTCGCCAGGCCGGTAAAGCTGCCCGTGGGCAGCGGCGCGGCATCAATCTGCGCCGTGTCCATCACGTATCCGTTGGTGGTATCCACGGCATTCATCAGCGGCGTGGCTTCCACTTCAACCGTGGTCGTCGTTTCGCCCACCTTCAGCGTGGCATTCACGGTCGCGGTTCGGTCGGCCTGCACTGCAATGTGCTGCGTCTTCTGCACATCGAATCCATTGGCGGTATACGTGAGCGTGTACGCGCCGATGGGAAGATTCACAAAGTTATACGCGCCGGTGCCGTTGGTCTGGGTGGTTCGCGTCATTGACGTCGATTCCGCCGTCACCGTCACGGTTGCGTTGGGAATTACGCCTCCCGTCGGGTCAGTCACCTCTCCCGTAATGCCGCCAAGCGTCTGCTGTGACAAAAGCGACGAGCCACACAGCGCGACGGTTGCCACAATTGCCAGCAACCGAGGAAATGCAGAGGGGAAAATTCGCATTGAAGATGTCAATTCGCTGACCTCGAAGGTGGGATTACTTTCAACTTTGCAAGTAAATCAGGAAGTAGAATCCGATTGAGACAAACGGCCCTGGGAGAACCCTCAAAAAGGAGCGGGAAATAGATAAACAGTATTGCACGAGCCGTGGCCGGCTCCGTCAGAAGCTGCAGGTAGAAAAAGAATAGCGATTCAGGCATAAAGATCGCGTAAGGATTTGGGGTGGTTCAGCGGCCCTGAGGGCGGAGGCAAAACCATTCAAACGAGAGGAATTATTTCTCAAACCCGGGCACGATCAAGGTAGTATGAGCTACGTACCGAAGATTTTCCCAAGTCGGCTGCAGGCGTCGCTTTGACCGTTGCAGCTTTGCTCGCCCTCCGGCATCGATTCATGTGAGGCTTCGCCGATGGTCACCCGTCTCTCCAAGATAGCGCTGCTGGCCGGCGTCGCGCTCTTCTACACGCTGGTCGTGTTCAACAACCTCACCGACTTCGATTCGAACTATCAATTCGTCCGCCATGTGCTCTCCATGGACACCACGTTCCCGGGCAACAAGGGAATGTACCGCGCCATTCCTTCGCCTTCAATCCACGTTGCCTTTTACTGCTTCATTATTTGCTGGGAAGCGGTGACGGCGCTTTCACTCTGGTGGGGCATTGCCCGGCTGGTGCGTGCATTCCGCTCCCCTGCCGCCGCCTTCAACGCCGCCAAACGCGTGCCGTTGATCGCCCTTTCACTTTCGCTGTTGATGTGGCTGGTCGCTTTTCTGGCAGTCGGAGGCGAATGGTTCCTGATGTGGCAGTCAGCGACGTGGAACGGGCAGGAAGTTGCCGCCAGAGATTTCACCGTTGTGGGCCTGATCTACCTGATTTTGCTGCACTCTGACACCGACCACCAACCCTGACAGATCAGGCCGGAATCGGCCTCGCTTTTTTGCGGCGCAGGCCGTACCAGGCAATGCCCGCGGCAATGTAGACGAGATAGATGTAGGGAATCCGCGCGTGCACCGCATCGGCTGACGACCGAACATCAAAGACAGCGATCAGGATCATGACCACCACCGTGACGATGCTGACAACGGCGACAGTGTGCGAATGCTGCCCCAGCGCCTTGCGCGCAAAAGGCAGTGCCAGCGCCACCAGCGCATAGATGGTC
>JBEKCW010000561.1:0-2841 GCA_050014675.1 Occallatibacter sp. | reverse complement strand
AAACGTTGGGGTTATCTGGTGATCGCGGTCTCTCTGACAGTTTCGGATGGCTTTGTGACTGTGTATTACGGCTCGCCTGTATGGAGAGCATGGTCCGGGGACATATGGAGCCGTGGGCTGTTGTTCATGATGGTGGCAATGGGAGCCACGTCGCTGGCAAACCTGTGGGCCCAAGCAATCCCGTTGTCAGCGAGACCGCGCGGAGGGCGCGATGTTTGATTCGCTTGCCGCATTGTCCGACAGACTATCTGCCAATGGGTACTTCATCGATCCGGTGATGACCCAGGTGGTGTTTCTTGCGGCCAAACTGCAGAAGCCACTATTGCTTGAAGGGCCTGCAGGCTCAGGCAAGACCCAGCTAGCCATTTCAGTCGCAGCGGCAGCTGGCACACACGTCGAGCGGCTCCAGTGTTACCGCGGCGTGACCGAGGACAAGGCAATCGGCCGTTTCGACGAAGGCCTGCAGCGTCTCTACATGGAGTTCTCAAAGGGCCAGCACGAAGACTGGCAGAGCGTTCAGACGAATCTCAAAGGGCGGGACTTCTTCCGTCCCGGTCCCCTGATGCGCGCGCTCGAATGCGAGCGGCCCTGCGTGCTGCTCATTGACGAATTGGATAAAGTCGACGACGGTTTCGAAGCTATGCTCTTAGAAATCCTCTCGGCCTGGCAGCTCTCGATTCCGGAATTCGGCACCGTTGCGGCAAAGAGCATACCGTTTGTCGTGCTCACCAGCAACGAGGAGCGCCGCTTGGGAGACCCTATACGCCGGCGCAGCCTCTATCTGCGTGTCGAGCACCCGACTCCGGAGCGCGAAGCGGAGATTATCGCTAGCCGCACTCCGAAAGCGGACGGGAAGTTTCACCGGGAGATGGCGGGGATCGCGCTCTCCTTCCGTAACTACTCACTCGAAAAACCGCCATCGGTCTCGGAAATGATCGATTTCGCGAACGCATTGCAGTTGCTCGGAACAGACCACGTCACCTCTGAGTTGCGCGATGTTCTTTTGCCCTTTCTCGCCAAGACCGAAAAAGACCGCAGGCACCTCCTGCTCCGCGAAGGATTCAAGAGCCTGCTTGACGACGGTGCACGTTTCGCGCAAGGTCTTGCGCTTCACGGAGGGACAAGTTCATGAGGCGATGGCTGCTCCTGCTATTGTTCGCGTTTCCCCTGTTCGGCTTTGGAGAGGCCGATCCGGCGCCCGCGGCGGCGTTGGTTTGCCAATATGCGGCACACTATCGCGTGCCTCCGGAGTTAATCGCCGCGTTGATCGACGTAGAGTCGCGATGGAATCCAAGGGCAGTTTCAGATAAGGGGGCGAGGGGGCTAATGCAACTTATGCCGGCGACTGCCAAACGATTCGGTGCCCTCGACCCCTTCGATACCGAACAGAACATCGCGGCGGGCACGCGTTATGTGACGGCTCTGATGTGGGAATTCCACGGCGATCTGCGCCTGGTGACCGCAGCCTACTATGCGGGCGACCGAGGCATCGCACGTGAACAACTGGATTATCACAATCCAGATGTCGTGGCCTACGTAGAGGCGGTCCGAAGGCAATACGTGCTTCGCAAGTACCCGGCCCTGAGGCCGTCAAGGAGGTCATCTCCATGAAACTTCGCTGGCTCATCCCGATTGCGATCCTGATTCCGCTGCGAATAAGCGCAGCCGACACGCCTATAGGGGCGCGTGTTGCCACCATGACTATCAATCCTCGCGAGGTGACGGTCCTTCACCTGCGGCCGGAGTTTGAGTCGACGATCCGCATGCCGGAGGAGATCACCTCCGTCATTCTCGGCAGTCCTGACAAGTTTAAGGCCGAGCACAGCGAGGGAGAACCGGAGTACGTCTACGTGAAGCCCATCACCAAAGAGCCCGCACAGTCGAATCTGCTCATTGCGACAAGATCGGGTCAGCACGTGACGTTGGAGCTGGTTAGCGATGGCGACGGTGTTACGAACCAATCCCAGCCGGTTGACTTCCTGATCGAATACAAGGCCTCGCGAAGCTTCCTGATTGTTGATGATTCCCCCACCCCGGCGATGCCAAGCCAACCCAGTAAGCAACCGGATCATGACCCGGGTGCCGGGGATGCGAGCTCAGGTTTCGGACCGCTTTCGAGTCTCGACGAGGAGTTCAGGCAGCAGCAGAGAATCAATGCTCCTAAATGGACGAAGTGGCAGGACAAGCAGATCGAGACATCGATTGGCGACATGCGGCAGTGGAGTAACGAGACCGTGATCTCCTATTCCATCCTGAACAGCTCGAATGAACCAGTCGAGATCGTTCCGCCGCAGATCCAGATCACCGGACGCCAGGCGACAAAGAAGAAAAAGAAGGAAGGCAAAGGCATCATCTCCGACCAGTTGGAGATCCGCGACTACAGACTGAGCACGACCCGGCTTGAGCCCGGAGCGCGCGCTGACGGCGTGGTTGTGTTCGATCGGCCGAATTTCAAGGAATCGACGGAGAAGCTGTTCTTGCAAATCGCGCAGGCAGACCAGGTAGATCGTCCCATCCTGGTCCGACTGCCGTTCACCCCACCTATCTCGGGCGATGGCAAGTAGAGAGGAGATGTGAAAGGTTATGAGTGTCACCGACAACAACAGGAATGGAAGCGGCGACTTGCCGACATCAGTGATGGATCCCGCAGGGCCGATACTTGAACATCCCTCGACGCAGGGTCCCGATAGCAACCAGGAGCCCGCTCCGAAGTTCGCGACCCGAGCTGACGTCAAGGGAGTCGAAGGAATCAGCAAGAGCAAGCTGATTCTTCTTGGCAGCGGACTGGCCGTTGCGGTCCTCTTCTTTGTCTTTACGGCTATCGTCGGCAAATCGCCGAGG
>JBEKCW010000560.1:0-2854 GCA_050014675.1 Occallatibacter sp. | reverse complement strand
TGCCCACGCCGGCAGCGACGAAGTGATTTTGGCCACGCCCGAGAAGATGGACCACGAGCCGGCGCTTCCGGCCACCATCGTCTTCTGGGTCGATTTCTTGTGGAACCGTCCCGGAACTACAAAACGCGGCGCCGATGCAATCGAAACTCACGGCGAGACCGGTGACTTTTCCATCTACTGCACGTGCGAAGCTGCCGCGGAGGGCCGGAAGGCTGGTGCCCCGAGATTCGCCACGCCTCCGCCCGACATTGCCATCGGCGGGCCATATTTCGCTGCGCCGCTCACCAATCCAACCGGCATCAGCACCGGCCGCCCGCGCACGCTCGCAGCAATCCAGGCCGCCATCGAGGCACAGCGCGCGGCGTATGAAAAATCGACCCAGGCCGCCGGCAACAACGCGCCGCTGGTCGACGCTATTGAGACCACCCTCGGGTGGGACACCATCTACGACCCATCGAAGAGCCGCGTCATCTCCCCGGTGAGCCGCTCGTGGAGCGCGAATTGGGGCGGCTACGTTCTATTTGACTGGGACACGTTCTTTGCCTCTACGCTGGCATCGATCGGCGATAAAGACCTGGCTTACGCCAACTCAATGGAGGTTCTGAATGAGGAAACTCCGCAGAGCCTGGTGCCTAACTACGCGAAGCCGGGCGGCATGGCGAGCTTCGATCGATCCGAGCCGCCGGTAGGCGCCATCACCGTGCTGGGCCTCTACGACAAGTTTCACGATCGCTGGTTTCTGGCCGACACGTTTGAGCCGTTGATGCGCTGGAACCGCTGGTGGGCTGCGAATCGCGATCTGGATGGATACCTGGTGTGGGGCAGCAACGACAACACCCAGCCGCAGAATCCCGACGATGGCGGAAGCGGAACGCGCGCGGGCGCCATTCTCGAGTCAGGCATGGACAACAGCCCCATGTACGACTCAGTCACCTACAACCACCAGACGCATCAACTTGAGTTTGCCGATGTGGGCCTGATGAGCATGTACGTTGCCGACTGCGATGCGCTCGCCAAAATTGCCGATGCGCTCAACAAAACCGCCGAAGCAAAGGAACTGCGCGAGCGCGAGGCCCGCTATAAAGCCAAGCTCGAAACCATGTGGGACGAAAAGACTGGAATATTTCTGAATCTCGACCTGCATACGCACCAGCCCAGCCCGCGGCTCTCGCCCACTAACTTTTATCCGCTGCTGGCTGGCGTGGCTACGCCCGAGCAGGCGCAGATCATGATCGCCAAGCACCTGCGCAATCCTGACGAGTTCTGGGGCCAGTGGGTTATTCCTTCCATCGCGCGCAACGATCCCGCCTACCCTGACCAGAACTACTGGCGCGGCCGCATCTGGGGGCCGTTGAATTATCTTGTCTACCTGGGCCTGCGCAACTACGACAAGGCCGCTGCCCGCGACGTGGCCGACAAATCGTACCAGCTCTTTTTGAAGGAGTGGACCGAGAATCGCCACGTGCACGAGAACTACAACGCCACCACCGGCAGCGGCGACGACGTGACATCGAGCGACCGCTTCTATCACTGGGGCGCGCTGCTGGGATACGTGGAGTATTTGGAAAGACAGGGAACGGGGAACTAGGCAGCAAGGGAGCCAGGGAGCAAGAAAGCCCCGGAGGGCTAAGTGGTCCAGCCGGATGCTCTACGCGCTTGCTACCACTTTTTGCAGGGCCTCAAAGCACTGCGCGTCCAGCTTGTGCGGCACTTCGCGCGAAATGTTGTGCAGCGCCTGTTCCGGGGTCAGCCCTGAACGGTAGGGGCGATCTTCAGTCATTGCGCCATAAATGTCGGCAATCGAAATAATGCGGGCTTCGATCGGCAGATCCTTGCCCTTCAGGCCGTTTGGATAGCCGGAGCCGTCGAGCTTTTCATGGTGCGCGCCCGCAATCGCCGCCAATTCAGCAAACGGTCCGATTCTCGACAGGATTTCGCGCGTGAGATTGGGGTGTTCGCGCACCACCCCCCACTCTTCGCGAGTCAGTTCTGAGGGCTTGTCGAGAATGGAATTTGGAACGCGGAGTTTGCCCAGGTCGTGCAGCAGCGCCGCCCGATGGACGAGCCGGGTGCGCTCCTTGCTGAGCCCCAGCACGCGGGCCATTTCAATAGCCACCTGCGTTACTCCCAGCGAGTGGCGGAAGGTGAAAGACGATTTTGCGTCGACCACGTCAGAGAATGCTTCGCAGATAAGGTCGATGTCGCCGGCCTTCAGCTGTGCCATGCCCTCGGGAGCGAGGTCGAGAACGGCGGCCCGGGTTTCAATCTCCGGCGTGGCGTGGCTGGCATAGCGCCACAACGTCCCCTGGCGATAAAGCTGGATGGCCAGGCGGACAATCTTGGGATCGAACCAGCGCTCGCTGCGCTCTTCAAGAACGCGAATCGCCGCCTCGCGGCCGTGCTCGAAGGCGTACACATCAAGAAACTGAGCAATGGAAATAATGCGCGATTCAAGGGGAATGTGATGACGAGTGCGGCGGTTCGGGAATCCGCTGCCGTCCCATTTTTCGTCAACGCCGCGGACAGACTCGGCAACGCCGTCGCCCAGCCCCAGCTTGCGCAGGATGCGCGCGCCGCGATCGCAGCGAAGAGAAATGACGTCTTCGCTCTTGCGGCGGTTGGCAAACCCGAGATGCAGCAGGTTGGCGGCGCGGCGCAACGGGCTCTCCTGGCCGCGGCCCGTATTCCAGAGCAGGGTAAACATTGAGAGGCCGGGCTGGCTTGACTGGCTTGGATCGCCAGACTGGCCTGGGGACCGGGGAGAGTGCTTGTCTTCGCCCAGAATTTCAGAGAGATGGTCGTAGTTGTTGTTGCAGCCTACGTCCTTGAGCAGCAGCGCGTAGTAGAGGTTGCT
>JBEKCW010000559.1:0-2857 GCA_050014675.1 Occallatibacter sp. | reverse complement strand
ACGATTTCACGCATGACAGGGCCATCGTTGCCGGCTTCGGGTTTCAGCCTCTTGCCAATCACGTTCTCGGTGTGAAGAAACTTCATTGCAAAGCCTCGGCTCACGATCATCACCGGGGGCGCCTTCACTGTGTCCGCATCGGAGAAATCGCGCCCTGACAGCAGGGGTATTTTCATTGTCCGGAAGTAGTTGGTTGAAACGAGATCGAATCTCGCATCTTCCAGTTGCCCTGGCGGCAGAGGGTGCTCAGGATTTTCGAAGCTGATGTGCATGCTGTTGTCGGTCATTGGCAGAATCAGCGATCCGCCGGCCGCTTCCACGCCAGGTAGCGCTCTCAGCTTCTCGAAATACTGCCGATAGAAGTCCGACCGGTTATTCATATATCGCGAGTCGGGAGTTTCGAACATGAATGTCAGCAGATGATCCGGTTTGAAGCCCTCGTCGCTGTGCGCGAGGTGGGAGTAGCTGGTGGCGAGCAGCCCAGCGCCGGCGGTCAGGACGATCCCAAGAGCTACCTGCACCACAATCACCAGAGAGCCGAGCCGATTTCGCACGTCCGTCTCACTTCTGCCGCTCTCTTTCAGTGGCGATAACAGGTCGCCTCGCGCGGAGGTAATGGCAGGGACGAGACCAAAGATGAGGCCCGATGCCAGCGAAACCGCGAGGGCAAATGAGAGCACGGGCAGATTGACGCCTGCGTCGGCAGCCCGCGGCACGCTGTCGTTAATGAGGCGCAGCACTGCGGGCGTGGACACAAAGGCGAGGGTGCATCCTGCCAATCCGCCTAACACACTTACAAACAGGCTCTCAACAAGGAGCTGCCTGACCAGGCGCGCACGGTTCGCACCCAGAGCGGTGCGCATCGCCATCTCCCGCGCGCGTTCACGAGCCCGCACCAGCAGCAGGTTGCCAACGTTGCCGCAGGCAATGAGCAGCACTAATCCAACCGCGCCAAGAATGACCAACAGGAGCGTGCGCGTGTCACCCAACATCGACTTCAGCTCGCTCTGTACGTGCGCCGAATTGTTTTGCGTATTGCTGGCGGGATATTTTCTTGACAGACCTGCGGCGATTGCCTTCATTTCAGCATTCGCCTGGGCCTCGCTGATCCCTGGCTTCAAACGTCCCATGGCCGCAAACTCATGATCGCCGCGATTGGCCGTGGTTGCCCCCGGCGTTCCATCGTTGTCAACGGCGAGCGTCGTCCAGAACGTGTTTTGGGGCGCATCGGCCGGGAACCGGAACGATGCCGGCATGACTCCTTCAATCGTGTAAGCTTCACCGCTGAGTTGCATCGTGCGGCCAACGACTCGGGGGTCTGATCCGAATTGCGAGACCCACAGTGCGTGGCTGATGAGAACCACCCGCGCGCCGAGCTTTTCATCCTCTGGCCTGAAGCCCAGTCCCAGTTCCGGGTTCACGCCCAGCAGCGGCACCAAGTTCCAACTCACGATTTCACCGTCGAGATGAGCCGCCCGCTCCACGCCCGTCAGCGTGAGTGAATCGTCGCGATACGACACCAGTTGAGTGAAGCTGTGGTTCTGGGCACGCCAGTCAAAAAAATCTGGATAGGAGACGGCTCCGTCCTGCAACGCCGTTGAGTCCTGTGACCGCACCTCCATTAGCCGCTCCGGATGCGCGTATGGCAAGGGACGCAGGAGGACCGCGTCCACAATGCTGAATACGGTGGTGTTCGCGCCGATGCCGAGGGCCAGCGCGATCACCATTGCCGCATGCAGTCCCGGCTTTTTGGCGAGCATGCGCATGCCGAAGCGCACATCGCGACCCCACTCAGCAGGGGAAAGCATGCCCCTTTGCCATCGCTGCCGTTCTTTCAATTGAGTGACGTTGCCGAATTGACGGCGGGCCGCATGGGTCGCGTCTTCGGCGCTCATGCCCTGCGCTCGATAGTGCTGCGTCAGGAGCGTAATGTGCTCACTGATTTCGTCGATGAACGCATCGTCTTCGCGGCGTTGCAGCGCCTGCCCTTTCAGTTTCGCCCACATGGTTCGCAGTCTGCCCACTG
Organism: Occallatibacter sp.; assembly: GCA_050014675.1. Lineage (GTDB taxonomy): Bacteria > Acidobacteriota > Terriglobia > Terriglobales > Acidobacteriaceae > Telmatobacter. Next base: position 831 of record JBEKCW010000559.1, on the reverse strand, counting down.
TGTCACCCCTGTCTCTCGAGCTTCAGCATGCGCTCCATCACGCCCGCTACGCGCTGCCAGTTCTCGGCTTCCCGATCCAGCTGCTTCGCTCCCTGCTTTGTGATGGAGTAGAAGCGCGCCCGGCGGTTGTTCTCACTTATTCCCCATTTCGAAACGATCCACCCCTGCTGCTGCAGCCGAAGGAGCGCGGTATATACGGTTCCCTCGTTTAGATCCAGAACGCCGTCACTCACCTGTTCGATTCGCCGCGCGATTCCGAATCCGTGCTGTGAGCCCATGGCATAGAGCGTCTTTAATACCATCAGATCCAGCGTACCCTGCATTACTTCCGATTTGCCTTCGCCCATTGCCGCTCCTTTGGACATTCCATAGAAGTTAGCATATGTTCCTGTGCAGTGTCCATAGGAGTGGCGAACCCATCGGTTCCTGAGCTGAGGCCAAATCGCCAGCTCTCTCATCGACGGCGGAGTAGTCCTGCCTGGTCGGTATGGAGATTGGAATCCAAGGCTCGCAATTGGGTAAGGATCGCAATCGCAAACGGCGTTCCCGCTGCCGATCTGAGAAGACACCGCATCATTGTCCATATGCAGTTGACGCGGTCGCGATTAGTGCATGTCGAGCTAGTCGTCGCACATTGTTCCGCCGATCGTGGGCCCGGAGCAGCGGCGCGGCTTAGGTCGGCTGGCGCAGCAGTTGCGGTTTCGTGAGGGCCAATTGAACAATCAACTCGCCGAAAAGCGTGTTGGCCCACGCGAACCACGGCCGCGTGAACTGAGTGGAATCATTCGCGTCAAACGATTCGTGGATGAAGTCTGTGCCGGCCGTGGTATC
>JBEKCW010000558.1:0-2862 GCA_050014675.1 Occallatibacter sp. | reverse complement strand
CCATCATGTCGGCCCAGATGGTGAGGCATGGAACCATAATCAACATTGCCAGAAACTTTGGAGCGACCAGAAAGGCAACCGGATCCAATGCCATGGTTCTCAGGGCATCCACTTCTTCGGTCACCTTCTTGGTGCCTATCTCGGCGGCGAATGCGGAACCCGATCGGCCAATTACGACGATGGCGGTAAGCAGGGGACCCAGTTCTCGCAGGATGGAGACAGCCACGGCGCCGGCCAAAAACTGCATCGCGCCTAAACGCCGCAGCTCATATGCGCTCTGCAGAGCCATTATGAGACCCACAAAGAATAAAATCAACGAAACTATAGGGATGGCTTCGACCCCCACGGCAAAAGCCTGGTGAACAGCCCGCTGCGGGCGTAGCCGCTGGCCGCGAAAAGGGCCTACAAAGACGATGTAGGCGGACTTGCCTGTGAGGGACGCAAGACCTCCGATGTAGGCCAGGCCATCGATTGCCCACCCGCCGATCGCAATTGGTATAGTCTCAATTCTTCTTGGCATACTTATTGCAATGTTTCTGTCCTAAGCGATGCTTCAGCGACCTCCCTTAGGGCTGCCCTCATTGAAATGGCATTCGTTGTGGCCAGACTCAGGCTTCCAGAGCTTGCAATTCGGTTTCGTGGATTTCGAAAACTCGGGTCAATCGCGTAAGTTGCAATACCTGAAGAACGGAAGCGGTCAAACCGAAGAGGACGATTCGCTTCTTGGATTTCTTAGCGTCTTGCAGAACCTCCAACAGGGATGCGATACCCGAACTGTCGATGTACTTCACCTCCGTCAGATTGATCGCAAGACGCTCCGTGCCTTTCAGCGATTCCAAAAGTGCTTTTCGCAATGCCGGTGAGGTGCCCATATCAATTTGTCCGGTCACGTCCATGATCACCGCATCTCGTTCACTTCGAACTGAAAACTTTAGCTGTCCGTCCATGTGCCTCCTTTGCCAGCCAGGATTGAGAGTCTATCCACCGCGCGTTGTATCTATGCGAATCGCGTAACCGCAGAAAATCAATTTGCGTTTAGAACAATACCGGGATTACCCCCCGTCGGCGATTGCCTTTGAAGCATGCAGGCGCTTGACGAGCTTGAGCTGGTTTCCCGCAGCGACCTGCGTGTACGACACTTCATCCATGACGGCCTTGATCAAGTGCGTCCCTCGACCGCTCAGTGCGATATCATCCAACGGTCCTGCGCAAATCCTTTTGAGATCAGGTGGCTCTCCCTGGTCGAGCAGTGTGAATTCCATCTGCTGGTCATTAACGAGGCATTCGAACTCTATTGCCTGGTCGCGCCGATTCTTGTAGGCGTGTCGGATGACGTTGGCCAGGGCCTCGTCGACTGCCAACCTGACTCCGACACATTCTTCTTTCGACAGACCATATGTGCCACACAACTCGTCTACCGTAGCTCGCACGATAGACAAGAAGCGGGGGTCACTCGGCATACATAGTCTCAAATGGAGGTTCATTTACGTGGGAAGAAGACTGACCCCAATGAAATCACGTTGTACACTGCTCGTCAATTAAATAGATAGGACGACTGACGATCCCAAGGAATTGTAGCGAATAAGGTTGTGAGCCCCAAAGATTATTTTTAAGCATACTCCGGCCATAATGGAACCGCACCTAACTTTTGATAGCGCCTATGAATGTCGGCGTACCTGGAAGATTCGTGTTGCCGAACTTCGGCGCCAAGGCGAGGGTAGCCAGTGTTCGCGGGATGGCCGATGATGGTGATGTTAACCAGATAGTTACTCTCCTGGCCGGTCACTTTTACAAACGGGGCCATTACGGGAATCAATAGGAAGAGTATTTGCGGATTGATGTCAAAGTGTCTCTTGAGTCTGCCTGTCAAGTTTGAATACCGGAAATCTCCGGATTGGCTAGCCCTCTCTGTCGATCCGCACAGCAACCACCGTCATGTCGTCGTGCTGCGCGGCGCCAGCGGCGAATTTGTCGACAGCCGCGCAGAGCAATTCCGGCAATTGTTCGAGCGGAGCCTCACGGTTCGCAAGCAGGACGCGATCAATTTCCGCCTCGTCCCAGAAGGCGCCTTCACGGTTGCGCGCCTCAACGATGCCGTCGGAAACGATGACCAGCGTATCCCCCGGTTCAAGGGCGACGGTCGCTTGCTGATAGCTCATCGAAGGCATCACGGCGATAGGGCAATCCGCTTCCAGTAACCGCTCCAGACGCCCGTCGGCATGGATCAGCAGCGGAGGGATATGTCCCGCATTCGCATAGGTAAAGAGCTTGCGATCACTGGAGATTACCCCGCACAGCAGGGTTGAAAATCGATCCGGCTTTGAGGTTTCAAAGAGGGTGTCGTTCAGCGCACTCAGCACTGCGGCGAGGTCGTTTACGCCCCGTTTGAGCAGGCTACGGAGCAGGGTCTGGATGCTGGCCATCATCACCGCCGCCGGAATTCCCTTACCCGCAACGTCGCCCAGGGTCACAGCAAATTGCCCATCGGAGAATGGAATCAGATCATAGTAGTCTCCGCCGATGGAGCGAGCGGGGCGACAGAAGCCCACACACTCAAGCCGGTCCAGACCGGTCGGCCGGTCGGGCAGCATGCGCGCCTGAACCTCGTGCGCAAGGTCCAGCTCATGCTTGATCAGCCGCGCCCCCTCCGCCTCCTGCCTGAGCCGCTCGCCGTCGATGGCGCTGGCCGCAAAGTGTGCCAGCAGCCCCAACAGACCGGCATCTGTCTCGGTAAAACCGGCCGGCTTGTTCAGCAGCTGCAAACCCCCGATCACCTCACCTTCAGCACGCAGAGGCACGCACAGCACCTGCTCGGTTCGATACCCGCTGGCAGCATCCACTTTCCGCAGAAGTCTCGATTCT
>JBEKCW010000557.1:0-2874 GCA_050014675.1 Occallatibacter sp. | reverse complement strand
GTGCCAAGGCACTCGCTGGTGGCGCGCGCGTTTCATTGGGTGATGGCGATCTCAATGTTTGCGCTGCTGATTACGGCGTTTTTGCCCAAAGTGGGAGTCAAGTTCGATTGGGTCTGGTATCACTGGGTTGCCGGCCTGGTGCTGACCGCATCGGTCCTCTTCCACATCGTGCACGCGTCGTTCTTTCTGGATTTCTGGTCGATATGGCCTGACAAGATTGATCTGCGCGATGCGAAGAGACGGATGATGCGAGCGTTCGGCAAGGACGCGCCGCCGCCGGATCGCTTTGCGAAGTATCCGCTGGAAAACAAGTTTTATCATGCGGTGATTTTGCTGGCCGGGCTGGCGGTGATTATTACGGGCGTCTTCATGATGAAGCGCGTGAATACCGGGATCTTTGTACGCAATCCTTACCTGTTTGGCGATATGACGTGGGGCATGATGTATGTGCTGCACGGACTGGCGGGTGTGGGACTGATTGCGCTGATCATGGTTCATGTCTATTTTGGAATCCGGCCGGAGAAGCTGCCGATTACGAAGTCGATGATCTTTGGCTACATGGAGAAGGATTTTTATTTGGAAGAGCACGATCCGCAGCGATGGGCCGTTGAAAAGTCATCGCCAACCAAGGAAGGGCCGGGCCTGGCAACGGGCGATGATTAATGGCGATGATTGATATAGAGGAACGTTGCAACACAATTGAGGCGTGCTACGAATTTACACTTTCGTATGCGGCGCAGGGACTGCCCACGGATGAAGGCAGTCAATCGGGCAAGCAACTGCGCGACCACCTGGCGCGGGCCCTTGAAGCGATGCGCGGGCTTGAAGCGAGTTGCGAGGCCAAAATCAAGCAGGAGCCTCCGGAACTGGCGGGCAAGTACCGGGCGTTCATTGCGGTTCTGGCGCGGGACGCGGAAAGTTCGATTGCTGCCATCGACCTGGTGCTGGCCCAGAAGGGAATCAGTTCGCAGCTGATCGACAATCTGAACGCGTCGATGCATCTGCGCGCCCTGCTCACGGACTTGTTCCTGGTGACAGAGATTCTTGAGTTGCGGCAGACGCAGGCGAACCCGGTTGCTTCGAGCTAGGCGTTTGAGCGCATTATTTCATGAAGTTGGATGTTCGAGCGCGGGCGTGGACGCCCACGATCCAGCCGGTCTGGAGACCGGCTCTCCATGATGTACTCGCCCCAGGTTCTCGATCACTTCGAGCATCCGCGCAACGCCGGTGTGGTTGCGGACGCGGATGCGGAAGCGCAGATTGAGAATCCTGCTTGCGGCGATGTGCTGAAGCTGACGCTCAAGCTCTCCGGCGATCGCATCGAGGAGATTCGTTTTCTGGCAAAGGGATGCGTCAGTTCGATGGCATGCGGATCGGCGCTGACGGAGCTTGTTCGCGGCTCGACAATTGCACGGGCGCGCGCCTTGACGAGAGAACAATTGCTGGAGGCCGTGGGCGGATTGCCGGCGGCGTCAACGCATGCGAGCCATCTGGCCATGGATGCGCTTGCGGCGGTTCTCGGGAAACTGGCGGGCAAAACTTAGTGAGGGAAGTTCGTCGTATCCCACTCATCGCGCGATAAAGCCACGCGATGAATGGGGCACTGGGCGGTCTTGCGGAAGCTGGGCGAGAAGACTTAGTGTGCCTTTATGGCGGGCGGCGCTGCCAATGCTGCATATTCTTCTGGTGTGTTGACGTCGATGCTCAGCAACGAATCGGGTACAGGGACATATTCGATGGCCAATGGATTGGCCCATTTGACCTGCCTCGCGTTGCTGGTGACTGGAGCAGCCAGAAAGGCGTCAATCATGTTGCGGCTCACAAGCATCGGGTGACCGTGACGGCCGTTCTTCTCCGGAGCCGCGCCCCACTTTCCGTTTGCGAGCGCCTGATCGTAGGCTGCGCACAACAGCTCCATGCTGGCGCTGCTCAAGGGAGGACAGTCAACCAGCGTGATCATGGCTGCGTCGAATCCCTGGTTGAGAGCTGCACGCAACCCAACTTGCAGGGAACTGAACTGCCCACGATCTGGATCTGGGTTCTCGACCATCTGTGCGCCTCTTGCCGCAATGGCGGGAGCGATGTTGACTGCATTTTTTCCAGCGACGACGATGACTGCTTGCGTGAAGGGCTGGAGTGCCGAGATGGCGACGGAGAGCAAAGTTTCTTTTGGAGAGGGTGTTGAATCGGGAGCCGCAGGCGGCCAGGGAAGCAGCGCTTTATCGCGTCCCATGCGCGAGGAGGCGCCTGCCGCCAGGATGATGCCGCACATGTTGTACCGGCCTTCCATGAGGAAACAATAGCAGAAGGCGCGAGCGTTAGCGGATGGCGGCGGTGTGCGATTGCGGCGGTTGGACTGGGTCCGTTTCAGTGCGGGACGATTGGTCGTCGGATTTCGTGTCGACTTTCGCGGGGTCAGCGGGATCAGCGCCGTGCTGAAGGAACCAGCTCATGTGCGGCAGCGGGCGCTCAACGCCGCGGCGGACGCCGATGAGTTCTGCCAGGATGGAGACGGCGATTTCTTCAGGCGAACTCGCGCCGATATCGAGGCCGATGGGCGAATGCACGCGATCGAACAACTCGGGCTTGAGACCTTCCCTCGTCAACTCGCGAAAGACGGTGATGGCTTTTCTGCGGGAGCCGACCATGCCGATATATTTTGCGTTGGTCTGCACAGCCAAGCGCAGAATGCGCATGTCGTCGCGATGGCCGCGCGTGACGATCACGAGGTAAGAGGAATCATTGATGGCGAGGCCGGCAAAGGTTCGCTCGAAATCTTGGGCGATGACTTCTTTGGCTTGAGGGAAGCGCTCGCGATTGGCGTAGGTCTCGCGATCGTCCATGACGGTGACATCGAAACCGGCGCGGCCGGCG
>JBEKCW010000556.1:0-2880 GCA_050014675.1 Occallatibacter sp. | reverse complement strand
ATCTACGCAATACGGAAGTACGTTCACCTATTCGCAGGTGTTCAACTTGAGTAACAACGCCTCAACCATCGGCAGCGTCAGTGTCGCTCTGACCAACTCCGTCGGCCAATCCAATCAAGTGACCGCGCATTGAGCGCAACTAGGATGATGAGCCCTATGGCCAAAATCACTAACCCAGGAATTAGCGTGCGCTTGGTTGCGCTGTTGGCAATCGCGCTGCTGGTGCTCGAACCGGCACTGCCGCTCGGCGCACAGGAATCCGCTCCCCCCGCCAAGTCCCTCCAGATCGTCATCCTCGACGACGAAGCGCCGCTCAATAACATCAGCGAGCGCACGGCTCGCGAGCCCATCGTCCAGGTTCAGGATGAGAATCACAAGCCGGTGGCCGGCGCGGCCGTGCTCTTTGCAATTCATCCCGCCGCCGGCGCCAGCGCTGGGTTTGCCAATGGCGCCAGCACGCTTAGTGTGGTGACCAACGCCAACGGTGTGGCACGCGCCTCGGGACTGGTGATGAACAATGTCAAGGGCACCTGGCAGCTTCAGATCACCGCATCGAAGGACGGCGTGACTACATCCACCTCCATCAACGAGACCAACGTCGCGCCTGACACCACGCCGGGAAACACAAGCCCCAACAAGCCGCCGACACACTTTCTCGGGGGTCATGGGTTGGTAGTGATAGGCGGAATTGCTGTAGTCGCCGGAGTAGTGGCTTTTGTTGTTGTCAAGGCAACTTCGAGCAGCCCCACCAGCATCACCACCGGCGGCGGTACGGTGGGCCCCCCGGCCGGAACCTCGGGATTCAAGATCCACTTCTAAAAGCAGTCATCGCAGTCAACCGGGTGCCCCATCCTCGCGACTTCTTTGTTTTTGTCGCTAGGGTGGGATCGCTCTACGGCAAAATGAGAAATGTCTTAGAAGCTGGGCGGTTGCCACTTCTGCACAAACTCCGTCGCCGCTTCAATTGCAAGCGGCTTCGAGAAGAAGTAGCCCTGAATGTACTCACAGCCCTGCGAGTGCAGGTATGCGGCGTCGGCCGCCGTTTCAACTCCCTCGGCAATCACCTTCATTCCAAGGTTGTGCGCCAAGCCGATGATGGCCTTCACCAGCACCTTGCTTCCCTGGTCCTTTGAGAGCGTACGGATGAAGCTCTGGTCGATCTTCAACGTGTCGATGGGAAAGAAATGCAGATAGCTGAGTGAGGAGTAACCCGAACCGAAGTCGTCGATCGAGATGTTGATGCCAATCTCGCGGCACTTTTCCAGCACGGCGCGCGCTTTCTCGGGCGCATCCATCAACAGCGACTCCACAATCTCCAAATGGATCTGCAGCGGATCAATTTTCTTCTCTTCAATAGCCGCCTGCAAAAGGCCGGGCAGGTCGACCGCTGAAAAATCCTTAACCGAGAAATTCACGCCGATAAAAATCGGCTCCGGCCCGACCAGGTCTTTCGATGCCTCCGCCTGCAGCTTGATCGCCGCATCGCAGGCCAGTTCCAGCGCCAGTTTCGAGAGCTCGGTAATAAGACCGCTGTCTTCGGCTACTGGAATAAAAACGCCCGGCGAAATCATGCCGTTGACCGGATGCCTCCAGCGCATCAACCCCTCAAAGCCGCCGATCTTCATGTTCTGGATGTCGATGATGGGCTGATAGAAGAGCGTAAGCTGGCCCTTCTCCAGTGCTTCTTTCAGCTCGTTATTGAGCCGGATGGTGGTAAGCGCGGTTGTGCTGTTTGAATCGCTTTGTTCAGCGGCCTCGGCGGCCGGCGTGGCCGGCAGCACGCGAACGGCGCTGGTACGCGCGATCATGTCGCGGTAGCGCGAGGTCACAATCCGCATCACCATCTTCAGTACAGGATCGGCGCTCTCAACCCGGTGGGCAAAATCATCGCGCGTAATCTCAATAGCCGTGCAGTCTTCGAGAGCCCGCACCGTGGCCGTGCGCGGCTTGTCGTCGATCATCGCCATCTCGCCCAGCATTGAACCGGGGCCGCGGGTGCCGATTTGCAAAAGCTGGCCTTCGCGCTGTACCAGGATCTCTACGTTGCCCGATTCGATGATGTAGGCGCAATCTCCGGGCTCGCCCTCGCGCATCAGAGCTTCGCCCTTACCGAATTGTCTGGTCGCCGAGCCGTGCATAAGATTCTTACCTGTCGTTACATATTAGTTACGCATGCGCAGGCGTGTCATCAGAAATCCGGCCCAGGCTTCGGCAGTTACAGGCAGGCCCGCTGTCTCCATTTCGAGTGCCGGGTCGCGCGCGGGGGCCGCTACCGGTTGGCAGCGTGTGCCGCTTGCCTGATCTCACGGCTGGCCTGCTGCAACAGATCCTTGGCGCGCGCCGCATGGCCACCCATATCGAATTCGTTGGCCTGCTGCGCGGCAGAGATCCTGGTGAAGGCTTGGTCGACAAGCTGCTGAGCAGCCTCCAGATTAGGGTGCCGCGGTCCTTGCGCAACCAGCATTCCGCCGGCAGTCAGGGCACCGCCCAGAACCATACCGACAAGAAACGTGGGATTCTTCATTGGTGTAACCTCCAACAGTCAAAATACCAGAACAAAACGACTTGGTAACTATCCACAGGTAAATTCTCGATTCAGTCTTGCTCCGGCCAATTTCCGCCGTTCGCCAAATCTTATGAATTCCGATCCACTTCTGCACAATCTTCCCAGGTTTCCGCAGGCGGGTGAACGCTAGAATCTGATCAGCCATGTCCGAGTTCACCCACCTCCATCTGCACACTGAATACTCCCTCCTCGACGGCGCCTGCGACGTCTACAAGCTTGTCGATCGCGTGGCGAAACTCGGCCAGAAGTCCGTGGCGATGACCGATCATGGCAACATCTATGGCGCGGTCCATTTCTTCAACGCAGCCAAGGAG
>JBEKCW010000555.1:0-2889 GCA_050014675.1 Occallatibacter sp. | reverse complement strand
GTATCCGGGCCCAACGAAGGCGAAGGACTGGGACGCGGCCTACCCAGCCCCCGCCACAAGACTCGCCACCAACGATCTGCCGCTGCTGCTGGAACAACTGGACCAGTATTGGGATCTTGCACCGGAGCCGGTGCTCGTTCAGATTCGCAAGGTGTTGACTGAAAGCGACCAGCCGCTCGCTCGTGAAGCCGCCGCACGCGCGCTTGGGCACATGGCTGACCCCGGCGCGATGCCGGCTCTCGTCAAGGGCCTGGGCGATCCAGCCAAGATGGTGCAAGTCGCGTCAGCTTACGCGGTGCGCATGGTGTTGTCGCGGCGTCAGAGCGTTGCCCCGCAGGGACGCGCGATTCTCGCTGCTGCATTGTCATCGCCAAACGCGCGCACCCGCTGGGGAGCTGCCCGTGTCTTCAACCAGCACTTCCGCGATCTGACCGGCGATACAGAATTGCTGGCGGCCCTCGAGCATACGCTGAACGATCCGGCGCCTTACGTCCGATTTGAAGCCGCCGCCGGACTGTGGCGCTGGTACTACTGGCAGGTGGATCAACCTGCGGTGCGTCGCGGCACCCTCGAAGCGCTCGCCACTCGGCTCAATACTGAAACCGATGAAATGGTGCGGCGAGGCCTTAAGGAAAGCATCTACGACCTGCTCGATGAAAACACCGGATATCTTTCCGCCTGGGTCAAGGCAAGTTCAAAGGATGAAGATAAAGACCGCATCAACACAGGTTATGAGGCGGTGGTTCGCGACCAGGCACAGGTGCTTGCCAAGGTGCTGCGCACCGCAACTCCGCAGGGCCGCGAGGGAATCCTCACCGCGCTCTGGGATTTTCATATTCGGCACTATGCATTGCCGGCGCTCAAGTCTGACACGGTTTCAATCGGCCTGCCCGCGGTTCTCACAAAATATGTAACCGGCGTGCCCGAACTGCACCGCCCGGGCTACGAGTATCCGCCCTATCGTGAAGCTGTCGATTTCAAATACGACGTGCACAACGGCTTCTTTCAGACGCGCATTGGCAACGACAGCGATCTGATCCACTTCTTCAAGAGTTCCGGACCGGAGCTGGAAGATGCGCTTCTCGATTGCCTGAAAGGTGCGGATGAGTCAATGAAAATCAACGTGCTCAAGGCGGGCAGCACCCTGAGTGAATCCGGCGACGCGCGCTTTACACTCGCCGCCCTGAACCTTTCTGAGGATTCAAGCGCCGAAGTGCGCCAGACAGTCCGCTACGTCTACGAGGACGGCCAGCGGGGAGTCCTGAATCTTGAATCGCGCGCCGCGCCTGATCCAAATCTGGTAGCCAAAGTCGTCGAAATTCTCAGGCACGGAAATCCCGACGGTCAAGCCGTCGTCCTGCCGTTGTTGGCAACTCTCCCAAGTGGTTCCGTATGGGAACAGCAGGCGGACGTTGAGGCAGCGTTGCGGTCGATGCTAGATCAATATCCGCAGCCGATCAATTTCGGCCAGGTGCTGAACGCCGCTTCGTCGTTCAGTAATCTGATGCATGAGCCGGCGCTCCAGCAAAAGGTATTGGATGGCCTCAATTCCTACATGCCCGACACTCAGCGTGCCGCCGTGCGGATTTCGCTGGAACACTTTCTGAACGATCCCAAGACCGAGCCCGCCGTGAAGTCCGCATTCGCAAATCTGAATGCGTCCGGGCTGCGAATCCTGATGGAGGAAGCGAGCAATCCGCAATTCCTGAAGAAACGTGTCGGAATCTCAGGAGGTGCGGTCTCGCAGGATCAGGACTACCTCAACGGCCACCCGGCCGCATTGAAAGCTCGCGAGCCGCTGGAATACCCCATCGTCGTAGATACGATAATGGCCAGCCTGTTGAATGCTGACGCCAACGTGAGCGCCGCGGCTCTCGATACGCTCCGAAAGGTGAAGGACGTGGAGAAGCGGCCTGACTTTCTGGCGGCCATGAACCAGCTTCAGAATTCCACCAATCCGCGCCTCAAACTCATCGCCGCCAGCGTTCTAAAAGGAAAGAACCTGGGGGATGCGTTGACCGACGTGCAGCCTGGCTCGGTGCTCGACTTCCGCACTTTTGTCACTCGAATCGAGCCCATCCTTGCCCGGCCCGGGGCGGACGGGAAGGCATGCGTCAACTGCCACGCCAGCCATGTGATCTTCAAGCTGCAGCCGCCCAACGCGGAGGGTAAATTCTCTGACCAGGATAGCGAAGACAACTACAAGTCCGCGATGCGCGTCGTGGATATAACCGAACCGGATAAGAGCCTGATGCTCATCAAACCCACCCGTCCTACTGACAGCGCAGGCGATGTTGGTGACTATCTTGCTACGCATAATGGCGGCCAGCGTTGGCATGGAAACCAAGCGAGCGATGAATACCGGACGATTCTGGATTGGATTCGAGGTGGCCGCACGCAGACGGCGAGCGCGACAAAATGATGGTGGCCAGGGACGGGCCAGTTCGAACTTTGCCCCGCCGACTTGGAGGCCTTTTCAGGGCGTTAATAAATTGTACTTCCAGCTACTTACAAGGTTTTCAGGGCTGCCTAAATACGGCGAAATACGTGTAAGACGGGCCAATCACGGGTGAGCGATGACGGGTGGATAGCCTACTGCATCGCACTTGGGACAGGCGCGTGATTCCCGCCTCTCTTTCGTATTGCCGGAGATTGGATGGCGTGACCGGCCTTCGCGGCACGGGTTGCCCACTCATCCAACTATCAGAATCTCTCTCCTTTGATACTGAATGTTCACCCCGAATGTGAAAATGCATGGATTGGATAGGTGGCGCTTTCAAGGTGTGTCCACTTCCGGAACAAATGGCGGCAGCGCGGTCTGAGTCCGTTTTTCTTTAGAATATCTATTTATCGATACGCGCGAGCCGCCGCCTGTGGGGTTCCAACTTA
>JBEKCW010000554.1:0-2899 GCA_050014675.1 Occallatibacter sp. | reverse complement strand
ACTGCCGTTGGCAAAGCTCAAGCGCCCGCCCAGCTTGGCGTTGAACACGTTGATGCCGGCCGCGGATTGCACCACGCTGTTCGCGCCCGTCTGCAGACCTCCAAACACATGCCATGCCACCAATTCCAGCACCGGCGCAAAGCTGTACTTGTCGCGGTCGATCAATCGGTAACTCGGCCCCAGCCCGTACATCGCCACATCCGACGACCACTTCTTCGGAGGCCCACCCGGATTTATGAAATACGTTCCGCCGATTGGATGCGAATCTCCCGCCTCGCCCTCAAGCGCGGCGCGATCGCCCAACTTCTGGTAAAGCAGCGCCATCGGCTCAATACTGTAATGATTGGTGCCGAATCCTTTTGTCCCGTTCCCGGTTGGAAAATCCGCCTTGAGCTGCAGCGTCACATGCGTCTCGTCGGTCTTGAGTGCGGCAAACTTCACGCCCGCCTTCACATCGCTGATGCCGCCGCCGCTGAACAAATCGGGCGACTTGCCCGGCACGCTGATAAAGAAAGGCTCAATCCACCGGAACGGCACCATCACAAAAGCTGAGAATGTTTTGAACGGCGCGTATTCGCCGCTCAGGTAAAGCTGCTGAAAGTTGAGTGTGCGTTGCACGGCGGTAGTGCTGGAATCGGGCGTTGTGCTGCCAGCATAAAAGTATTCGGCGCGGTCGGGCCGCGGATCATTGAAGCCTGCATCAAAGCGGACGCGCACCTCGTTGCCAACTGCCGCATCGTCAATGTATCCCACCATGCTGGGGTCAAGCTCCTCGGGCTTCATCGGCTTCGGCGGACCGCTCTGAGTCTTCGCTTTCTTCGGCGCCTGCTGCCCGGTTGGCGCGCTCATCCATAGACCCATTGGCGGCATTGCCAATTCGGCCGCCACTCTCTCATTCGCAAGACCGTTTCCAGCCGGCTGCGGCGCGTCGATCTGCTGCACTTCGATCTGCTGCGCTCGAGCGGCGCCCCTCATCCCAACCAGGACAACCAGCCAGACAAAAACCTTCGTCGCTTCTCTCATATTCCCCTTGGGCCCAGAATAACTTGTCTTCACTCCCGCATGGTCATTTGCGCTTTGTTTGCTTTTTCTTCAACTGCTGCTCGTAGTACTCGTAATTCTTCTCCGCACCCGACTTGTCCTCGGACACGAGGTGGGGAATCACCAGCGCCAGGCTCTTGAGCGAGATATCCGCGTCTTCCAGTTCGCCGCTCTTCAGATCATTCTTGGCAAGTTCAATGTAATTCGATGCCAGTCTTGCATAAATCTTGTGAAACAACGAATGCTGATGTGAAAGTCCTCCGCTTTCCAACTTCTCCATCAACTCGCGCTCCTGTTCCGCCTCTTTCAATGCATCCGTCGAGCCCTGTTTGAGCAAGATCCTGATCCGCAGTTCCATGATCTTCGCTTCTTCCAACCCAATCTCCTGAGAAGGCGTGGTGAGCTCTTCAATCAGATCGAGTGCGTGGTGATTCTGTTCCGCGGCCAGCGCCTCGTCGCCGGTTTTCATTAACAATCGCGCTTCGTTGTCGTAGTACTGGGCCAGTTCGAACTTGTACTCGCGCTTGTCTTTTTTCTCCGCTGTCAGTTGCTCTCCGATTGCGATCGCCATATCGTAAAGCCGGCGCGCATCCGCGTTGTTCCCATTCTTCGCGTAAAGGTTGGCAAGGTCATTGTCGGTCCGCGCCAGATCCTGCGCAGCGGGGCGCGTCGTCTGCGTCGGGTCTTCGGTTATATGCTTGCTGACCAGCGGATCCAGCGGCTCCAACAGCCCCATTGCTGTGCGAAGATCCGCCTCTGCACTCTTGCCGTCGCCCTGGTCGTCCTCAAGAATCCCGCGGTTGTAAAGGGTTCTCGCAAGTTCCTGCGTGTACTGTGCATTCGAAGGGGCCGCATCGTGAATCTGCTGCTGAAATTGGAACGCCGCGTCGTACTCCGCTGTCGCTTGCGCCGCCGTCGATTTGTCGGGGGTTGCCTCCTGCTCATACCACTGGCGCAGCGTCTCACCCAGCCAGTTGTGGCAGTAGCCAAGCGACTGCCTGTACTCAACCTCTTTTGGTTTGTCGCGCGCCAGGGCTTCAAATCCGGCGATCGCTTGCTTATACTCGCTAACAGCATCGTCACGCTTGTCGAGCAGCCGATTAATATCGGCCAGCCTGGAATGCGCCGAAGCTGACTCGGCACGCAATTCCACGGTGCCCGAGTTCGCCTGGATAAGCGCCTTATAGAATGCGGCTGCCTTGCTCAAGAGATCTTTGCGCAACCTCTCGATCTCCGGCGGATCCTGTGACTCGCGCGCCTGTTCCCGGCCCGCTGACGACAGGCTTTCGTCGACTGCCAGCTTAGCCAACTCGAGATTCGTTTCAGCACGCTTCTGATCGCGCCGCGCCATGAACCACAGCCACGAGATCACGATCAGGAATGCAATCAGGATCGTCACCGCTGCGCGCGCCTGGAGCAATCTCCAACGCTTTTGGCGGCATGCAGAGAGGAAACGGCTTTCCGTCGGAGTCATGGTGAAATGCGACCGCTTTGCCCATCTCTCCGCCTCAGCCAAATCTTTCCCGGTCAGCAGCAGAGCCGACGGCTCGCCTTCGTGATCCCATTGCAGCGCCCGCTGCTGCAGCTTGTTCAGATGCTGGGCAAACCACATCTCGTTGTCATGCAGAATTGGTTCAATCAGCCGGTCGTGCGCCAGTTCGTACCAGGTTGCGCCGGCGCGCTGCTCCGGCCGCACCAGGTGAGTCTTGATAAGTTTCTCAATCAGCTCGTTCTTGAGCTTGCCGCTCGCGCCGTGCTCGCGCAGCACTGATCCGCGCACCCTGCCGCGCCTGATCAGTTTTTCTCCGAACCACAGGCGAATATTGCGCTCCACGGGTACGTCGCCGTTTGCGGCCTT
>JBEKCW010000553.1:0-3842 GCA_050014675.1 Occallatibacter sp. | reverse complement strand
CCTGTTGCGGGCCAGTCATTGCGGATTTCTGCGAGGCCTCTGACTGTTTCTCGCGCTCGGTGGCCACGCGAATGCCATCCTGCGCTCCCTCTTCGTTAGCTTCGGCATCGGCCAAAGCCGCGGCGGTCGACCGTGCCGTGGCCACTGCAGCGTCGTACTGCAGCTTGCTGATCACGTCTTTCTCAACCAGCGGCGTATAGCGCTTCAGGTCAGCCTCGGCCTTGGTGTTGTTGGCAACGGCCTCTCCCACCTTCGCCTGGGCCGCGGCCAACTGCTTCTGGGCCTGCGCCACCGAGGCGTGCGCGCCGCTCACATCGGCGTTCGCTGAAGTCAAAGTGCTTCCCGTGCTTGTTTCAGTGATAGGCACGTTGACGCCGGCCGCCTGGGCGTTGGCCTGCGCGCTGTCAAGAGCCGCCTGCGCGTTCTCAACGGCAACCTGGTAGTCGCCCGGGTCGAGCTCGGCGATGAGGTCGCCCTTCTTCACCTGCTGGTTCTCATCCACGTCCACCTTGACCACCTGGCCCGAAATGCGCGCGCTCACCTGGATGAGGTGGCCGTTCACCTGGGCGTCGTCAGTGTCTTCGGTGTAGGTGGAGCGCCACCACAGCTCCAGGCCCAACAGCACCAGCAGCACCACCACCGCGATGACAAAGCCCCTTTTGCGTTTTGGCGCCGGCGTGACCTCAGTCTCTTCTACCGGTTCGGCTTGCGCCGCTGCTTGATTCGTCTCCGCCACGTTACTTCCCTCCAATTGCAAATCCAGCTGTGAATCCCTCAGGGGCTAAAGCCCCAAATCAATCCTGGGCCACTTTCGGCACGGCTAAAGCCATGCCCTGATACAAACCAACCTATTGGGCCTGCTTCACATAATTCCTGTAGTTCTCGCCCGCCCCCAGCGCACGCGCCAGGGTGAGCTTGGCCACGTTGTGCCGGTAAAGGCTGGCGACATACTGCGCATTCGCCTGGGCCACCGATTGCTGCGCCTGGCTCACGGCCAGGTTGTCGCTCACGCCGTTGGCGTAACGCTGTTGTGCTTCGCTCAAAGCTTCATTGGCCAGATCCACGCTGGAGCGCGCTACTTCAACCAGCTTTTGCGCGGCCTCAATATCGAGCAGCGCGTCGCGCACATCGGCGTCGACCTGGGCCTTCCGGTCGCTCACCTGCGCCTGTGCCGTATCCAGTTGCGCCTGCGCCTGCTCAGCGTCGCCGCGCAGTCCAAACTCTTTGAATACCGGAAAACTCACGGTGCCCGTCGCATCTACCGTGCCATGCGAGTGCGATAGCGTGGTGCCAATGTCGCCGTAATCCGCGTTGGCCTTGAGCACAGGCAACCGCTCGTCGGTGGCTGCCCTGCGCTGATCGGCTGCGGCTGCTGCCTGCTCAACCAGCGCGGCCAGATCTTTGCGGTTTGCCTGGGCCTGTGCGATCAGCGCGTTCACATCCACCTGGTCGAATGCCGCGTACGGCGCCTTTTCAGTGAGCGTGAACTTCTGCGCAAGCGGAAGGCCGATGGTGCGCGCCAGCGCCAGCTTGTCTTTCTCGAGCGCCGTCTGTGCGGCGATCAGTTGCTGCTCCTGCTGCTGATAGTCCACGCGCGCCCGCAGTTCATCCAGCTTGGGCGCCGTGCCGGCCTCGTGATTCGCGACGGCCTGGTTGAGTGAAACCTGCGAAGTGTCTACCTGTGCCTGCACGCTCTCGACCTCGGTCTCATCGGCCAGAACCAGCAGGTAGGCGTTGCCAACAGTCAAAACCACCAGGTCTCGCGCGTCCTGGGCTGAAAGCTGCGCCGCCGCAAAGTTGTGCCGCGCGGCCAGGTAATTCCTAAGCGAGGAGAGATCGACCAGCGACCAGCTCAGCGAAGCCCGAACGTCGGTATATCCGAACGGCCCGATGATCGTGGGAAAGTTCGGCAGGCGCAGACCCTCGGCAGGAAGATCGACCTGGCTCACCGTCTCCTTGGCCGCGAAATCCACCGACGGCAGCATCGACTGCAACTGGCTCAGCCGCTCGCCTCGCGCTGTTGAGGTCTGGTTCTGGCTCAGGATAATGCCGAGGTTGGCCGTCAAACCACGCTGAATGGCGTCGTCGAGCGACAGCCCGATGGTATCTGGCGAAACCTCACCCTTGACCACGCTGCCCTGGAACGAGCTTGCCGTGGGCGCAGCAGCCTGCGGCGCCGTTTGCCCCACGGCTTCCGGGCCATCGAGAAGCGTGAGACTCAAAATGAACACGGCGAGGCAGGAACAGATTGCGCTGTTGACGATGTACTTGTGCAAATTCAACCTTGCCCGATTAGCGGCAAAAGATTCCGCCAAAATTGCTGTTAATAAATGGATGCACGCAAACGCGAGACGCTTCTTAAAAGTAGTGTATCGAAGAAGAAGGCCGGGTGTGCAGGCTAACCGTCACAATGGTTTGGGCCGGGAGAAACAGCAAGCCAGCAAGTCAGCAGGTCAGCAAGTCGGCGTTGGGCGGTTCGGGCGTTGAAAACTAGAAGCCAGCAGATGGGAGCCTATTCCTTGCTCCCTCGTTCCCTATTCCCTGTTCCCTGCTGTTTCGTGGATCAGTTGCGAAGCAAGCGAGCAGAGCCCCTGGCGGAAAACGTCGCGGACGGCGCCCGAGGTCCAGCCCTCGGCGTCCGGGCCGCCGTGCGCGGCCAGCAGGGTTGCCGTCTCGTCCGAGGTGAATCCAGCCACGGCGCGCAGCACGAATACAGTACGAAGCGAGGTGGGCAGTTTCGTGAGCCATTCGCGCACCCGGTCACGATCGGGCCCGGCAATCATCTGCTCGAGTTCCTTGGCCGAGACGCCGGCCGAATCCAGATCGTCGTCTTCAATGCAGGTGGTGGGGCCAATTTCGCCCGCGGGAGCAGCCAGGCTGCCGGGCTCGCGGCTGGCGATGGCAGCCGGCTGCTGCGGCGCGCTTCAAAGTGGTCGCCGCACCGTGTAACCTCGGCGGTGGAAATAGTGTGCTCCACCAGCCGCACGCTCTCTTCGCCCTCGCCTACCAGCATTGAGGCCAGGCTGTAGAGGCCGGCAGCGATGATGTCGAGCATCTCGTCAAGCCCGTAAAGCGCCTGCTTAATCTCAGCGTCGCCCTTGGCGTGGCCGTCGAGCAGGCCTTGCACGCTGCGGGTAAAAGCCTCAGCCCCGGCGGGCATGGGCTTGGGAGGAATCAGGCTCGCGTGCTCGTTTCCGTGGGTCTCAGACATTGCGGAATCTCCCCTCAGGCGAAAAAGCCACCCACCTTTATCCTCAAACCCGGCCGGGTTGCGCGTCAACGTAGGAAAACTTCCTCAACGCGGCCGTACACAATAGGACGGTAAATAAAGCAATACGCTTGGACCCGGGTTTCGGTTTCAAACTGATTCAACCCCTTTTTGCAACCCCTTAACAACGCGCAAGCCCCTCGTGCTGTATGAGTTCAAGATAAGACGCTGGCCGCTCCTCGCCGAGCGCAACGGGATGCCACACTCCGCATAAACGCGATAGACTTCCAACACGGCATCGGAAAGCGACATGGCCAAGACCTCGCAGAAACAAAAGCTCTTCAACGGACGCGACTACTCGTGGATGCAGTTCAACCGGCGTGTGCTTGAAGAGGCCGAAGACCCCGTCAATCCTCTGCTGGAGCGGGTAAAGTTTCTGGCCATTACGGGCTCGAACCTGGACGAGTATGTTGAAGTGCGCCAGGCGGGGCTGATGCAGCGCATTGAAGACGGCTATCGCGAGCCCGGCTACGATGGCCTGCGCCCCGACGAGTCGCTAGCCACATTGACCGCCGATATCCACGATTTTGTGGCCGCCCAGTACCGATGCTGGAATGACAAGCTGCTGCCTGAG
>JBEKCW010000552.1:0-2954 GCA_050014675.1 Occallatibacter sp. | reverse complement strand
TCTTGTCCGGGTGGCCTTCGGTCACCGATTCAGAAGTAAAGAGAAAACGGTCGCTCAAATTTCACATCCTCCCCATTGAAGGGATTAGAGTTAGGGATTGCCGCGACGACGAGGCTCTCGCCAGTCCCGGACCTTATAGAGTTTCTCAATGTATGGTAAATGCCCGGTGAGCCGCCCGGCAAAGTTACGCAGCGAATGGCGAGTTACCTGCGTTCAACGGCGGCGAATGAGGGCCGTACGGCGGAGTCCTGGAGCGGATCGGGAGCAATTGCGGGGAGGTCTGCGGATACGCAGTGCCCCGGGTCCGGGCCGTGTCGCGACCCGGACTTGGGGGCAGTCTGGCTGGAACTCCAGCGGTATCTTACTTCTTGCCGCAGCAGTCGCCGGGGCAGCAGTTCGCCCCGCTCTGGCAGCAGGTTGCGCCGCAGCAGGAGCCCGGGCAGCACTTCGCTCCCGGCTTGCAGCAGTCACCGGTCAATGCGAGCGCCGACAGCGAAGACAGCGCGAGGACGAAAACGGCAAACAGCTTGAATTTCATTGAATTACCCTCCATAGGCGTTGAAATGAGTGAATGCCGCGCGCTGAAGGGCAATGCTGGATCTGTAATCGCGAAATCTTCGCGAGCAAATCCGAAAGCATGCCGGAGCGCAAAAATGCGGGCAGATACGCCAGGAGAGTCTAGATACGAAGATCGTCCTTCAATCGGAAAACAGGGGTACTGAAGTGTTGTCCAGAAGTCAGTTCGCGAAGCGGAGCCGGCCGGGCGGCAGCCTGGGTGGTACCACGGCCCACCGCCTCGACGGGGGATTGAGGAGCCTTCCGCTCCGTAGCACTCGAAACGGATTCGGTTTTCTCGCTGGCCGGTTGTTCGCACTGCGTGGTCGAACAGTTTTCGTCATTCCCGGTCGGGCAACAGGGCATGTGCCGCTGGCAGTGCATCGGCGTGCCGGCCGCTGCCATCGGCGCGGTGGCCTCCGCCTCGGAACAGATCAGCGTTGCGCTCCACGTGATGCAGAGCACGAACGTGAACAAGAAACGCATTCGCCGGTGAGAGCAGCTAACCACGCAATGATGATAGCGCGTAGCCGGACTCCACGGTGTGTCTTCCGTCACGCGCACAAAAGAATAAAGATCGAGCCAAGGATGCTAACGGGCGAGAAAACTCGTTGTCCCTGGTCCCTGGTCCCTAGTCCAGCCCCTGGTCCCTGCCTTCTTATTCAATCACGCTGGCAGCCGCCGTCCAGGGCCGGCGCTGGCTTTCGGCGACGCCGCGATAGGTGAGCACGCCGTTCCACGTATTAAGCCCCTCGGCCAGGCCCGCATCCTGACGCAGCGCCTCGCGGGCACCCAGCTTGGCCAGGCGCATCAGGTACGGGAAGGTGGAGTTGGTGAGCGCCAGCGTGGACGTGTGCGGCACCGCGCCAGGCATATTGGTGACGCAGTAGTGGACGACTCCATCGACCGTGTAGCTCGGATTCGAGTGCGACGTGGGCCGCGCCGTCTCAACGCAGCCGCCCTGGTCGATGGCGACGTCAACAATCACGGCGCCCTTTTTCATCTGCGAAACCATGGCGCGCGTCACCAGCCGTGGCGCGGTTGCGCCGGGAATCAGCACGCCGCCGATAACAAGGTCGGCCTCACGCGTGGCATGGGCGAGGTTGTAGCTGTTCGAGGCCAGTGTGAAGAGCTTGCCGTTGAAGATGTCGTCGAGTTCGCGCAGGCGGTTCAGGTTGAGGTCGATCAGGGTAACCTTGGCTCCCATGCCAACCGCGATTTTGGCCGCGTTGGTGCCCACCACGCCGCCGCCAATGATGGTCACGTTGGCGGGTGGAACGCCGGGGACGCCGCCCAGCAAAATGCCGCGGCCGCCTCGTTCGCGCTCAAGATACGCCGCGCCCACCTGCACGCTCATGCGGCCGGCTACTTCGCTCATGGGCGTCAGCAGCGGCAGCGTGCCCTGGCGGTCGCGCACGGTTTCATACGCGATCCCGATCACCTTGGACTGCAGCAGCTTGTCGGTGAGAACGGGGAGCGGGGCCAGGTGAAGGTAAGTGAACAGCACCAGGCCCTCGCGGAAATACTGGTACTCCTGCTCGATCGGCTCCTTAACTTTGACCACCATTTCGGCGTTGGTCCAAACCGGGCCGGGCTCATCCAGGATTTCGGCGCCGGCGGCGTGGTACTCCTCATCGGGAAAGCTCGATTGCAGGCCCGCGCGGGTTTCAACCAGGACCCTGTGGCCGGTCTCGGTGAGCGACTTGACGGCCGCGGGAGTGACGCCGACGCGCGCCTCGCTGTCCTTGATTTCCCTGGGAACGCCGATGATCATGGGGATCTCCTTGGGGATGAGCGCCCGGGTGGGGGAGGGCTGTCTCAATGTGCGCGTTTTCTGTTTTTTTATCCTCGCGGGAATTCTACGGCGCATGATGCTGGGAATGTGTGCAAAGTTTGTGCTAGAAATGACCAATGAGCACGAAACGTGAGCAGGATGCGAAAATTACGCAAGAAGTTACTTCTGCCCCTGCGGGATTTGGCCTGGACGAGCTCGATGAGGCAATCCTGAGCCACCTGGAGCGGCACGGCCGGGCGACGAATTACGAGGTAGGCGAGGCGGTGGGGCTGTCGGCTTCAGCGGCCTCACGCCGGATTCTGGCGCTCGAAGACGCTGGAGCCATTCGCGGTTATCGCGCGGTAATTGACGACCGGATGCTGGGCAAGAACATGACGGCGTTCGTCCGCGTCACGCTGGAGCGGCAAACGGCGGCCATGCTGGGCGCATTCGAGGCCGCCGTTCGCCGCTTAAAGGGCGTGGTGAGCTGCCACCTGATGGCCGGCCAGTATGACTACATGGTGATGGTCCGCGTAGCCGGCATCGACGACTACGGCCGCCTGCACCAGAACGAGCTAAGCCGCCTGCCGGGAGTGACGCGCCTTGAGACTAGCTTTGCGCTCAG
>JBEKCW010000551.1:0-2961 GCA_050014675.1 Occallatibacter sp. | reverse complement strand
ATGTTCGGCTTCAAGTCTCCGTTGGTCTTTGCCATGTTTGCGGATGTGGCCGATCACACAGAATGGCAAAGTGGTGAACGCATTACAGGGCTGGTTCTGGGCTCGGGTATCTTCTCAACCAAGATCGGAATGGCCAGTGGGGGATGGTTGGTCGGACTGATTCTGGCCCATTATGGCTACGTGGCGAACGTGGGCCAGACCGCTCATTCGCTGCACGGGATCGTTCTTTCCATGAGCTGGATTCCGTGCGTGATGGTCTTGTCAGCCGCCGCTGCCATGGCGTTCTATCCGCTCGATGATGCCTTTATGGCAAGGATCGAAAAAGATCTTGCGCTGCGGAAGCAGGAGGCCGGATGATGAGCAAAACGCGGTCGACAACAGGGCTGACGCGACAAGAAGGCGTGCGCCAGCATCGTCCGAAGGCCGTGCTAGAATGCCTCGTGGCCGAGTGGCAATGCTTGAAGCATAGAGCCTTGCTGAAGCAAATCAAGCTTCCATACCACGCATTCGTGGTTTAGGCTTGTCGCAATAGAGATTGGTGAAGCAGCGCAAGTGTACGCACAATGATGAAGAAACGGAAGAAAAGAGCAACCGTCACGGATGTGGCCCGACTAGCTCGGGTAGGCGCGTCGACGGTGTCCCGCTTCTTGCGCGGCGTTCCAGTACGGCCCAAGGTCGCAGAGCGCGTAGCGCGTGCGGTTAAGGAACTTGGATACGAACCGGACGAATCGGCTCGTGCGCTGCGCAGCGGAAGATCGCGCACCATCGGCGTGATTCTGCCCAAGGTTTCAAATCTCTTTTTCAGCCAGTCGGTGCAATTGATCGAGGAGGAAGCCCGGCAGCGCGGATGCACGATGGTCCTGCTGACACATGAAGACCGGCTGGAAGAGCAGTTGGCGCACCTCGGGACATTGCGGCGTTATCGGGCGGATGGCATTATTCTCACGGGAACTCATGGAACAACGGTGAGAGGCATTCGCACTGCATTTCCCGAAGTGCCGGTGGTGGCGTTCGATCACTTCATTTCTTCATCGCTCGATGCGGTGCTGCTCGACAATCGCGCGGCCGCGCGCATGGCGGCAGGGCACCTTCTCGGGCACGGCTATGCAACTGTGGCTTGCGTAACCGGAAAGCCGGAGGTCTACAGCTTTGCCGAGCGTATGGCGGGATACTCGGAAGCTATGACGGCACTGGGACGGACTCCCTGGTTGATCACGGCTCCGAATTACGATCAGCTGCGTTTTGCCCTGAGAGATGCACTTGAGGGCGAGAAACGCCCGGTTGCATTGCTCTCATTGAGCGATTTCTCCACGCGCAGTGTTTTGACGCTCTATAAGGAGCTTGGCCGCAAGGCCGCGGATTGCCCGCCACTTCTGGGTTTCGACGACCCGGATTTCGCAGCGCTGGTCGATCCACCGCTGACAGTGATTCGTCAGCCGATTGCGGACATGGTGCGCAACGCGATGAGTCTTCTGTTCAGCCGAATTGACGGCACCGCGCCGAAGAAGGCAAGGACAGTCTCGCTGCCTGGCGAGTTGGTGATTCGCCGCTCCTGCGGATGTAGTTAGCTGTTCACCGCTTCGCGCTTCGCAGCTTCCATAAATCTGGAAATACGCTGGAGACACGGTCCCGCGTTGCCGTCCGCCAATGGAATGATTATTGGCACGGTGAGCCCTGCCGCGGGGCCCGGAAAAGAGTAGTCAATCCAAGTGCAACCCCTTTGTTGTTAATCCACTAACTATCCAGCTCGTTATTTTCGCATGGCAACGATGCCGGACCGTATTTGGTATCGTTGCCGATATTTTGGCAGCGTTGCCAATTTTTCCTTGACAAGCTATCTCGAGAAGCAATAAAAATGTGTGTCCTTTTCTGTGAAGCAGATCCGGTAGCGAACTTGCCGCTGTCGTGCGGAGATTTGGATTCTTTGGCGTTTCTACCGCCGCAGTCGGGTTCATTTACTCCACACGCGGTCCGGCTCGACTGAATTTGCTCACCGGAATTCAAGGACAGGAACTCGTGAATTGTGCGGATGCTGTGGTTTGTCGCCACAGAAATCTCGACAAAAACGAAACTTTTAACTTCTGGAGGCAATGATGACGATGAGTCTTGCTGTAAGAGGGAAAGCCAAGAAAAGCGCGGAAGCCAATGAGCCGAAACGCGGGCTCCCGAGCTATATCGCGTTGGGCTGGCTGGCAATTCTGGTTGTAGCCATCCTGTTGACACCGTTCGGCGCGAACGCGCAGCTGACCGGCACCGGCGCGATCTCGGGCACGGTCACCGATTCCACAGGCGCGGTGATCGCAAACGCGACTGTTACCGCGACCTCGGTTCGCACCAATGTAGCCACGACCCGTAACACCACCAGCGCGGGCGACTTCAACATCACGCCGTTGGTGCCCGACGTTTATGTCGTCACGGTGACGGCCAAGGGCTTCGAGACGTTCGTGCAGAAAAACATTACCGTAGACGCTCTGCAAACCGCCACGGTCAATATGGCGCTAACTGTAGGAGCGGCCTCGGCCACGATCACTGTGAACGATGCGCCACCTGTTCTGGAAACTGCCGACGCGCAAATCGGCGCTGTGATGGACAATGAAATGTACTCAAGCCTGCCAATTTTGATGGGCTCAACCGGCAATCCCGATCAGAGGCGCGCCACAGACTTCTCCTACCTTATGCCTGGCGTGCAGAACACTTATGCCGCCTCAGCCGGCGGCAATCCGACCGATGCCACTGGCGGCGTCAACGGCAGCAACCCCTCGGGCGGCACCCAGGAAGTCTACATCGACGGTGTCAATCTACCTGAGGGTGACGGCGTCGGCGATCCGCGCTACACCTGGACGGCGTTCGGCATGGATTCCATCGACCAGTTTCAATTGGAGAGCGCGGGCTATCCGTCCCAGTATGCAGGCCAGGGCGTGGAAAACTACACCGTCAAATCCGGAGGAAACCAGATTCACG
>JBEKCW010000550.1:0-2977 GCA_050014675.1 Occallatibacter sp. | reverse complement strand
CGCTCAGTCAGACATTGGCGGGCTGGTGCGGGCCTTGGTTGAATTGGCAAAAGCGGCAACGAATTGGGATTGGACTGACCGAGTTTGCTTCCTCGAACGCATCGAAAAGATGGAAGGGAATTAACCGTGACCACATCCGCAAAAGTCGCCGTCGTTACCGGTGGAGCGCAGGGTATTGGCCGCCGCACTGCCGAACTGCTGGCTGAGCGCGGCTATCGCGTCGCCATTATTGATCTCAACGCGCCCGTCAGCACAATTGCGGCCATTGAAACCGCCGGCGGCGAAGTGTTTGGATTCGTCGGCGACATCACCTCTGATGCTCAAGTCGAAGAGTTCAAAAGCCGGGTGCTCGCGCATTACAGCCGCGTCGACGTCCTGGTCAACAACGCCGGCATCAGCTTGATCTCGCCCGCCGAGCAAACCTCGGCCGCCGATTATCGCCGTGTCCTCGAGGTCAATCTGGTCGCGCCGTTCCTGCTGGCCAAGGCTTTTGGAACCGTCATGCTCGAAGCCGGCGCCGGATCGATCGTGAACGTTGCTTCCGTGGCCGGGCTTCTCGGAGTTGCCGATCGCGCGGCCTATAACGCCTCAAAGCACGGGCTGGTGGGGCTCACGCGCACCCTGGCAGCGGAATGGGGTGGCCGCGGCGTGCGCGTCAATGCCGTTTGCCCCGGCTGGGTGAAGACTGAGATGGATGTGGCCGACCAGGCGGGAGGCAGCTACACCGACGCTGACATTACCGGCCGCATTCCCATGGCTCGGTTTGCCTCGCCCGACGATATTGCACATGCGATTGCGTTCCTCGCCGACGAGAAAGAAAGCGCGTTCGTCAACGGGCATATGCTTTCAGTGGATGGCGGCTGGGCGGCCGACGGGAGTTGGGAGACGTTGCGGCTCGGCAAACGCTGAAAAAACAAAAGCGGCACGAACCCTATTGGGAATTCGTGCCGCTTGATCTGCCTCTTCTCGGTCTACACGTACGCCAGGTTGATGTTGTCGAAGGCTTCGTCGATCTCCTGCGGGCTCTTGAAGCCGATCGTTACGCAATCCACGCCGGCTGTCTGGAAGGCGAAACGCAGAGCCTTCTGGCGGTCGTCGCGCTGGGTGAACGTGCCGTCACCGGCAAGCTTCATGCTGATCACCCCCATGCCTTCGCTCTTCACCTGCTTTACATGTTGCACAACCTCGCTGACATTGCCAGGAGAGGTGAAGTCTTCGCCGGAGGGGCCGTCCATGCGCGTTCCGTTGTGGTTCATCCGGATCATGGCCACTTCAAGCCACGTATCGCCGGGCACCTGGCGCAATGCCGGCAGCCCGTGCACTGAAACGCCGCGCACCCTGATGGCCTTCTTGGCCTGCGCTTCGCTGATGCCGTCGCGCCAGCGCGCGCTCTCGTTCACCCAGTCGGCGGTGTGCTGGTAGTGCAGCAGCATGATGTCGAAGTACTCGGTCTGCGACAGGCGCAGCATATCGTCAAAGCGCTTTGCCGGGTCGGCGCCCTTGTCGGTGGTCACCTTGTGCATCAGCACGTAGCTCTCACGGGGGTAGGGCTTCAGCGCCTCAGCCAGCATGGCCGGCGTGGCGTACGACTCAGCGGTTTCAAAAAAGCGGATGCCGCGATCGTATGCATGGCTCACCAGGTTGTTGAAGCCCTGCTGGCCGAGCGCCTTTTGCACGTAGCCGTTGTTGCTTCCCGTGCCGAAGGCCAGGCGCGTAACCTGCAGGTTCGACTTGCCGAGGGTGACCATCTCGGTTGCCTTCTGCGTGGATGCGGCGTGCACCGGCAAGGCTGCGCCGGCGACGGTGCCGACGGCGATAGAAGTTTTCAGGAATTCGCGGCGAGAAACGGGGCTCATGAATGACCTCCTGGTTGGGTCGGATGGCCTGGGCGGACCATTGCCGAGATGGTATCACGGTAATCGCCATGCCGAGAATCGCGAATTCCACGAGGCGATTCGAGGTTGCATCGCCTGAACCGCGCGCGCTCTTCCAATCAATGAGATCAGGAGCCATATGGTATGGTGCGAGAGAGGCGCGTGCTCCCATTTGCGCCGAACGGAGACGGCGGACGAAGCAATGAAGATTGCAATCCAGGGTGAGCCCGGGTCTTTCAGCCACGAAGCGGCGCTGCGGCTGGTTTCGGATGCCGAAATCGTGCCCTGCGCGCTCTCAGCCGAGGTCTTCGCAGCACTCGCCGGGGGGCAGGTTGAAGCAGCCGTCATCCCTATCGAAAACAGCCTGGCCGGATCGGTCTCAGAGCACTTCGATCTGCTGCTCGCCAACCACGTGCGCGTCGAGCGCGAGACGCTGCTGCGCATCCGCCACAATCTGATTGCAATCGCCGGCGCTGAAGTCGAAGGCATCGATCGCGTCTTCTCGCATCCCGTTGCGCTGGCGCAGTGCCGGCAATTTCTGGCCCGTCATTCGCGCATGGAGGCATTCGCCTTTTACGACACCGCCGGCAGCGTCAAACAACTGGTTGAGTTGCGCGACCGTCATGCCGCGGCCATCGCCA
Source organism: Occallatibacter sp. (assembly GCA_050014675.1). GTDB lineage: Bacteria > Acidobacteriota > Terriglobia > Terriglobales > Acidobacteriaceae > Telmatobacter. The sequence goes on along the minus strand of JBEKCW010000550.1, from coordinate 462 downwards.
GCGAACAGGCGGCGCAGTATTACGGGGCCACCATTCTCGAAGCGAGTATCGAAGATAATGCCGAAAACTTTACCCGCTTTTTCCTGCTAAGGCGCACCGCCGAATCCAACATCGATCCCGCGGCCAACAAGATCAGCATTGCGTTTTCATTGGAGCATCGGCCCGGGTCCCTGGTGGCCGCACTCAGCGCTCTTTCAGCTCTTGGAACCAACCTGACCAAGATCGAGTCCCGCCCGGTGCACGGCAAGCCCTGGCAATATGTTTTCTACGTTGACTGCCAGATCGCATCGGCCACCGAAGGCGAGCGCGCCATTGATGCCCTGCGCGCCCACTGCCACATGGTGAAAGAGCTTGGATGCTACGTCGAAGCCGTCGGCGCGGTGAACGTTTAAGCGCGCCGGCCGGAGCCCTCAACAGAAAAGGACCAGCCGAAGCCGGTCCTTGCTGCTCATAACTCCTGCA
>JBEKCW010000549.1:0-2982 GCA_050014675.1 Occallatibacter sp. | reverse complement strand
ACACGCACAGTCGCCGGCCTCGAGAATCTCGTGCATCCCTCCCGCCTCAAGCCGCAGCCGGCCTTCGAGCACATACACCAGGCCGTTACTCTCGTGCGTGGCGTCGATTGCGACCGAAGTACCACCGGGAGGAAACTCAATCATCTGCGCACTGACGTGGCAGCCCGTAGTATTAGCGTTCAGCGGGGTAACCCTCACCGACTCCGCCCCCCGAGTGGTTCCCTGCAGGTGCGCCTTGCGCGTGATGGCGAGAGTGTGGCGCGAGGGCTCGCCGAAGAAGTAACTGAGGCCCACCCCGTAAATGCGGCAGATGGTCGACAGCGTGGGCAGCGTGGGAATCATTCTGTCGGTTTCGAGCTTTGACAGAAGCGCTGTCGAGAGCCCGGTCTCAGCCGCAAGCCGTGAGAGCGTGAGCCGCTTTTGGGTGCGCAGAGACCGAAGCTTCAGTCCAATGCAATAAGGTTCCAGAGACCATTGGGCATACGAAACAGTCTTGGGCATCGATCGCTCCATTTGGGTTAACGTTGCTAACAAGTGTACGGCAATCGCGCCGCATGAAACCGTAACGCGCGGAGTAATCATTAGTGCAACGAACATATGACCAAAGTGATGACTCGCCCTCGAACTAACCCGGCCCCAAACCATTTTTGCCGCATGGGCGTGACAGTTTACATTCTTAGAGAGCGCGCTCGGACCGGCGCAGCGGGCAGCCGTTGATTCCCTTCCCCAGGGCTTTTGGGCAACTCGGTCGAATGCCTGGCGCTCAAAGCACATAGACAGCCCGCGCGTCGAATGATCCGGCGCCGGAAAAATAGAAATGCCGGCAATGAGTCTTTGACTTCATTGCTTTACTCCCCCAATCAAGAGGCCAAATTTCAATGACAAAATATGCTTTTTGCATCCCCGATCTCTTTCGTCGCGCCGCGTGCGCGCTTTTGACAATGATGCTTGGCGCAAGCCTGGCGTGCGCCGTAAAGGCCCAGTCCGCGCAGAAGCCGGCCGCGCCGCCCGATGTGCTGGTGCTGAGCGATGGCGACACTCTGCACGGCAAGTTTGTGAACGAGATCGCCGGCAAGGTTACCTTTCATACCGAGTCGCTCGGCGATGTGACGCTGGGGTGGGACAAGATAAAGGAATTGCACGCCAGCGAGAAAGTCGGGGTGCTTGAGCAGAACTTTGGCGGCGGCAATGGCAAGCAGGCCTTTGCCAAGGTGCCGACCGGAACGGTCGACCTAAGCGGCGGAACGCTGACCGTAAAAACCGATGGCGCGCCCGCCTCGATTCCGGTTGCGAAGGTGCAGTTTGTGATGGATGAGGCTATTTTGCGCAAGCAGGTGCTTTCTTCGCCGGGCTTTTTTGCCGGATGGAACGGCGCTGCCACAGCGGGCGCAACAGTGGTGTCGGCAACCACCAATCAGTACACTTTCGCGGGCGCACTCAACCTGGTGCGCGCCGTCCCGGTTGTTCCGTGGCTCGACCTGCGCAACAAGACGCTCTTCGTCTTCAACGAGTCCTACGGCAAGATCACCCAGCCGGCCTATTCGTATCCCGCAACTCCTCCGGCCACAGGTAACGTGGCTGTGCCGGCAGTGGTCACCAAATCGTCCATTACGCACGTCGGGGCCGAGCGCGACGAGTATTTCTCTCCCCGTGTTTATGCCCTGGCGCAGGTGGCATTCGACCACAACTACGCGCAGGATTTGCAGCTGCAGCAGATTTATGGCGGCGGCTTTGGATGGACGGTAGTGAAAAAGCCGAATCAGGAAGTGGACCTGAAGGGCACGGTGCAGTACGAGAAGCAGCAGTTCATCCCCGGCACAGGCAACGTGAATCAGGATCTGGTGGGCTCAACATTTTCCGCGACCTACCTGCTGCACGTGAAAAAGATCACCTACGCGCAAGGGCTCGCCTTCATTCCCGCGTACAACCAGATGAGCGCCTACTCGGCGAACGAGACCAACACCGTGGCCTTCCCTGCCTTCAAGAACTTCAGTTTTTCGCTGGGTACGCTCGATTCGTATTTGAACAATGCGCCGTTCGGCGCGACGTCATCGAATCCGCCCACCCGGCCGAACTCGTTCCAGTTCACGATGGGCCTCACTTACGTCATCAAGTCGAAATACTGACGGACTGATGTTGCAGCGCGAAGACCGGTCCTCCCTTCACCGGTCTTCGCCCCTGATGAGCGGTCAAAGTTTTTGCGTCACAAAACATGGCCGCGAAACATCTTTGTGGAAAACAAGTGACATAAAAAACATGGAGTTACCAGCTGGCAGCAGAAGCAGATTACAGTTAACTAAAGAGTCATCTGAAATGGTTACTTTCCTCATAAAGAAGTCCAAAATGCACCTGTTCCTTCATCCGTGATTGTGCATAATGGACTCAATTCAAAATAAGAAACGGCGCTCAAAAAGAAGCGCCGAACTTTGCGGTTTCATTTGCAGTTGTTATCCCCAGAAGAGTGCGAGCGTTTCCGAAGTTTGTTTTTTGCTATTTTTTCGGTATTAGTCCTCCGCGGTGAATCACCGCGTGCTGGATCGGCATTTGGGTACCTGTGCGTTGGGGCTCGGGCCGGTTAGACGTGTTGAGTTGGCTGTTGCGGATTGTTCTGCGGTTCTTTCATCGGGCGCTCCCTAAAAGCGTTTCCCCGCTTACCCAGGTCGGGTGAGCTAGTGCATTCTTGCGCCGGAATCTTCGGCCAGGCGAGCGTGGAGAAACGCGGAAATGCGTTGGGCGGGATGAAAGACCCTGGATCGTCGCCTTCGGGCAGCGGGCAGCCGGCTTATACATTTGGCAAATTCCGGCTGGAGCCCGATGGAACGCTGTTGCGCGGCGAAAAGCGCGTGCAGCTTGCCGAAGGCGAGCTAGCCACGCTACGACTACTGCTTGAGAAGAGGGGCAAAGTGGTTACGCACGCTGAGTTGAGCCAGGCGATGGGACACGGTACTCGTGTCGACGCTGAAAACGTTAACGAGGCGATCG
>JBEKCW010000548.1:0-3014 GCA_050014675.1 Occallatibacter sp. | reverse complement strand
TTGTAAATACCGGCAAAGAGCCGCTGGTTTTCTGGGCCTGCTGGTGCAGCGATGCGGGCTATGATTATGGCGCCATCAGGGAGCGCGGATTTGGCGCACGCGTGATGGAGCGCGATGGAAAGCCCGCGATCATCAAATATGAATAACGAGGGGGCATTGCGTTTCGATCCCGGCCTGGATGTGACGTTGCGTGCCGGAGAACTGGCCTTCAATTACGGGGCGGAGGTGACGGGTCCTGTTGCTGAGATGCGGCGGCTCGATGCTATCCGCGCCAGTCTGCGTGATCCCAAATGCGAGGGGCCCGATCCCGTCTACGGTATCGCGATGGATGTTTGCCGCCAGGGTGACGCGGCGGATCTGAAGCAGCGGTACCTGCTGTTTGGCGTTGTAGCCTATGCTGCCGGACGCCTTGGCGATGAGCCGGTGCGGAGCCAGGGACATATTCACGCGCCTGCGCCGCACAGCGGATGGTCCACTCCCGAGTTATTTGAAGTATGGGAGGGGCGCGCCATTATTTACGCTCAGGAATTTGCCGAGGACGCGCCAGGACGGTGCATTGCGGTGGAAGCTGGCCCTGGCGACCAGGTAGTGGCGCCGCCAGGCTGGGCGCATTGCGTGATTAATGCCGATGAAGGCTCACGCATGGTGTTTGGGGCTTTGTGCGAGCGCCAGTATGGATTTCTGTACGATCGCGTGCGGGCGCATGGCGGACTTGCGTGGTTTCCGCTGCTCGGCAAAGGCCGCATCGAGTGGCAGGCGAACCCGAGGTACGGCAAATCGTCGCTTGAAGTGCGCGGACCCAGAAGCTATCCGGAACTCGGGCTGGACGCGAAAGTTCCCATCTACCGGCAATACGAACAAAGCCCCGAAGCTGTGCAATGGATTTCGGAGCCGGCCCGACTGGCTGCGCTTTGGAAAACTCTGGAGCCCTGAATTCTTGACTCCTGAAGAGACGAGATGAAACCGATTGACCGACGTACTTTTCTCGCTGGCGGAACCGTCGCCGGCATTTTTGCAGGCCTTGAGCCCGCCACAGTGTTGCGTGCAAGCGAGCCGCCGACAACTGTGGCTACCGATGCAGAAGACATGGCAATCGATTTTCGCTTTGCCCCGGCCGACTTTCAGTCGACCATCTGCTTCCCTGACGATCCTGACAAAACGGTGATCGGCAAGCGCGGCGATCTGCGTTACGATTTTCCGGCGGACATCTTCGCGAGCATCGGCCAATTTGGGACGATTGTTGAATTCGCCGCTGCCGGCATGGGCCAGGACACCTGGCGCGAGCAGACGATGGAAGCGCCGGGCGTTCCCATTGTGCATACTCGGCTTGACCGCGAGGCAGCGAACGTCGAGCTGATTGCATTTGCAACCAGGCGCGAAGGTGAGGGTCGAGTCGATAACGTGCTGATGGAGATTCGCGCGAAATCGGGCTCAGTGCTGGCATCGCCGCTGATACGCATTCGCTCTTGCCGGAGTTATCGCCTGGGCGATAATACCGGCGCGGTTTCGAATGTCTATCGCGAAGGCGAGAAGACGCCGTGGATGATTTGCGTGCCGTTGAACGCCTATCAGGGGACGAGCGACATGATGTGGCGCCAGGCTGAAGGCGGCTACGAGTTGCAACTTGAACACGGCACCGCGACGGCTGACCAGCCATTGCGTTATCTGTTTCGCTTTGCGCAGAAAAACAGCAGTGGAGCCGTGGACAGCGCGGTTACAGCCGACAAGCTGCTGGACGAAGTGCGTGGCTGGTGGCGCAACTGGCATGCCTTTGGAGGGACGGTCGATTGGTCGCTGCCCGGCGCGAACGGAGAGTTTCTGGTCGCGTGCGCGCGGAACATCCAGCAGGCGCGCGAAGTAAAAGACGGCATGCTGGTGTTCGAGGTTGGCCCGACGGTGTATCGCGGCATGTGGATTGTCGACGGAAATTTTCTGCTCGAGTCGGCGCGCTATCTTGGTTACGAGGAGGCTGCGGATAAGGGGTTGCTCTCGGAATGGAATCATCAGGTCGCGAACGGGCAGATTATTGCTTCGGCCGGCAAGGAGCACTGGAAAGATACGGCGATCGCCATGTTCACGCTGGTGCGCGCCTGCGAGCTTAAGCAGGATTGGAGGCTGCTCAAGCAGCTTGCTCCTGAAGTCGGGCATGCCATCGATTTTTTGATCGGGCTGCGCGACGAAGCGCGAAAGGGCGATTCGCCCAATGGAAAATATGGAATCCTTGCGCCGGGATTCGCCGATGGCGGCATGGGCGGCATTTGTTTCGAATTCACCAATACACTGTGGGCGCTGGCCGGACTTCGCGCGGTTGCGCAGGCCAACAAGAAACTCCAGCTGGCAGATTTGAGCCGCGTGGAGAGTTTTTATCCTGAGCTGCTCAGCGCGTTCAACAATGCGGCGAGCCAGGAGATGGTCGCCGACCCGCGCGGATTTCGTTATCTGCCCATGTTTATGCGCGAAGACCCTGTGATGAAGCTGGATGCGTGGGACCGCCCGCGTCCGCAGACCTCGCAGTGGGCCTGTTCGCACACTATTTTTCCTGGCCAGGTCTTCAGCAAAGACGATCCCGTAGTGCGCGGCCACATTGCCTTGATGCAGGCATGCACGCAAGAGGACATACCAGCCGAGACGGGGTGGATTCACCACGAGGGCCTGTGGAATTACAACGCGCCGTTTGTGGCGGAAGTATATCTGTGGGCGGGATTGCGAGACTGGGCGCACCGCACATTCCACGGCTATCTCAACCATGCTTCTCCGTTGCACGCCTGGCGCGAAGAACAGCCGCTGAAGAAGGCTTTGCTGGGGATGGCGTGGGGCGACATGCCTCACAACTGGGCCAGCGCCGAGTGCATTCGCTATCTGCGCCACATGCTGGTGCTTGAAGATGGCGAGAAGTTGCGGCTGCTGGATGGTATCCTCGCCGCGGACCTGCGGGCTCGCCAGCCATTTGCGCTCACCGATACGCCCACTCGGTTCGGCCGGATATCTCTCACTCTTGAGCCGGCAGCGGGACG
>JBEKCW010000547.1:0-3016 GCA_050014675.1 Occallatibacter sp. | reverse complement strand
AGTAAGCGAAGGAATGTTGGTGTAAGGCATTTTCTGGTGTTGCACCTGGGGATTGTCGGGATTCTCATAGGGAGTTGCCGCCTGCCGCGGCGGTTGCGTCCCCCGCCCGGTTGTCCCCGTCGTCCGCGTTCCGGCGGCGGTTGAAGTGGGCGAAGTGCGCTCTTGAGCATTGATGCTGTACCCGCGAGCCACCAGTTCCTTCGTCGCTAAAACCCGCGTCTCCTCGCTCTCACGAATTCGCTCCTGTACCGCCCCATCGGTAAGAGTCGTCGGATCCACCCCGGACTCCTGCGCAATCTGGTTTCTGATGGCCTCTAGAGCATCCGGCTCGGCCTGCAGGATGCCGATAATCTGCGTGGCCGACATCGTCTGATTTTCCTGCGTCGTATCCGTCGGCATCGGTTCCATCTGCGCGGGCGGCTCCGCTTCCGCCGGCGCCTGGTCAGAGTCCTGACTCACCGGTTGCCCCCCACGATCCTGGCCCATCGGCATCTGCGGGGTCTGCGTAGGACTTGTCTCGGTGTCGTCCGGTGACTGGGCCCATCCGCGGGCCACGGTGAAAACAGCGCAGACAAACACGGCCAGACTCAGGCGAATGAGCGCTTTTCGGAACCGGTTCATGCGCGTCCTGGGGATACGTGTGCCAATGATTTCAAAATTCACTTCGTTTATCCTTTTGCGTTTTCTTAAAACGCATTCAGCCAACATGGTTTAGATCCTGCCCGATTGAGTAGCGCGGCCAATTCCCGCCGTTCGATTCCCGATTTCCTGGCTCTTCAAGAACGCTCGTGCCTCGCCGAAACATCCCTACACGGCTCTCTCACTGCGAACTTTGCTCTTTGTAAATGGTGATAAGAGCCTCAAGTTGTTCCACTTTGCTCTCCAGGTTTTTCATGCCCGCGCGGAATTCCTCGAGATTCGCCACTGCTGGCTCCTCCCGATTCGCACCCCTCAGAACATTGCGCATTGCGTCGCGCGTCAAATCTGAAACGCTGCGCGCTCCGGTCGCGGAGCACAAATGCCTGAGAGCCAGATATTCCTCCTCCGAGAGGCGGACGCTGATCATCCGCGACCGTGGCTTCAACACTGTCATGATGGATTCAAACTCCGGATGGATGAGGTGTGCAGATCCCTGCCCAATGCAGATCTTCGGGAATTGGTTCTGTTTGAGGGTTAGTCGTGGATTGGCTGATTGGCTCTACCCGGGGAGGTGAAAGAATTCCAGAACTCGTGGTCTACAAAGTCCGGAACTTCAATTTAAGGCAGGCTTCGCCCCCGTCGGTCCCATCCACACCGCAGAGCCCCAGCTGATCCGTGCGCGCCAGGCAAATCTTCAGCGAAGTGCTTTGCCAAGACACCGGTTAGGACACAGTGCATGTCTTAGAAACTGGACCGACAGAGTCAAAAATAGCACGTCAAGAGAAGCGTTGCAAGATAATGCGATAGACAGATGATTGACAAACTTGATGCGCAGTCAAGCTCTCAAAGTGCTCATTAAAAACATTTTATATAATTATCTTCATTTCGCCTTCACACCATGCGTAATACAAAACGACCCCTGTGGAAGACCCGTCCCTCTATGTGCAAAACTATGCATAACTCCTTCCGGCAGTGTCCCTTATATCCCTCCTGGGCCGTCCAGCTCACTACTGCTGAGAACCATATCCACCAGCGTCTCCATTACCAGGTCAAGTGCCTGCTCCCAATCCGGCAGCCGCACCCCGAACGCCTCGGCAAGGCGCTGGCACGAGAGCCGCGAATTGGCGGGACGCTTCGCCGCAGTCGGGAACTCGCTTGTCGTGATGGGAATCAACTTCGGACTCGCCTGTCCCAGCTTCGCCTCAGCCCGGCTGAAAATCGCGTCTGCAAACCGGAACCAGCTGGCTTCTCCCCCGCAGGCCAGGTTGTAGACGCCGCTACGTCCATGAATCTGCAGGCCTTCCTTCGTCTCCAATTGAACCAGCACGTCGGCTGTTGCCTGGGCGATACATTCGCTGCTCGTTGGAGAGCCGATCTGGTCGTCCACAATCCTGATCTCTGGCCGTTCTTTCCCTAACTTCAACATGGTCAACAGAAAGTTCTTCCCGCGTGCTCCATAAACCCAGCTGGTCCGAAAAATCAGGTGGTCGCAGCCGCTGGTCGCAATTGCCTGGTCGCCCTCCAGCTTCGTCCTGCCATAAACTCCCAGCGGGTTGGCCGCATCCGCCTCCACCCAAGGGCCCTTTTTCGTTCCGTCAAACACATAGTCCGTCGAGTAATGGATCAGCAGGGCTCCCGACCGCTTGGCCTCCTCCGCCAGCACACCGGGCCCCGTCGCGTTAATCGCTCTGGCCAGCTCCGGCTCAGCTTCAGCCTTGTCCACCGCCGTATAAGCGGCCGCATTCACAATGACCGCCGGTTCATGAGCCCGAACGGCTGCCCTAATCGAATCGGGCCGTGCGAAATCCACTTCCGGCAACCCCACGGCCGTGACCTGCCCCAGGCCTGCCAATTTGGGGCGCAACTCCCAGCCCACCTGACCGGTCCGCCCAAAGATCAGTATCCTTTGATCTTGCAAAATACCCTCGCATCCCCGTCAAAAACAACCCACTTCCGCATCGGCAGAATAACACCGTCTCATCCAACGGTTGCTTCGCTCCTCCTCGAGAACAAGAGTCCGCGCCGCCAAAACGGAAAGCTGGCTGCATTTTTTGAAATTGGGCACCGGAAGGCTGGGCTAAAACGGCTCAAATGCCTTGACCACGTCGGCGGGCGGCTCGATCGCCGCACAGTTCGCGGGCTTCTCCAACCGATAAATGATCGGAAGACCGGCGGAACCCGTCTCTTCCGAGTGCAGCTGGCTTTTTGGATGGTTGGCCACCTCTTCCGGCAGTGGGAGCGCGGCCGGGTCGCTCGGCCAAACAACAAAAGTCGGCGCCGTGCATGCAGCGAAATCAAGGGAATGTTGCCGGTAGGCCGGAGAATCGACCCCTGAAGAAAGCCCCGGCGTCGTCTGCTCCTTCAAGTAAAGGTATCG
>JBEKCW010000546.1:0-3019 GCA_050014675.1 Occallatibacter sp. | reverse complement strand
GGTGTCGGGGATGCGGGTTTCGACGAGTGTTTCTGCTGCGGATGTCTGCGTGGCCATTCCGTTTCCTGACTTGACGTTATGCCTCTAGGAGTTTCAGGACCAGCTCCGCGATGCCTTGGGAAGCCTTTCTGCTATTTTCACCCATTTGGATGAGTGAGGGCCAGTGCCACGGACGGAACACGGCGTAGAGGATGAGACGCGCCGTTTCCAGTTGGCCGGTGGGCGAGAGGAAACGATTGAAATCAGGCAGCTTGGCGTCGAGGCTGTCGCTCACGCCCTTGATGCAGTAAAAGGGGATCTGGCGCATGGCGGCGAGGCGCGCGATGGACGCCGCCTCCATATCGACCAGCGCGGCAGAGTATGCCTTGGCGAGGCGCAGCTTTTCATCAGGTCCTGCCACGGCCGGGGCGGTCACGAGCCACTGGTCGCCTGATTCGGCATCGCACCGGAAGCGTTCGCCGGTCTTGACGTCGATGACACCCGCACAATTGTGGGCCGAGCCGGGTGCGAGCTCGCGTCTGAGAGCGCCGGCCCATCCCAGCGAAAAAACCAGGTCGATGGGTCCACCGTCCTCGATTGCGGCGAATGCGCGAGTCGCGGCAGCCTGGCCGGCCCCGGCGCAGGCTGCGATCCACTCCTCTTCCTCGTTGCGCACCGCCCAGAAGTGCACCCCAGCGCGCGTCGAGTGCGGCCAGACACTGGAGCTGTTCGCGCCTCCGGTGACGGTTCTAACCAGCGGCTTTAGCTCGCCGGGAAATGCGGCAATGAATGCGGTGCGGGTCATTTGAGAGGCGAGGACCGACAGAGGCTTAATCCAGTGTGCCCCTCCCCCCCTCTATCTGTAAAACAAGCGGCGTGTTTTCTTGGGGTTAGCGGCGCATTTTTGGTCGGCGTATTTGAAAACAATGGGCTTAACTGTAAATAATGAGGAACAAACCAGTTACGAAGCATGCGAGAAACACTCTCAATGACTAACGACCAGAGCTCCGGCCAACAGTCCTTTGGCCCGCATTCGGTGGGCTAGGTTGATTATGCGACGCAGGGCGGTAATTGCCTGCAAATCGGTGTGGGTCATATTTTCGGGGCGTGATTCTGAATGATCTTGAAGAGGCGCGAGCGATGGCAACGGGACTCGTCGGCGCAGGCGTAGCCTATGCTGATGGGTGTACGCGCGGCGATCTGGAAAGTCGTGAGATGAAGGACGGCGGGCATAGGAGTCAATTCAGGCCTTTTGTGCGTAAGCTCGGAAACGGAAGCTCGACGTGAGAGTCTGCTCAACGGATGTCGAGTCTTGGATGAGGTTCTTAAGAACAACCGCAGATCCTTCGCTGCGCTCAGGATGACATTGATTGGGGAGGATTCGTGCACTTGTGCGTAAACAGGCCCCGGTCCAGTTTATTGCTTACGATGTACGGGTCTGGAGACCCGCACGACAACCGGGCTGGAGCCCGGCGCTACATTTACTTACGGCGCGTAGCCGTTGGCGCGGAACCATTCGATCGCGGCGCGCATGGCTGGATAGACGGGGAGGATGCGGAAGCCTAGCTCCTGCTGGGCGCGCGCACTTGACGCGTACATTTTCTTGCGGCCCATGCGTACCTCTTCAAGGGTGGCACGCGGTTCCCTGCCGCGAATGCGGCCGGTGATGATTTCTTCGAAGAACGCATACGTAGCCGCGACCACGAAGGGAATCTTGACCGTGGGTGATGGGATGCCGGTGATGGCCGACATCTTGTCGAGAATCTGTTTGAGCGTCAGGTTCTCCCCGCCGAGAATATAGCGCCGTCCCGGCTTGCCTTTGCTGAGCGCCAGCACATGGGCGCGCGCCACCTCGGAGACATCGACCAGGTTGAGGCCGGTGTCCATATACGCGGGAAATTTTCCGTTGAGGAAATCGAGAAAAATGCGGCCGGTGGGCGTGGGCTTGGCGTCGTTGGAGCCGATCGGGCTGGTTGGATTCAGGATCATTACCTGCTGGCCGGCCTCCGCAGCTTTGATTGCTTCCTGCTCGGCGAGGAACTTGGAGCGCTTGTAGTGGCCCACCATGTCGGCAAGTGACACCGGCGTGTCTTCGTTGATGACGATTCCGTCAGTCCGAAAGTGCATCGTCGCGACGCTCGACGTGTAGACTACGCGCGGCACACCGGCCTCGCGAGCCATGCGCAGCAATTCACGCGTGCCGTCAACGTTGGCTTTATACATTGCAGCGGGATCGGGAATCCAGAGACGGTAGTCGGCGGCGACATGGACCACCGCGTCGACCCCGGCCATGGCGCTCTTCAGGCTCTCAGGCTCCGCCAGGTCGCCGACCACTGTGTCGCCGGCTATGCCTTCAAGGTTTTTCAGGTTGCTGGTCTTGCGGACGAGAAGCCGAAGCTCGGCGCCTTCAGCGGCGAGAGCCTTGGCCACGTGATGTCCAACAAAGCCGGTGGCGCCTGTAAGAAAAATCTTCATGATCGAGCGAGTCAGCAAGTCAGCGAGTCAGCAGGTCAGCCAATCAGCGGGTTGCTGATGTGATTTTACGATGCGGGGGTTGACTCGCTGAACGCTCTTGAATCCGCGCGCACGGTGAAGGCATCAGAGCTTTGAGTGAGATTCATGGTGCGGCGGTTCATCAACCGGAGGCCGAAATGAAGAAGACTTTTGCAGTCGAGTATGTCGATTACGTGTCCGATCTCCCGTTTGAGAGTGTGATTGAGGCCTTTGAAAAGGCAACGGGGAGCGTTGAGGAAGGCGGATTCAGGAAGATTGCGGCGCATGCGCAAGGCCTCGCAGACTTTGAGCGGCTGATTCGCGAGCAGGAGAGAACCAGCGGCTTTATGCGCTTTCTCACCGTGGATCACGGCGCGTGGATGAAGGATTTCGAGGGAGGGGCAACGCGAGCGAAGATGTATACCATCGGGAATCCGCTGATTGCGCGCACCATGCTGTGGCATGAGATGGCCGCGGGCCTCAACGTGCCGGTTCGCGTGCACATCTTTGAAGACGCCGAAAAGAAGGTTCACTTCGGCTATCACGT
>JBEKCW010000545.1:0-3020 GCA_050014675.1 Occallatibacter sp. | reverse complement strand
ATCAGATGGAACGCCCGTATGAGCTCTACGGCGATATCTCGACCCATTTCCACAACCTTAACTCCAACTACAACGCGCTACAGCTGATGCTGACGCGGCAAAAGGGCTGGTTCAACTACTGGGGCAGCTACACATTCGGCAAAACGCTGGCCTACAACGCTGAAGACGCATTCGATATGAAGCGCTGGTACGGCCCTGCTCCTTTCGACCGCTCGCAGATTCTCAGCTTCTCCTATTACTTGAAGCTGCCAGCCTTTGGCAGCAAACTGTCGCAGAGCAACAAGGTTGCTCATGCGGCTTTGAATGGCTGGCAAATCTCGGGAATCTTCCAGGCGATGCAGGGCGGGCCAATCGGTGACAACTTCGGCTCGGAATATGCGGTCAACCAGAACACCTTCGGCATTACGGCACCGTTTCAAACACCGTTGACGGGACCACGAACACCGGTGTCTCCCTGTCGAATGGAGCTTTCTCAGACGGTACTCCCGATGAGGTTGCTGTGCCCAAGCTAACCTGCAATCCGACTCAGGGACTCGCCAAGAACCAGTATTTCAATCCCGCCTGCTTCGCAGCGCCGTCGTATCTTCAGAACGGAACGTATCGGCTGCCTTACATTCACGGACCTGCCTACATCAACGACTCCGTCGGCATCTTCAAGGCCATTGCGTTCAGCGAACAACGCAGTCTTGAGATCCGCGGCGAGGCATTCAACCTGTTCAACCACGCGTGGAACGAGTTCATTCCATACGACGGGAATATGTATATGGGCTTCACTGCTGCGGGCGGCCCGACCAGTTCCACCTCGGCCGGTACCATCGATAACAAGACCGGCCACCGCGAGATTTCGCTGGCAGCGAAGTTCTACTTCTAAGCCGCTATCAGCTACCCTCGCAACTCCGGCGGCGGAAACATCGACTGTTTCCGCCGCCTGCCGCATCGCCTACTATCCTATGTATGCGTAAGCTCCTCGTTTCCGTCCTGGCATTTCTCGGCTCGCTGACTATCGCTCATCCTGCCCCCGCCCAGGATTACGCTATCGGCGCCGACGTTTCGTTCCTCGCCAGGTGCGAGCAGGATGGAGTTGTCTTCAAAGAAAACGGCAAGCCGATCGACGTGCTGGTCTTGCTGCGCGAGCACCACTACAACTGGATTCGCCTGCGCCTGTTTGTCGATCCCGTTACCAGCACGGACAAACTCCCCAACGATCTGCCCTACACGCTGGCCCTCGCCAAGCGCGCCAAGGCGCTTGGTTATCATTTTCTGCTCGATCTGCACTACGCCGATAGCTGGGCCGACCCCGGAAAGCAGCCCACCCCCGCCGTGTGGAGCAAGTTCAAGCACAAGCAACTGGTCGGGCAAGTGTTCAATTACACCCGCGAAACCATTGCTGCCTTCGCTGCACAGGGCATGATGCCCGAGATGGTGCAGATCGGCAACGAAGTAACCAACGGCATGCTCTGGCCCGATGGAAAGCTTCCCGATAACTGGGACAACTTTGCCGACTTGCTCAAGGCGGGAATCGCAGGCGTCGACGCGGGTCGCGGCGTCGCTCCGCGCCCGCGCATCATGATCCACATTGAGCGCAGCGGCAACTACGCCGCGGCTGTGTGGTTCTTTGACAACCTGATCGCCCATCACGTTTCTTTCGATGTAATAGGGCTCTCCTACTATCCGATGTGGCACGGCGACATCGCGAACCTGCGCGGCAACCTTCACGACCTGGCGTTGCGTTATCGGCGCCCCATCATCATTGTTGAAGCCGCGCAGAACTGGACCCCCAGCGGCGAAGCGCCGAAAAAAGCCGACTTCCCTGAGACCCCCCAAGGCCAGTTCGAGTTTCTGCGCGCCGTCGATGCGGCAGTTCGCTCCATCCCCGATCATCTCGGCCAGGGCGTCTTCTGGTGGGAGCCCGCAGCCGAGGGCCCCGTCGCGGGCCGCAGCTTCTTCGACAACAGCGGCAATGTCCTGCCCGTCATCACGGCCTTCGACAAACCCGCAGCCGACGAACCCGCGGCGCCCTGACCCGGCGTTTGCACCCAACATCAGAATCGAGCAAACTTAATTGGGAAAAGGTGGCGAATTCGAACCAATGAAGGAACAGACCAGGATCAAAGTCCTTATCGTCGACGACCACCCACTCATGCGCGTGGGCATCGCCGCCATTATTGAGGCCACGTCCGACATGACCGCCGTTGCGCAGGCCGGCAGTGGCGAAGAGGCCGTCGAGCTATTCGAGAAGCACCTGCCCGACATCACTCTGATGGATCTGCGTCTGCCGGGCATCAGCGGCGTCGACGCCATCCGCGCCATCATCGCCCGCCACCCCAATGCCAAGTTCGTCGTGCTTACCACATACGAAGGCGACGAAGACATCCACCAGGCACTGCAAGCCGGCGCACGCAGCTACATCATCAAGGGCATGCCGTACGATGCACTCGTCAACGCGCTGCGCCGCGTCCACTCCGGCGGCCGTTTTCTGCCGCAACCCGTCTCGCGGGCACTCAACTCACGCATCCCCAATTCGGAACTCAGCTCACGCGAGCGAGAGGTTCTCGATCTCATCGTTCACGGAAAGAGTAACAAAGAAATTGCCTCGCACCTAGGCATCACCGAGTCGACGGTCAAGTGTCACGTCAGCGTTATTCTCATGCGTCTTAACGTAAGCGACCGAACCCAGGCGGTCGTGACGGCTCTGCAGCGCGGCCTGATTCATCTCTAGGGCCTGTTGACGCTGCCCGGTCAGCTTATTTGCCGGGCAGCCTCGCCTATTGTCCGTCTCCGTTCAGCGTCACAGCCTGTGGCGATCCGG
The DNA here is from genome assembly GCA_050014675.1 of Occallatibacter sp. GTDB lineage: Bacteria > Acidobacteriota > Terriglobia > Terriglobales > Acidobacteriaceae > Telmatobacter. Next base: position 211 of record JBEKCW010000545.1, on the reverse strand, counting down.
TCGCGTTGTCTGTAATGTTCAAAGTCGCCGACAAGGGCCCCGTAGCCCCAGGAGTAAAGATCACCTCGATGGTGCAGTAGTTGCCGGGCGTAATCGCGTGGCCGCCGCAGTTGCTGGTATGGCTGAAGTCGGTAGGGTTAGTCCCGCTGTTGCTGATTACAGACACAGTCAGATTAGTCGTGCCTGAATTAGTTACGGTCACCGGAAGCGT
>JBEKCW010000544.1:0-3022 GCA_050014675.1 Occallatibacter sp. | reverse complement strand
GATGTTAGAGTCGCCGATGTCCCACACGCCCATGGACTGCAGTGTTTTGTTGTGATCGGAGAAGGTGAGGTCCATGGAGTTGGATAGCAGCAGGCCGGTCGAGAAGGTGGCCAGGCCGCCGGCGCCGGGGGCGTCGAGCCAGAGCGAGACCAGGCGGCCGGAATCGGGGTAAGGCAGCGGTTTGAGCAGAATATTGTCGACAACCGTAAAGACCGCCGTATTTGCGCCGATGCCGATGGCCAGCGTAAGCAGCACGGTGAGAGTAAAGCCGGGCGCCTTGAGCAGGCGGCGCAGTGTAAACCTGAGATCGGAAAGGAACGACTCGACGAAGGGCCACTGCCATGCCTCGCGGCTGCGCTGCTCGATCAGGGTCGGGTTGCCGAATTCGCGGCGCGCGGCTTGTTCGGCCTCGGCGCGAGGCATGCCTTCGTCAACAAGCTCGTCGGCGCGCTCAGCAATGTGCTCCTGGATGGAGACGGAAAGATCGTGGTAGCGCTCGCGGCGGGAGAAAACACCGGCTAATAGGGGCATGGGGAAAACTCCTGGGCAAAACTTTGCGCGTCAGGCTCTGGCGATAGCCAGAACGCGCGTAATTCCGGCGAACATTTTTTCGAAACTGGCGACTTCCTGCTCCAGATGGCGCTGGCCCGCGTCGGTGAGCTGGTAAATGCGCGTGGGGCGCCCCTTGGCGCTGACTCCGGTTTTGGCTTCGAGCCAGCCCTCGCGCAGCATGCGCTGCAAGGCCGGGTACAGGGAGCCTTCTTCAACCTGGAGCAGGTCGTCTGAAACCTGTTTGATGTGCTTTACCAGCGCGTAGCCGTGCATGGGCTTGAACCTGAGGGACTGCAGGATCATGATTTCGAGTGCGCCGGGGAAGAGATCGCGGTGTTCGGGATTCTTAGCCATGAGAGGATCATAACCTAAAATACCTATTTTTAAAATAGGTATTTTATAAATTTGCGACGGAGAACGATCAAATACGGGGGATCGCTGGGGCTGAAAACCCATCGGGTGGAGTGCAGCCCTCAAACCATCCCTCAGGGGTTAAAACCCACCCATTTAATTGAGCCTATTGGCACGGATAAATCCGTGCCCTTTCAAGACCGCTGCGGCCATTTGCGTCGGAATGCGGGTATGCCGCGTCTAATTGACAGGAGCAGGATTGGGCGTTGGACGGGTGAAACCGGCGAGGCCCGATATGCCGCGGTCTGCAAGGAAGACGGTCACGAATGCCCGGGGAGCCGTTTTTGTGGCTCATTTTTCGCTTTTTCAGCAAGATAGACTGTGGTATTCTTGAAATCTCTGTAGGGATGCGCGCCCCCTTTGCCCCACACATGAGCTGCGGCTCGCGGGCTAACCAGGCGAAACCTGAAGGCGCTTTGCATCCTGTTCCGAGCACAAGATACGAAACGAGCGGAGACGTGTCTCTGCTGCGTCTGAGTTTGCATTATGGGCCCATGGGAAATGTTCCCAGAGCCAGAATGCAACTCGGCGAAAGAATCTTTGCGTGGCCGCGAATCGTTTTAACGAGCGACTGGCTCGAGCGCGGCATCGAAGTCCTTGCGGTTTGCTGTGCGCGAACGCAAGGCAGGAACGCGAACGCAGGGAAAGAACGCGAACGCAAGGCAGGAATTTGGCGGGTCCGCTGCGCGGATAGATTCCCCGGCAGGACTGGAGAGGGCGGAAACAGTTGGCAATCGACGACAAGTTTGAAGACGACATTACTAATCTGATCGAAACCGGCAAGGAGAAGGGCTACCTTACCTACGGCGACGTAAACGACATGATCCCCGATGACCTCGGCACGGCCGATGACATGGACGATCTGTTGACCACGATCGGCAGCCAGGGCATCGATCTGCGCGAGGGGCCGGAGTTCCCCGGCGATAAGGATTTCGAGGTTGAAGAGGGCGAGGATGTTGAGCTTGACCTGACGCCGGGCACCCTTGAAAAGACCAACGACCCGGTGCGCATGTATCTGCGCGAGATGGGCACGGTGCCGCTGCTTACGCGCGAGGGCGAAGTTGAGATTGCCAAGCGCATTGAGCGCGGGCAGATGCGCGTGATGAAGGCCATTTCGCGGTCGCCCATTGTGATTCGCGAAATTGCGGCGCTGGGTGAAGACCTGAAGCGCGGCGTGCGCAACGTAAAAGAGGTTGTGGTTTTTGACGAGGAAGAGCTGACCGAGGAGGTTGTGCAGACTCGCGTGAAAGCCACGGTTGTAAAGACCGATGGGCTGGTGAAGCACCAGAAGAAGATTGCGCTGCTGGATGAAAAGCTGAACACGCCTGCCGTAAAGGCGAAGGTGAAGGAAGCGCGCCGGCTGCGCTGGGCGATTGCGCGCGAAAAGGTGTACATCTCGCGGATTGTTCGCGAACTGAAGTACACGCCGATGGAGCGCAAGCGGCTGCTCGACAAGGTCAACAAGACCGTGGACACCATGCGCACGCTGGAGCGGCAGATTCGTTCGCTCGAGCAGAAGCATGAGGCGTCGAAGAGCGAGGAGCTGAAGAAGGAGTATCGGCGCCAGCAGAAGAACTGCCGCACGGATCTCGAGAAGATCGAAGGCGACGCGGGCGTAATGATCGGCGAGCTCAAGCGCACGCAGCGCGAAATGATCCAGGGCGATATGGACGCCGAGCAGGCCAAGAGGGAGCTGATCGAGGCCAATCTGCGACTGGTTGTTTCAATTGCAAAGAAGTACACCAACCGCGGACTGCAGTTTCTCGACCTGATTCAGGAAGGCAACATCGGCCTGATGAAGGCAGTGGACAAGTTTGAATATCGCCGCGGCTACAAGTTTTCGACCTATGCAACGTGGTGGATCCGCCAGGCGATTACCCGCGCCATTGCCGATCAGGCAAGGACGATCCGCATTCCGGTGCACATGATTGAAACGATCAATAAGCTCATTCGCACCAGCCGCCAGCTTGTGCAGGAGCTGGGCCGCGAGCCGTCGAGCGAAGAGATTGCGCGGCGCATGGATATCCCTGTGGCCAAGGTGCGCAAGGTGCTGAAGATT
>JBEKCW010000543.1:0-3035 GCA_050014675.1 Occallatibacter sp. | reverse complement strand
CCCCCTGTAGCCGCTTCTTCCAGCGCAAATCCAAGCTCGGCGGCAAGTGCGTGGGCTTTTGTAAACAGGCGAACGGTGCCGCGGGTTCGCTCCATGGGCGGGCGGTTAATGCCGCCAGTCGCCGTCAGCGTGCAGCGCGGATCATGTGCCTCGAGTGCAGCGAATTTGCGCTCGATGCGTGGCCCATCGGCCCGGCGGGCGATACGGACGTCCATCTCGACCCAGGCCTCGGCGGGAATCACGTTGGTCTTCGTTCCACCTCCGGCAACGCCTGGGCTCACCGTGAGCCCGCGCTTGAGGTCGGTCCAGTTGCTTACCGTTTCAACCACCCTTGCCAGCTCGCGGATAGCGCTCGCACCCTTCTCGAAGTCTACCCCGGCATGAGCGGAAATCCCCTTGATGTCGATGCGCCAGTCGCCTGTTCCCTTGCGCACGGTTTTGTAGGCCAAACCCTGTGCCGGCTCGAGGACAAAAACGGCAGCGCATTCGGCGGCCAGCCGCTCGGTGATGGGCCGCGAGAACGGGCTGCCAACTTCTTCGTCAGGATTGAGCAGCAGGACAACTTCGCGATTCAGTGCGCCTGCTTCAGAGAGAATCTCGATGGCTGTCAGCGCCATGGCTATGCCGGCCTTCATGTCGAGCGTTCCGGGACCCCAGAGGCGGCCATCGGCGACGCGGCAGGGCATGGATTTGAGAGTGCCGAGCGGCCAGACGGTATCAAGATGGCCCAACAGGAGCAAGGGTTTGGGGCCATTAGAGGAACGCGAGCGGGCCCCAAAACGGGCTTCGAGAGCGATGCCGAAATTGAGCCCTTTGGGAGGCCGATGCCGCTTGACGCGCGCGCCGAGAGACTTTGCGTGTGCGGCAGCCAATTCCATGCAGGCATTTACTGCCGCGGGCGTGTCGGAGGGGGATTCGGCGCGAACCAGCGTGCAGGCTGCGCCGACGATAGCCTGCTCTTTGCGCCGCGCGCCGGCAAGCAGGGCGCGCATGGGAATCTGGGCTTCAAGGGAGGGGGTCACGAGCTGACCTTTCCGGATTATTGTACTGCCTGCCCCGCGGTGGAGATCTTTGATTGCCTGAGGCTATCGAGGCCATTGACAGGCTCTCTCGATAGACCGGGTGGGCGGCTCCTATACTGGACAAGCTGGTTTTAACCAAGCTGGAACTGAACTAGCTGGTTTATAGCAAGGAGGAATTATGTCTGGCGAATCCAAGTGTCCATTTTCGGGCGTCATGATCGAGCACACCACGGCGGGAGCCAAGGGCAACCAGGACTGGTGGCCCAAGCAGTTGAACCTGGCCATTCTTCATCAGCAATCATCGATGTCGAATCCCATGAACGAGGAGTTCAACTATGCCGAAGAGTTCAAGAAGCTTGATCTCGACGCGGTGATCAAGGACCTGACAGCGCTGATGACTGACTCGCAGGACTGGTGGCCGGCGGACTTTGGCCATTACGGAGGGCTATTCATCCGCATGGCCTGGCACTCTGCGGGCACGTACCGCATTTACGACGGGCGCGGGGGCGGCGGCAGAGGCTCGCAACGCTTTGCTCCGCTGAATAGCTGGCCCGACAACGTGAATCTTGACAAGGCGCGGCGGCTTTTGTGGCCCGTCAAGCAGAAGTACGGCAAGAAGATTTCGTGGGCCGATCTGATGATCCTGGCCGGCAATGTGGCGCTCGAGTCGATGGGCTTTAAGACATTCGGATTTGGCGGTGGGCGCGCAGACATCTGGGAGCCGGAGTTGGATGTGGATTGGGGTCCTGAAGCGACGTGGCTTGGCGACCAGCGCTACAGCGGTGACCGCGAGCTGGCAAACCCATTGGGCGCGGTGCAGATGGGCCTGATTTACGTGAACCCCGAGGGACCGAACGGCAACCCTGACCCACTGGCCGCGGCGCGCGATATTCGCGAGACCTTTGCGCGCATGGCCATGAACGACGAAGAGACCGTGGCGCTGATTGCCGGCGGCCACACCTTTGGCAAGACTCACGGCGCGGGACCGGCGACCCACGTGGGCGCAGAGCCTGAGGCAGCGCCAATCGACGGACAGGGACTGGGGTGGAGGAGCGATTTTGGCGCCGGCAAGGCTGGAGACGCCATCACCAGCGGACTTGAAGTGATATGGACCTCGACTCCAACCAAGTGGAATACCGATTTCTTCGACAACCTGTTTAGCTACGAATGGGAGCTGACCAAGAGTCCGGCCGGCGCACACCAGTGGCAGCCCAAAGGCGAAGTAAAAGCCGATGACTTGGTACCAGATCCTTTTGACGCGAAAAAGCGCCGGAAGCCCACCATGCTTACCACCGATCTCTCGCTGCGATTCGACCCGGCATACGGAAAAATCTCGCGGCGTTTCCATGAGCATCCTGAAGAGTTCGCCGACGCCTTTGCACGTGCGTGGTACAAGCTGACGCACCGCGACATGGGCCCGCGCGCCCGCTACCTGGGCCCACTGGTGCCAAAGGAAGTGCTGATCTGGCAGGACCCGGTGCCCGCGGTCGATCACGCGCTGGTGAACGATAAGGATGTTGAGGCGCTGAAAGCCAAGGTGCTGGCGTCGGGATTGCCGATATCGCAACTTGTGACCACGGCGTGGGCCTCGGCGGCCAGCTTCCGCGGCAGTGACAAGCGCGGGGGCGCCAATGGCGCGCGCATCCGGCTCGCTCCGCAAAAGGACTGGGAAGTGAACCAGCCGGCTGAGCTGGCCGGAGTGCTGGCCAAGCTCGAAGCCATTCAGAAGGAGTTCAATGCCGGGCAAACTGGCGGCAAAAAGATCTCGCTGGCTGACCTGATTGTGCTGGCTGGCTCGGCTGCTGTAGAGGCTGCGGCGAAAAAGGCCGGCCATGACGTGAAGGTTCCGTTCGCGCCGGGCCGCACCGATGCGACGCAGGAGCAGACCGATGTTGCCTCGTTCGCTGTGCTGGAGCCGAAGGCGGACGGGTTCCGCAACTACGCCTGCCAGGGGCTCGAAGACTATGCCGCGTATTTGCTGCTCGACAAGGCGCAACTGCTCACTCTGACCGC
>JBEKCW010000542.1:0-3036 GCA_050014675.1 Occallatibacter sp. | reverse complement strand
AACGTTTCCTCCTTACCCGAGGTGGCGGGCGACGCCGCCCTTCTTTGCGATCCGATGAGTACGGAAGCCCTCTCGTCTGGGCTTGCTCGGCTGTTGGCAAGTCCTGAATTACGCAAGACGCTCAGCTTCATAGGACTAGCGCAGGCGAAAAAGTTCAACTGGAAGACCACCGCTGAAGAGACCTACGCTGCTTATTGTAAGGCCATGAGTCAGTGCTGAAACTGCTACTGGATCAGTTACAGACGAATGAGCAGTTCATTGCCCGGCTGGATGAGAGGATTGCAGAACTGACGCGCCCCCAGCAGCCCGTTCTGGAAAAGCTGGATGCGATACTGGGAGTTGACCGGCGCGTGGCCGAGGTGTTGATGGCAGAGATCGGGCCCGACATGGCGCCTTTCCCGAGCGATGCGCATTTGGCCTCCTGGGCGGCCATATGTCCGGGCAATGACGAGAGCGCCGGCAAGAAGCGCAGCGGCAAAACCACCAAGGGCAGCCGTTGGCTGCGACAAGCTCTGGTGCAGGCGGCGTGGGCTGCCAGTCATAAAAAGGACAGCTATTTCCAGGCTCACGCGCGCAATCTCATGCACCGTCGGGGCCGCAAACGATGCCTGGTTGCGGTGGCACATTCTCTGCTAACCGTCATCTACCACATGCTCAAGGAGGACACCGCCTATCACGGCCTCGGTCCACAGTTCCTCGATCGAATCCGCGCCACCCAACTGATTCGCTTTCACGTGCGCAGACTTCAGAATCTCGGCATGCAGGTCGCGCTCACACCAGCGGCATGAATTTTCAGGGCAGTCACCCGAAACAGCGACACCTTCAACTGAACCCCATAGCTACGACGGGGGATCAACAGGGTGATTCCAATTAGCTCGGTTCATTGTTAGATATTGCTTAAACCGGTCTGATATTTATGTTTCATTGCGTCCGAGATGGCAGGCGGTAAGCTTCAGCAGGTTGCGAATCAACCTCGGTTATCACCTTAAAACCGGCCATCCATGTAAGTCTCTTGTCAAGAGAAAAGCACAAGATTCCTTGGCACGCTCGGGAGAGCGTGCATGTCAACGGCTCAAGAGCTTCGATTGCGCACGTATGAGCATCGGCCGCTGGCTGCTTACGAAGCTGTTGCATGCGGAGGTGCGCGATGATCGAGCAACTGCGCACCACGCTTAGTGCTCCGCTCCCACCCTCTCACCGTCTTGATGAGTCGCAGCTGATTATTCCTCGGCGGGTTGCTCTCCAGCAGTGCCCGCCTCCGCTTCATCAGCCGGTTTCATCTTCACCCCAACCGGCTGCAACTGTAAACCTTCACCCTCAGTCAAGTGGGGGATTTTTCGACCGGCGAAATGCGGAAATTTCAACCGGCGTTAACACACTGGACGGAGAGGACACCTGTTGCTGTATTGCCTCTCAGCCTCAATTTCAGTATTGATCCATCGGTTCTTATACTCCACGCATTGAGGCGTGACCAAATGCGGGTACGTCGTTGCAGATTTGTAGTGCTGGCCGTTAGCCAATTGTTTGCCGCTCCTATACGAATCCATGTGCGGCCAGAGATCAGAGGATGATGAAGTCCCGACGGGTTCAGAATTGTCAGCAGCGCAACCAGCAGCCGCTCCGAGCGAACCGAGTAAAACACCTGCAACAAAAGCGCCCGCAGGATATACTCCGGTGCAATCGATGGTCGGCCTGAGTCGGCATACAACGAATCGAACTCGGGGCTCAACGAGCGCAACACCGTCGCCGTCAACTTGCAAACCTCCCGCAGCGGAGGATTCTGAGGAACACGCTGCTCCAACGATACATAGCTGAACATTTCGTCCTGATCCCGCTCGTCTCCACGCATATCTGTTAGACGAATGGAACAAGTTCTCAGTCGCTGAAAGACACCTATTTCAACAAGTTCCTAGTACTACAGTTGTATTTGCTTCGGGATGGCCCGATCCGGGCCTAAAGGTCGCGCCATTTGGGCCTGTTTTCAACGGGTTGAAACCCCTGCTCCCTCCGTATTTTGCGATCTACAACTGTAGTACTAGAATCCGGTGTAGACTCCCCGTCATTGCGCCTCAGGTTCCTCTGCCGGCACCCCATTGCTGGAAACTGCCAGCTCTATCCAGTCGCACAGCATATGGCCGCAAAGAATGTGTCCTTCCTGAATGCGCGCGGTATCTCCTGACGCAATGCAGATTGCCGCATGGGCCAAAGGCGCCATCGCTCCGCCTCCCGCCCCCGTCATTGCCACAGTAAACGCCCCCAGTTTACGCGCTGCCTCCAGCGCCAGGCAAACGTTTCGGCTGTTTCCCGAAGTCGAAATTCCCACTAGTACATCGCCCGTGGCGCAGAGCGCCTCCACCTGCCGGCGAAAGATTTGTTCGAAGCCGAAATCATTCCCAATCGCAGTGAGAATTGAAGTATCTGTCGTTAGTGCGATAGAGGCCAGCCCTGGCCGTTCGCGTCGGAATCGCCCCACCAGATCCGCCGCCAGATGCTGCGAGTCAGCCGCGCTCCCACCATTCCCACACCAAAGCACTTTGTTTCCACGCATCAGCGCATCGGTCATCTCTTGAGCAATTCGCCCAAGAATCGACTGTTGACTTCGCAGAGCCTCGATCGCGGCAATGTGTTCCGTAACTGCTGTCTCAAAAATCGTGAATTGGTTTTGCACTTGCTCTACCCCGCGGAGTTCTCTTCCGCAAATCTCTTCGAAATCCGTCCCTGAAGCAATTCAACCCGGAGTTGCTTCTTCATCGTATCAATCAATGCGCCGATATTCGGGCGTAGTGTTTACTCGCGCAGTCTTTTGACGACGAACTCAGGGCATCAATTGATTGCGTTCGAGACGCACAGCGCGTCATCCACACCGGAGATGGAATGGTGATGGATGACGATCAATTCTTTTGGTTCCTACGCGGATTTGCCACCGTCCTGATGCATTACCCTTATCTTTCGTGAATGGGGCCTGAGCCGGTCTCGGTCAACTTCCGGAGATTGCTCGCGACGGTTGGGAAAAACCACCCAAACTGGAATTGGACA
>JBEKCW010000541.1:0-3046 GCA_050014675.1 Occallatibacter sp. | reverse complement strand
AACAAGAAGGGTTCGGCGCTGCGCTAGATCGGCTCTGCGCAGGGCCTGCGCGTTCCATGCTGCTCTAATAGATGGCTGCGTTGAAGTCGGCGATGAATTGCACGCCAGGCACATGCACTTTGAAGAGATCCTTGTCGCCGGTTAGAAACAGGTCGATTCCGTGCGAGGCCGCGCAGGCAAGATGGATCGAATCGGCGATCCTGAGTTTTTGTTTTGCTCGAAGATTGCTGAATGGACCAACCGAGCCATCGTCGAAGGGCAGAAAATGAAAGCCCATCTCGGTGAGGGTTTCGCGCACGGTTGCGCGAACATGCGGCTTGGGTGACACAGTCAATCCAGCCATTAACTCGCCGAGGGCGAGGTGGCTCGTAAACAACAGGTCACCCCGCTCGAAAGACCGCTCCAAAAGGTCACGCGATTTGTTGAAATACTCCGGATGCTCGTCGAGCAAATAGACAAAGAGCATTGTGTCCCAGAAAATGCGGCTCATGCGGCATCCTCTTCTTCGGATCGCACCCACCGCAGGAACGCTTCGCCGCCGCCGTAGGGGGCAAACTCTTCTTTCATAAGACCGCGCAGCTTTTCTGTCAGGCGAAATGCCCGCGCCTTCGGGTCCTCGCCCGGGGGCGCGGGATCGGATTCCGAAGCTGTTTTCAGTTCGACCTTTTCGGTGTTGGAGCCGGCTACGCGATAACGAACCACCACAGTTGTGCTCATTTTCGATGGCGGCCCGTCAACGCCTTCCAACTCCAGGCCATTTTCGCGGAGGAACTTCGACGATTGGATGGCGCTGCAGACCTGCGGCGTGTGGGAGCCGGGAAACCCTTGATTCTGAAGCTCGCTGAGTAGATCCTTCACCCTGATTGAGAATCGCGGAGTTCCGCTTTGCAGTGCCGGCTGCACGAATCTTACCCGCGCCGTCGAACGAACCTGGTCACTTAAACCCACCATTCTTCACACTCCTGCTCGGGTGTTGCCCGTGCTCTTGAGAATAGCATAGATAGACAGAATGTATTATCTACGGAAAGACTGTCTATCTCTCACAATTGAAAGGAACAGAACAAGAGTCTTTGGCAATGCGGCGTCCTCGCCGTGCTACTCTGCCATCACCGCATGAGCCCGCCGGTCGCCTCGCCCGCCAAGCAACCTGCCGATCTTCCCCGCGTCCTGGGCGCAAGCCAGGCTACCGCCATCGTGGTGGGCACCATTATCGGCAGCGGAATCTTTCTGGTTCCGCGCGAAATGATGAACGACGTCGGCTCGGCCGGCCTGGTTTATCTGGCGTGGATCGTGGGCGGGCTGCTCTCGCTGTTTGGCGCCATGACCTATGCCGAGCTGGGCGCGATGATGCCCTACGCCGGCGGCGAGTACGTTTACCTGCGCGGCGCTTATGGAGACCCTACCGCCTTCCTCTACATGTGGACCTGGTTTGCCGTGGCCAAGCCGGCCTCGATTGCGGCCGTGACCGCGGGGCTGGCGCGCACGCTGGGCGTCTTCCCGGCCTTTCACTGGCTGGATGCGCCGGTGCCCGGCTCGGGCGGATTGATGCCGCTGGTTTGGTCGCAGATTTTCGCAATTTGTGTGACCTGGCTGATCACGGGATTGAATTATCTCGGAATCAAGAAAGCCGGCGATTTTCAGCTTGTTTTTACCGTGCTCAAGGGGATTCTCATTCTGATTGTGGCGGGGTTCTGCTTTGCCTTTGCGGCGGGATCGTGGAGCAACTTTGGCACTTCCCTTCCCCACGCGACTGGCGGACTGACCGGCTTTATGGCTGCGCTGATTGCCACGCTGTGGGCCTACGACGGGTGGAACGACCTGACCATGGTGGCCGGCGAGGTGAAAAGACCGGAGCGCAGCCTGCCCATCGCGCTCATCGGCGGGCTGTTTGTGGTGGGCGCGCTTTATATGGCGACGAATGCGGCCATCCAATACATTCTGCCGGCTGCGGCGATTGCCTCGAGCGACCGGCCCGCCGTGGCCGCGCTTACCGTGGTGGCCGGGCCCGCGGGGGCATCGTTTGTGGCGGCCGCCATGGCGCTGAGCATTTTTGTCACGCTCAACGGAACGGTGATGTCGGGCGCGCGCATTCCGTTTGCGGCGGCGCGCGACGGGCTGTTCTTCCGCCAGTTCGCGCACATCCATCCGCGATTTCAATCGCCCTCGACATCGCTGGTTGTCCAGGCTGCGCTCTCGACGGTGCTGCTGCTTTTCCTGAGCAAATTCCGGCAGTTTTTTGAGCTGGCCGTCTTTGCCGAGTGGCTCTTTTACATGCTCACGGCGACCACCGTCTTTCTCTATCGCCGGCGCGAGCCAGGCGCGGCGCGGCCCTATCGCGTGTGGGGATACCCGGTGCTGCCGGCTGTTTTCGTGGTGTGCGCGGCGGCGGTGCTGGTATCGAGTTTCGCCAGCAATTTGAAGGGATCGCTGCTGGGTACGGGGCTGATTTTGCTGGGACTGCCGGTGCTGTGGTGGGTGCGAAAGCTTCGGAGCGGCTCAACAGCAAAGGCATAGAGCGCCCCAACCCTGGCTTCTAAATCGGAGCCCGGTCCATCCCAACGATGAAGTGTATCCCGGGAACTCGAACATTCAACAGGCGATCGTCGTTGGTGATAAAGAGCTCGCAGCCTGCAGCGGCCGTCGCCAATTGGATGGCATCCGGCGCTTTGATGCCGCGATTGAGGCGGATTCTCGCGTAACGCTCGGCTGCTGCCTCATCGAACGGAAGCAGCCGAAAAGACGGTCCGCAGAATACCGAGCGATAACGCGATAGAAGAGCGGCGTCGTTGGCCTCGAAAGGCTTGACGAGGACCTCGCCCAACGTGAGGGTTGAGGTCAGGATTTCGTCACCCCGAAGCGACGCTTCGTTGATGATTTCTGTCGCACGAACTCCGCGTAGGCCACTGTCCTAGAGAAAATACGCAAACAGGTTCGTATCCAGGAAAAGGCGGCTCATTCCCATCCCTCCCGCAGCCGACGAACATAGTCGTCCGGATCCTCTTCGTTAGCGAGATGTGCCCCTGCCAATCGCAAATTGAGCAGGTCA
>JBEKCW010000540.1:0-4344 GCA_050014675.1 Occallatibacter sp. | reverse complement strand
ACACCTTCAACGCCATGCGGCCGCTCGACCACCGCGAGCCCGGAATTCTGGGCACGGTGCTCGCAACCGATTCACTCTACGCCGAACTGGTCTGCGACGGGGTTCACACCGCGCCGGAGATGGTGAAAATCTGGTGGAAGTCAAAAGGCCCCGAGCGCGGGATTCTGATAACGGATGCGATGAGCGCGACCGGAATGCCGGAGGGCGAATATCATCTGGGCAATTTTGTCGTGCAGGTTGCCAACGGCCGCGCCATGGCGCGGGGCGTGCTGGCCGGCAGCGTCTTAACGCTCGATCGCGCGCTTGAGAACTTTGTTGCGTTCACCGGCGCGCCGCTCGAACAGGCGCTGCGGCTGCTCACCGTCAATCCAGCGGCGATGACCGGATTCTGCGCCGAGGCCGGAACAATTGCCGTGGGGCGCAAAGCGAATCTTGTCGCAATCAACGGCGCAGGCAAGCTTACCGCGTCAATGCATAACGGTGAATTGGTGGGTGCGGTTGCAGTTCGCTAATTTCCACCAACTCATTTCGCCAGCCGTTTCGCCCGCCATATCGCGCCTTCGAGCGCCACCACCGCGCTCTCGCGGATCGGCATATCAGGCGCGGCAGCTCTAAGGCCGGCAAAGAAATCGCGACGCACAATCGGCGTCTTCTCAATCACGCTGCCGGTAAAGGCCACCGGCACTTCCACGGCTAGGCTGTGCTTGCCGCGAAGCTTTTGGCGCACCAGCAGAACAAAATCCACAAGGTCGGCCGCGGCCTGTTTCAGCACGCCGATGGCAACAGCGTCGCCTGCCTCGCCAAGCTCGCTGATGGCGGGAGCAAGCGCGGCAAAATCGGGTCCCGGCGTGCTGTCGCCTAAATTCACAAGCGCCGCGATAGTCGGCGTGCCCCAAATCTCGCCCACCCTCTTTAAAACTTCAGTTGGCTCTTCGCGGTCGTGCGCCGTAAGCGCGCGGCGAATGGCGTGCAAGCCGATCCAATAGCCTGAGCCCTGGTCGCCGAGGCGCGAACTCCAGCCGCCGGCACATTCCTGGCTGCCGTCGGGCCCGCGGCCAAGAGTGTTTGAGCCGGTGCCCGCAATCTGCAGTATTCCCGGCCCGCCTTCAAAGGCGGCATCGAGCGCTATGATCTCGTCGCCGACAACTTCAGATTTTTCAATCTTGAACTCACGCAGCACGGCAGTAATCCACTCGGGAATGCCGGGCATGTTAGCGCTGGCAACCCCAACTGAGGCCGCATCCACCAAGTTAACGCCCGCCTGCGCATAGACCTCGGCCAGCAGTGCGCGCAAATTCTCTTCGGCAACTTCAGCGCCCACGCGAAGCCGCTTGATTGAACCGCTCTCAGCAAATGCCAGCGCCACATCGCCCTTGGCAACCGAACCATCCGCGATGGAGGCGCGAGTCCGCGTGCCGCCGCCATCGATTCCCAGAACCAGACCCATCCCCGCTTGCTCCTGTTATCTTTCCTGCTTTTACTTATCCTGTTCGGCGCCGTTGTCGCGCAGCGTGCCCGCAAGAATATTCAAACTGCCGTCGTTCTTTGCCGGCTTCAAGCCGAGCATGTGCGCGATCCACGGATAAAGGTTGACGTTTTCAAAAGGCGCAACAGTTTTGCCCGGCACAATGTCTGGCCCGGCAGCAAAAAAACTCGCCTTCATCTCAGGAACTCTATCCGGATCGAAACCGTGCATTCCCAACGTCGGCGCATGATCGGGCCGCCCCTCGGGCGCGCTGGCGCGGATTGCGAATGGCCCAGTTGCCACCACCACCGGATCGCCCTCGCGCGGATTCTGATTGTAATTCAGCTCCGGCGGCACATCTTTCAAGCGATAAACCACGAAGTCCGATGATGCCTTCTTGAGCTGGTTGTAAACGCTCACGCGGTCTTGCTCAGTCGACGGATAAATCAGCGAACCCGCAGTCTCAAAACCCGCCAGGCTCGCAAACGCATCGAGATTCACCCAGGCGCCCTCACTGCGCACCATGCCGTGGTCGCTCACCACCACCAGGTCGATAGGCAGGCGGGTTTTGTCGAGGGCCGCTTTGAGCTTGCCGATCTCAGCGTCCATTTTGAGCGCAGCCTTGCGGGTCTCAGGCGCGTCAGGGCCAAATTCATGGCCCTCATGGTCGGGCTCAGAGTAATAGATTGCTATGAAATGAGGACGGTCGGCCGGCGCGAGTTTAAGAAGAGCGACAACATTGTCGATGCGGGCCTGCTGCGCTTCGGCGGTGGCTTCAGTCTTTGAGTCGAAGTGCGCGTACCAGGTGGGACGATAACCCGCGATCTCAGCCTCGGAGCCCGGCCACAGCAGAACCGCGGCATGCATTCCCTGCCCCTCAGCCAAACTCCAGAGCGGCGTGCCCCAGTACCATCTGCCGTCGGTTACCGCCTTGGGGTCGCTCATCGCGTAGCGTGCATTGCGCGCGGGATCGTAAAAGCTGTTCGCCACCAGGCCGTGATGCTCAGGGTAAAGGCCGGTGACAATGGTGAAGTGATTGGGAAAGGTGAGCGAGGGATAGCTGGGCAACATTCCCTCGGGGGCCGAGGCGCCATGCTTGCCCAGAGCCAGCAGGTGCTCGGCGTGGTCGCGAGCCGCGTAGTCCCAGCGGAAGCCATCAAGCGAAACCAGAACAACGTAATGCTGCTGCTGAGCCCAGGCAGAGTTCGGCGCATGATCGACGTGTGTAAGGGGCAGCGCGGAATTGAAGGCCGCCTGCGCCCGCGCTGCGCAGCAAGTCCCGCCAAGAACGACGAGCGCCAGGATCGTTGTGATCGTTTTCAGCAATCCGCGTCGGCTGGCGAAAAATCGAGGCATAGCAGTCACTCGACCAGCTTACCGCAAAGGGTGGCCGCTGACGCGCACCAGGGTCGGTGGTTAGTTGAGAAGGGTTGGTCGAGGCCAATCTTACCCCGCCTGTTTCAATCAACCACCAACCCTGGGTGCCCCCGGTCCCTCGCACTCGTTATTAGTGGCTGCCGCATGCGCAGGCCTTGAAGTTCTCCGCGCTTATGTTGGTCAGGCCGCAGGTGGCGATCGGCCAGAACGGCGCGAGTTCGCTGGCGCGGTTGCCGACAAAGTAATTACGCATATATGCCTGGCTGGCCGGCAACTTTGCGCCGGAATCGGCCCTGAATTCGCCGATGAGATTCCCCACTGCCGCGCCCGAGAAAGCAGGCTCGCTGTAAGCCTTTGCGTAGTCGTATTCTTCGGCCCACGTTGTATCCACACCGGTCTGGTTTGATGCCTCGATCACGCGGTAATCCACCATCGTGGCCGTGCGCGGATCGACCTGGGCCACTGTAATGGATGGATTGTTGCCGTCAACCGGCGAAATGGAAGGAACCAGCTTGACCGGCACCGAGCGTTCGGGATGCGGCGCGCCGGTAGGGACCAGCAGGCGCATCTCGTCCATGTGAGTGTGGGCAAAAATGGCGAGCGCAATCACATCGCCGTAAGGCGCAAGCGCATTGGGCAAATCGTCAGACGAAAGAAACATCGTGGGGTCTTTGCCTTCGCAAATGTTCTTGCCCTTGCTGACCGTGCTAAACGCGTCGACGCCGGGCGGAATGTGCGTCATCACCCAGACCTTCTGCTTCGCCTGCCGCGCGCGATCGAGCTCAGCGCGCAGCCACGCAATCTGCCTCGTCGCTTCAGAAGAATCGTCTTTGCCCGCGCAGGTCTGGTATTTGCGCGCCATGAAAAGATCGTTCAATACAATCAGCCTCGCATGCGCAAAGGGCTCGGGCAGAGCCACGCTGAAGTTGCCGCCGATTGCGAAATCAGCGCGCGCCTGCTTCGATTCCGAAGCTGGAACGTCGGCGGTTAGAACTCTGCCGGTTTCGTCGAGAAAGAGGCTATTCGCGTCGAGCTTATAGTCACCGCAATCCGAGTCGTTGTTGCCCAGCGATGCGTAAACCTGAACGCCGGGGAGCGCGGCGCGAAGAGAACCGATAACGAACTCAATCGTCTTCTCAACAAACGCGCGGTACTCATCGGGCCTGGCGTTGGGAAACACCTTGCCAAACTTGCAGGTGAAGGAGTGGGAAATAAGATCGCCGCTTACGGTCACGAAAATGGCGCCGGCCACGTTGGTCTTGATCTCGTTCAGGCTTGATTGAAAGAGGGGATAAGAGGTGTCTGCGCCTCGAGTGTGGCAGGCCTGCTGAATAGCATCGAATTGAGCCGCGCGATCGGGCGAAGGAGCCGAGGTAAGAATCGACCTCCATCCCGACGCGGGCGCGGCAGCCAGTTGCGCTGCTTTGCCGGGATCCCAGAAAGGCTCGAAGTGGATGTCGCTGACCATCAGAACGGGAATCGTAGCCAGACGCGCAGGCTCA
>JBEKCW010000539.1:0-3113 GCA_050014675.1 Occallatibacter sp. | reverse complement strand
GGAGTTCATTGAGGCAATCGAAGAGTTCCGTAACGAACAGGGCGTGCATCATCTTTACAAATTCCCGCTCACCACGCGTGCCGGCGAGCAGCGCACCACCAATATCGCGGTGGCGCCGCTGCTGTCGCGCGATTTTGTTCCGGTGGGCCGCATCATCCTGGTAGACGACATTACCGAACGCGTGAGCCTTGAAACGCAGCTGACGCAGGCCGACAAACTGAGCTCAATCGGACTGCTTGCGGCCGGCGTGGCCCACGAGATCAACACGCCGCTGGCGGTGATTTCGTCGTACGCGCAGATGCTCTCAAAACAAATGCGCGGCGATGCGCGGCTGGGGCCGGTGCTCGATAAGATTACGCAGCAGAGCTTCCGCGCCGCCGAGATTGCCAACGGGCTGCTGAATTTTTCGCGCACCTCGACCACCGAGTTTCGCGACACCAATCTGAACCAGGTGATTCGCGATACGCTCTCGCTGCTCGAGCACCAGTTCAAGACGGCGCAGATTATTGTGGATCTTGAGCTGGCCGATGAACTGCCGCCGATCAATGGCAACTCCGGCAAACTTCAGCAGGTGTTCCTCAACCTGCTGCTGAACGCCAAAGAAGCGATGCCGGGCGGCGGAAGGCTGCGCCTGGTTACGGCAGTGAACGGGCATGTCGAAGCGCTGATTTCAGACTCCGGAAGCGGTATTGCGCCGGAGCATCTGAAGCGGATTTACGATCCATTTTTCACCACCAAGAGCACACCCAAACCCGGCGACCGGCGCGGGACCGGACTGGGATTGTCGGTCTCGTATGGAATCATTCAGGAACATGCCGGCAAGATTCATGTGGAGAGCGCGGTTGGCGCTGGCACAACGTTTCATCTTGAATTTCCCCTGTTAAGGAAGTCAGTACATGTCTGAAGTTGCACTGCCATTGAACGCGCCTGTAGTGACCAACGCCGGTAGCGGAGCTGTTTCTCCGGCCCGCATCCTGGTGATCGACGACGAAGCCGGCATTCGCGAATCCCTTGAAGTTTTGCTGTCGCTTGAAGGCTATGCCGTAAGCATGGCCGCTGATGGCGTTGAGGGGTTGCGCATGATCGATGCGGAGATTTACGACCTGGTACTGCTCGACCTGGCGCTGCCGGGGCAGAGCGGGCTTGAGTTGCTGCCGCAGATCAAGGAGCGGCGGGTGGAGTTGCCGGTCATCATGATCACCGCCTACGGCACTGTTGACAACGTAGTCGAAGCGATTCGCGCCGGCGCGGAGAATTTTGTTCAGAAGCCGTGGGACAACGAAAAGCTGCTGGCCGACATTCGCTCGGCTGTGGCGCGGCATCACGCCGAAGAAGAGAACCTGCAGCTCAAGCGCACGCTAAAGCAGCGCTACAACTTCTCAAACATCGTGGGCAAGAGCGACCCGATGCTTAAGATTTTCGACCTGGTGGCGCAAGTGGCACCGAGCCGGTCGACAGTGCTGATCCAGGGCGAGAGCGGCACGGGCAAGGAGCTGATCGCCAAGGCGATTCACGCCAACTCGCCGCGGCGCGACAAGCCATTTGTTCCGGTGAACACCGGCGCAATGCCGTCGGAACTGCTGGAGTCGACGCTCTTCGGCCATGTGAAGGGCGCATTTACTTCGGCCATCGCAAGCAAGAAGGGGCTCTTCGAAGTTGCCAACGGAGGCACGTTGTTTCTTGACGAGATTGCCACTATGGGCTTCGACACGCAGGCAAAAATTCTGCGCGTGCTGCAGGACAAGCGCTTTATGCACCTGGGCGGGGTTCAGGAGATCCAGGTGGACGTGAGGATTATTGCGGCCACCAACATTGACCTGCGCCAGGCAGTACGCGAGGGCAAGTTCCGCGAAGATCTTTTCTACCGGCTGAACGTGATTATGGTCGAGCTGCCGCCGCTGCGCTCGCGGCGCGAAGATATTCCGCTGCTGGTGCAGCATTTCCTCGATTTCTACACCGAAGAAAACGCCATGCCGCCGCGCAAGCTTTCGTCCGATGCCCTGCGCGCGCTGGTGGATTACGACTGGCCGGGCAATGTGCGCGAGCTTGAAAACTCAATCGAACGCGGGGTGGTGCTTTCGTCCGGGCCCATCATCGGCGCCGACCTGCTGCCGGGGCACATTACCGGCCGCAGCTTTCAGGATGCGCTGCTCGATCACAATCCCAACGCGTCGCTGTTTGACATTCTCGAAGTCATCGAGAAGCGCATCATTATTGAGAAGCTGGAACGCTGCAACTGGAACCAGACCGACGCAGCCGAGCAGTTCCGCATTCCGCTCTCGACACTGAACCAGAAGATCAAGCGGCTGAATATTGAGATTCGGAAGAAGGGGCGGGAATAGCCGCAAAACTCTTAGCTTTCAGCTCTCAGCCTTCAGCTGCTGGTCCCCGGCTACTTCAGCAGCTTTTCCCAATTCCATAATTCACTCGTCACCTTGCCCGGCAGCTTGAATCCAAGCTGGTGCGCGAGCATGCACACCTGGCCGCGATGATGAGCCTCATGCGCAACAATGTAGCACAACATCTCCGGGCCCACCGGCCAGGGTTTAGCCCAGCCGTCTCTCAAGAAAGTCTCAATGCGGCCGCCGCTCGTCGCCAGCGCCTCGGCCAGCATCTGTTCGCAGCGCGCGGCGCTCTCCGCCAATCCCGCGCTGGCCTCCTGCGGCGTGCAATGCGTGCGGTTCAGTTGCCGCGGAACTTTCAGGTGCGGAGCTGTAAGCCTGATCCACTTGGCGCGGATGTTATGCATGTGCGTAAAGATCGCCGCAATGGTGCGGACGTTGCTGGGCGTCTTCGCTTGCCAGGCTTCAGGAGGAAGATGCTCGATGAGTAGCTGGTTCATGCGCTCGTTGGCGGCAAAAATCCTGACTGCCGATTGCCCCAGCTCCGACGAGGTCTGGATTTGAGTTTTGCGTCGCCGCGTGGCCACAGCTCCCCCTGACCTATGGTAGCCGTGCCCCGCGCCCTAGTGGCTAGTCCCTAATGCCTAGCCCCTAGGAGTGTGTCGGGGATAGCGATTTGGCTTGCGGGTTTTTATATTGCTGACGATTGGTCAGGCATGAGTCGGCAGCTCGTGGGCGATTCAACTCGATGCGTTTTTGATGGGGATTTCG
>JBEKCW010000538.1:0-3136 GCA_050014675.1 Occallatibacter sp. | reverse complement strand
CGCTACGCTTGGCAGCACCAAACAAATCGTCCCAAAGTTCTTCGGTTTCATCCGAAGTCCAAGCAAAACTTCGTTGATATCTAGGCACAGAAAAGCGAACATCTCCCGCAAATAGCGTTTCGATAGATTTCAGTTCAGGGGGCAAAATTCCAATCTGCATTGGGTAAACCTCAAGGGAGGCGTTAATCATACGCGACCCCCTTGCGGAAAGTCGCGCAGGATCGTTTCGCCAGCTCCGGCGTCGTATTCGGACGCGAACTCAGGATAGCAGATTTGATGAAACAGAGATATTGTTGCCGATATAAATAATTGATTATATTAGATTTGAGTTGGATTTTATCTTGGTATTTTTGCGGAGGCGCTGAGCCATTTGGAGGGGTTCGTGCTATCCCAATGTCCCAGAATCGGAACATGGGGCACCCAGTTCCGGTGCTTTGTTGGGATCGCCTGAAGCGCGGTCCAGCTTTATTCGCGCAGCTTATCGCCAGTCGTCTTGCGCGTTGGCTACGCCCTGGTTCATCAGGGCTTCAAATCCCGTGTGCTTCTTGATGAAGATCTCGCTGAACTGCCGGTCCTGCCGAAGCAAAATGGCCTGTAGCCGGACGAGTTCAAGGAGCGCCAGGAACATGGCGATGAGCGCGCGCTCAGAGCGGGAGTGACTGAGCAGCTTGCGCAGAGCTACCGGTTTGTCTTCCATGGTCAGCCGGCGAGTGAGGAACTGGATCATCTGCCCCACGGTCACCGAGTCTTCCTGCAGATTGAGCACTGGCCGGTTGCGAGCGCGCTCCAGAATGTCGCGAAA
This sequence comes from Occallatibacter sp., assembly GCA_050014675.1. Classification (GTDB taxonomy): domain Bacteria; phylum Acidobacteriota; class Terriglobia; order Terriglobales; family Acidobacteriaceae; genus Telmatobacter. The sequence goes on along the minus strand of JBEKCW010000538.1, from coordinate 2,334 downwards.
GACGCGGACCAGGTCGACGGTGTCGGCTGCAATTTCGGGTTCGGCCGCGGCGTCTTCTTTAAAGTCGCGCATGCCGGGGTTGGTCCAGCTCGCAGCTTCGAGCATCTGCTTCTGTTGCAGCATCTGTGCGGCGCTTTTGAAGCGCTCGTGCTCGAGCAAGCGCTCCACCAGTTCGCGGCGCGGGTCCTCCGATGCATCGTCTGGCCCGGCGGGCGTGCGCGGCAACAGCATCTTGCTCTTGATGTGGATGAGCAAAGACGCTGTGTAAATGAATTCACCGGCCGTGTCCACGTCGCCGGCTTTCAGGTTCTCAACGTAAGCCAGGAACTGCGCAGTGATCTTCGCAATTGGAATGTCGTAAATGTCGATGTCCTGCTTGCGGATAAGATCGAGCAGCAGATCGAGCGGGCCGTCGTACACTTTGCTGACAATTACCGAAAACGGCGATTGCTCGTCATCTTCGCCGCGGGCCTTGAGTGCGGCGGCTACCTTGCCGGCAGTGCGTTGTTCGCGCGTAAGCTCGGGAACCGGAATCAGTTGGAGCTGTTCGGGCTTAGTCGTGGCCTGTGTTTGAGGCTTGGGCTGTTCCGGATTTGTGATGTCTTCGGTCAACGGTGTTGCTTCCTTCAGTTGCTTCCGGGAATTAAGTCTACTGGGTGCAGCCTTGCGTCGTTCCTACGGGACTCTTTAACAATATTGCGCATCCGCTAACCCCACGCTTCCACCCCAAGAAACAAAGACCGTTTCTCGGGGACCCCGGTGAAGCGCGGGGCTAACATCCATTGCGCCTACGGCGCGCTTTTCGTGCATTTCTTACGCAGCCCTCAACTTAACGCCATGACTCTTCGAAGCGAGAATTTTATCGGCCATTGCTACGGCATTTGCATCGCGGCTCGCACTTCCCGCATGGTTTGCTCCGCACGAGCTGCGGCGCGGACGCTGCCATCATTCAGAATTGTCCTGACTTCGTCTTCGGTAAGGCGTGCGCGGCGTTCCTGGATGGGATTGAGGATCTGAACCAGAGCATCCGCCGCCCAGCCCTTGCATTCAATACATCCGATTCCCGCCGTACGGCAACCATCGTAAACTTTCGCCAACGTCTCAGGTGTTGAAAACACCTTGTGCAGATCGCCCACGGGGCACTTATCCGGATCGCCCGGATCGCTGCGCCTCACGCGCGCCGGATCGGTGACCATGGTCTTCAGTTTCTTCCGCACTTCGGGCTCGGGATCGGAAAGCATGATGGTGTTGCCATAGCTCTTTGACATCTTGCGGCCGTCGGTGCCGGGCAGCTTGGGCGATGGCGTAAGCAGGACGTCGGGTTCGGGAAGCACTTCGCGCCCATTCAGCGTGTAAAGGTTGTTGAATCGCCGCGCAACCTCGCGCGTGAGCTCCACGTGCGCCTGCTGGTCCTGGCCCACCGGAACATACTTCGACTGATAAAGCAGAATGTCAGAGGCCATCAGCACCGGGTAACCGAGAAAGCCGTAGGTCGTCAGGTCCTTGTTCGTCAGGTTCTCCTGCACCTCTTTGTAGCTGGGCACGCGCTCGAGCCAGCCGAGAGGAGTAATCATGCCCAGGTACATGGGCAGCTGAAGGTGCTGGGTGACATGGCTCTGCACAAAGATGGTGCTGCGCTTGGGGTCGAGTCCCGCCGCCAGAAAATCGAGGGCGACTTCTTTCACGTTTTCCGCAAGCTTTGAGGTGTCGGCGTAGTCGGTGGTCAGCGCGTGCACGTCGGCAATAAAGAAGTAGCAGTCGTACTTGTCCTGGTCCTGCAGCTTGACCCAGTTGGCGAGCGCGCCCATGTAGTTGCCCAGGTGCAGCTTGCCGGTGGGGCGCATGCCGCTCAGCACGCGCGGCCGCGAGGCGCTGGAGTCGTGCGAAGATTTGTTTTCGTTCTCAGGCATCGTTCCGATCATTTCCAATGCAGAAAAAAGCCGGCCGGCTCTCAACGGAAATCCGGTCGAAGGCTCTCCCTATTGTAATGGGGCAATCACGCACACTTGTGGGTATCAGAGGCTCATTAGAGCGGCGAAGACCAGCCCGAGAGACGGCCCGAGCAAGAGGCTGAGAATGAATCCGCCGACGAAGATCATGAGCAGATAGCTGACCCAGAAGGGGATGCGATCGTATTTCTGGAGGGCGTTATAGGGAAGGGAATTGCGCAGCAGGTGGCTGCCGTCGAGCGGCGGAATGGGGAACAGGTTGAAGAACAACAGCGAGAAATTGATGATGATGAGAAGGCTGCAGATCATCAGCGCTGGATTGGCCTCGGTCGCGGGCACCCTGTCGATTGCGGCAAGGAAAGACATCATGACCATGTTGTGGGCA
>JBEKCW010000537.1:0-3152 GCA_050014675.1 Occallatibacter sp. | reverse complement strand
GGTCTCCTGACCGGCTGTAGTGCGGGTCTCCAGGTCCGCACTTGCGAGTCCAACCTATATCCCATCCGGCGGCCTGGAGGCCGGCGTTCCAAAGGAGCACGAACATGACAGCGCAACGCAAAATGACATACGGCATCGTAGTAGGTAATCGCGGATTTTTTCCTGACCACCTGGCCAAGACCGGCCGCGAAGAGATGATTGCGGCGGTTGAAGCAGCCGGGGCCACACCGATCGTTCTCTCGGACGAGGAATCGCACTATGGCGCGGTGGAATCGTACGACGAAGCGCTGCGCTGCGCGGAGCTTTTCAAGAAGCATCGCGAGCCGATCGACGGCATCATTGTCACGCTGCCCAACTTTGGCGACGAGAGGGGCGTGGCTGACGCGCTGAGACTGTCGGGATTGAAGGTGCCGGTGCTGATGCAGGCCACGCCCGACCGGTCCGACGCCATGACCATCGCCACGCGGCGCGATAGCTTCTGCGGCAAGATGAGCGCCTGTAACAACCTGATGCAGTACGGCATCGCTTACTCGTTGACCACGCTGCATACCGAGAGCCCGGCCTCGGCCGAGTTCAAGTCCGATCTCGAATGGTTCGGCCAGGTCTGTCGCATTGTGAAGGGACTCAAGAACCTTAAGATCGGCGCCATCGGCGCGCGTCCCTCGGCCTTCAACACGGTGCGCTACTCCGAGCGCATTCTCGAAACCGCGGGCATCTCGGTGGAGCCGATCGATCTATCTGAAATTTTCGGCCGCATCAACAAGATGAAGGACACCGACGATGCCGCGCAAGCCAAGCTCGCCGCTATCAAGTCTTATGTGACAACTGCCGGCATTCCTGAAGAGGCGCTGATGAAGATGGCCAAGCTGGGCGCGGTGGTGGACGGATGGATGAAGCAGACTCACTGCACCATCTCGGCGGTGCAGTGCTGGACCTCGATGGAGGAGTACTTCGGCGTGGTGCCTTGCACGGTGATGAGCATGATGAGTAACGACCTCATCCCATCGGCCTGCGAAGTGGATGTGCCCGGCACGCTGAGCATGTACATGATGGCGCTGGCATCGGAGACGCCGTCGGCCCTGCTTGACTGGAACAACAACTACGGCAGCGACCCCAACAAGTGCGTCTGCTTCCATTGTTCGAACTTGCCGAAGCACTTCTTCAAGGATGTGAAGATGGACTACCAGGAGATCATTGCCGGGACGGTGGGCAAGCTGAATACCTTCGGCACATGCGTGGGCCGGGTGAAGGCGGGCGCGATGACGTTTGCGCGTTACTCCACTGACGACCGGCGCGGCGTTATCCGTGGATACACAGGCGCGGGAGCGTTTACCGACGATCCGTTGGAGACATTCGGCGGAGCCGGAGTTGCTGAGATTCCGCACCTGCAGAAGCTGCTCAAGTACATCTGCCGCGAGGGATTCGAACACCATACGGCCGCCAACTTCAGCTCGGTGTCGAACGCCATCCACGAAGCTGCTACGAACTACCTGGGGTGGGAAAGCTATCACCACGGCGGAGACGACAGGGGCTAGGGACTAGGGAGCAAAAGCGCCGTTGCCCGGTTCTTTTGCGGCGAAAACTGTGAAGCTGTGAAGGCGGTGTCGGAAGGTGATTGATTCTATTCGATGTCGTTTCACAGGTTCACGGGAAAAAAAGAATGCTTTGATTCAGGGCTTCGTTCGAGGGTCTTGCTGGTGGCGGAGATGGAGGGTTATTCATACTTTCTAATCCTTCTGACTACTATTGTGCATCGGAGGGGCGTAATTAGCTGCAATCAAAATTTGGGGCTAAGTGATTTGAAATCAGTGCCGATCGAGGTTGGCCCCTTTACATCTTCTTGGGGTGAACCCCTTCGGTGAGACAGTTTGTCTCTTTACCGTTCGCCGCTTGACGAAAACGGGTGTTCATTTTCTTGGTCGTGGGTCGGACTGGCCCTCGGTTGGTGAAGCGGAGATTGGCTCCAGCGTTAGTCGGGCCGTAAGCACCACCAGCGCCGCCCACAGCACATCCGCTCCGAGCAAGTGCACAATCTGCAGCCACACCGGCGCGAGCAGCGTTACATCCAACACGCCCAGCACGTATTGCGCGGCCAGCAGCAGCAGCACCAGCGCAGAGAGTTTGCGGTTGTCCCATTGCGCGTGTCCGAGGCTGGAACGGCTCGCGGCGCGAACCAGAATCCAGAGGAGAAAAATGCCGGCCAGAAGCGCAATTGCCGGATGAGTCCAACGCCAGCGCACCAGCCATGCGGCATTGGCTGAAAAGTCCTGCTGCAGCGCGGTAGTAAATGAAGTTGCCGGGAAGAGCGTATCGCCTAGCGCGGCCAGCGAACCGGTTACGCCTACCACCAGCACCATCAAAATGCCTGCAATCGCGCCGCCTGGAACAACCAGCTTGATCTCGCTGCGCATGAATCCGCGGGTGCGCGTGAGCATGTGCGCAGTGAAGGCGAGCGCGGCCATGAGCAAAAGCGTGTTGGTAAAGTGCAGCGCCAGATACGGCGCGCGCAATGGCGATTGGCTTTGCGCGGTGAGGCCGAGTTTGACCAGGAACGCGCCCAGGATGGCCTCGATCACCACAAAAACCATTGCCGCGACCGCCGCAGGCCGTGCCATGTGTCCGCGCGCAGTGGCTCGGAAGGTCCACACAAGCAGTGCGATGAGCGCGAAGAGCGAAATGCCGCTGGTGACGCGATGCGTGAACTCAATGATGGTGTCGATGCTGGCCGACGGTTGCATCACGGTGCCGTTGCATAACGGCCAGTGATTGCCGCATCCGTTGCCTGCTCCCGTGGCTCGCGTAACCGCGCCCCACAAGATGACGGCAATGAAGTAGGCGAGCACCCCCCAGGAAAAGCGCTTGAGGGTAGGGGATGGAAGTGGTTTGGCGGCCGAGCGGATTGCGGTTACAGACATGAGCCCGGGCTCCGAGCCGGTTATGTTCAGTTTAGAACAAGGGCGGATGCGGGCGTGGGCGAGAGAGTTCGCGTGAAACGGATTTTCACGTCTCGATGGGGTCTTGTTTTGACAAAAGAACGGCGGGTTGGCAAGTTGGCGCTGGTATTTTCGGGAGCTTTATAGGCACGAGTAAACTCGTGACCTGTTACAAGACCTGATGATTGGGGTTCGTGGTGTCCCAGGTCTCAAAATCGA
>JBEKCW010000536.1:0-3154 GCA_050014675.1 Occallatibacter sp. | reverse complement strand
CGGCTCCGCCCATTTGCATCAGGTTCGTGAGCATGTCGGCAAAACCATCCAAGGTCACCATGCTTGAATCGAGATGCATCGATTGCGTCGACATATCGAGCTTCATGGTCATGGTGCCGCGCTTTCCCATGTCCATCACCATTGTGCCGTCGGGCTTGCGCGTCATCTTGATGGTGCCTTCTTCGGTGGCGATCTTGGTCTCGTCCGGCTTGAGCGGGGCGTTGTCATCAACTGGCGCCGGAGCTGGCGACTCCTTCAGTTTGGGACCGCCTTTGCCCACCACCAGGGCCAGCACTTTGTGCTCTTCTTTGTCGCGATGCACGGTCAGCTTGAAGCGCTGCGCGAGCAGGTTCTGCAGCATTGCGGGGGCCTGGTCTTTCGCAATGCCATCGGGGATGGTGGCTTGAATGTCGAAGCGCTGATCGCCCAGCCACGACGGTCCGTCGATCTGGTAGGGCTTGACGGAATACGCATAGACGATGAGGTCTTTGAGCGACATGTAAATAAACTCGGCGCGCGCAGTATCCACGTGCGGTCCGAAACGCGGCGTCTTGCCGGCCTGCATGTCAGCCGCCATGCGCTGGAAATCCGGGGTCGCCGCAGGCTTTACCGTCGCCACATCGAATTCGGGATGAGTGTTGGCCGGTTGTGTTGCCGCGCCCGGCGGGGCTGCATTCGGCGATGGCGGAGCCTCAGTGGGCACAACCACCACAGCAGGCGCGGGAGTGGCTGCAGGTGTTGCTGGAGCGGACTGGCTGTGAGCGAATGCAGCGGCAGCGAGGATTGCGACGGCGGAAAAAATATGAGGGCGCGAATTCATGGGAGGGCCTTTTTTCTGAAACATGGAATGCCCTGAATTATATTCTTCGCCGGGTTTTGAATGAGTGAAGCCGGCAATTGCCGTGCTCGCTCCTCGGTTGTGAATCTGAAGTTAGTTGAGAAGCAAATGCAGGTCCTTCGACTGCGATGGGCGCAATATACGCGTCAATCTTCGCTCAGGATGACAGGCCATTCTTGATGCGACCTTCAGATACAGCAGGTTACACCAGCCGCAGAAAGCGTGCGGGGTCCAGGCTCGCGCCAGGAAAAATCTTATCGAGATCTCGGGTGCCGATGGTGTTGGTGACTACTTCGCCCAGCACGGCGCGGTAATCGGTGGTGAGTGCCAGGTCGCGGCCCTGGTTGAGCTGCTCGTTCGACAGTCCCGGCCATTTACCGTAGACCTTGCCGCCCTTCACGCGTCCGCCCAGCACAAACATAGCGTTGGCGTGGCCGTGGTCGGTGCCGCCGGTGCCGTTCTCGTGCGCGGTGCGGCCAAACTCCGACATGGTGACCAGCGTGATGTTCTCCGCCGAGTCACCCATGTCGAGCCAGAAGGCCGCGATGCTTTGCGAGAAGTCGCTAAGCCGGTTGGCGAGCTGGCCATTGACGCCGCCCTGGTTCTGATGCGTGTCCCAGCCGCTCACATCGGTGAATGCCGCTTCAACACCCAGGTTGGCCTTCAGCAGTTGCGCAATCTGCTTCATGCTGTTGCCAAAGTCGTTATTGGGATAGTTGGCGCCATTGGCCGGCTGATACTGCGCGGGGTTTGCGGCGCGCAGCATGCGGACTGCTTCAAAGGTCTCGTCGCCGGCAGCATGGAAGATCTGGTCGCCCGAATCGGCATACATGGCCTGAAATGCATTGGCGGCCGGTGAAGGGGTTGGACCTTTGCCGGCTACATTGAAACCGTTCACGTTGTTGAGCGCGATCGCGGACACGCGGCCGGCAAGCGTCAAGGGAACATCGGTTCCAAGCGCCAGCGCGCGGAATGCAGAGTGCTCGCAGGTTCCCTCGCAGCGGTGCAGCAGATCTTCAGCCTGCAAGGCGCGGTTCAGCCATCCATCGTCGGTGCCTTTCACGCCCGGCGTTCCCGACTCCATGTAGTCCTGCGCATCAAAGTGCGAGCGCGACATATCGGGCGAGCCGCAGGCGTGAATGATGGCGAGATGGCCCTGATCGTATAGCGGCTTGAACGACGCAAGTGATGGATGCAGACCGAAGAATCCATCGAGATCGATCACCTGATTTTGCGGAATAGCGATGGTGGGCCGCATGGAGTAGTAGTTCTTTTCGCGATAGGGAACCACGACGTTGAGCCCGTCGGCCGCGCCCCGCTGAAAGATGACCACCAGCCGCTGGCCAGGCGCAGGTGCAGCCTCAGCCAGCACCGAACGAACCATAAAGCTGGGAATAGCGGCCGTGCCCGCTACCGCCAGCGCGCCCTTGTGCAGGAAAAATCTCCGGTTCATGTGAAGCTCCTCAAAAACAGTGATCAGTGGTCAGTGATCAGTTGTCAGTTCCAAGTCCTTATTCCCTAGTGCCTAGGCGCCTAGCCCCTCGGCACTTCAGCGCCGTTGAAACTCAGGCGAGCCTATCAACAATCCTGCCAGCACTTCATCTTGCCGCTCCAGCGCGTTGGCAGGGCGGGGAGCGTTGCGCGGCTTAGCCTCGGCTGAAACCGGGTACACCGTGAACGAGCCTTGCGCCGACTGCGAATCAAATTGAGAGAGCGCAGCGGTCCGCGTCTGCTCACCTACTCCTCCCGCCACAATCATCGGCTCGAGGCGCGTTTCTTCCTGATCGAGAGTTGGTATGGGCGCTGCCTGCGCATCGGGGGCGGAGTCGCTGGTTAGCCCGACGTTCACATCGGCTGGCTGATTGCTCCAGCTTACTCTTACTCCCGGCAGCCGGTTTGCAGCCAGGTTCAAAGCAAAGTTCATGCGGTCAACAAGAGCGCTGGTAGAAACCCACTCGCTGGCCACCCACTTGTAACCCGTGGGCGGAATGCAACCGTAAAGCTGCATGCCCATCTGGTGCAGCGCATTCTCGATCGGCTGAAAGTTCTCAACGTCGGCATTCGATGCCCGCACTGCCGACACCACGAATTCAAGCGGAGTTTTTACCTTGGAGCGATAGTCGCTTGCGGCCCAGAACTCGGGCGAGCGGAAGAGCGTGCGCAGTATTGCGGAGATATCGCCGCCGGTCGACATATAGGTGCGGGCCATGCGGTCAACCAGCGATTGCGGCGGATCGTCGCTCACAAAGCGGATGGCTAGCTGGCGTGAAATGAACTGCGCGGTTGCCGGCCGCGTGACCAGGAAGTGCAGCAGCG
>JBEKCW010000535.1:0-3160 GCA_050014675.1 Occallatibacter sp. | reverse complement strand
GACCGGCGCTTTTGCTCCACGGTGCACCTGGCTCCGGCACAAACTTGCTTACCGCCGCGGCCAGCGAGAGTCCTTGCGTCGATAGCGCGGCGGTTCCCGTGTGAGCCACCAGGGCTGTCATCAATGCCCCGGCATTCTCGCCCGTTGAACCCGTGCTTGGCGGCATGAGCAACTGGTCCAATAGCAACTCGTCGCTCAAAGCCTGGATAGCAATTCGGTACCGTGGGCCTTCCATCGCCAGACCAGCATATTCGGGCAACGGGCTTACCGCGATGAAACCTGTAAAGTAATCGGTTCCATCGTCGCCTGTCACCGCCAAAGGCTGGTTGCGCGAAGGCGCAGCAAGGCTGCCGCCGGCTGGCATGCTCAGCCACAATTGGCATACACTGGGCTCGTTCAGTTTGCGCTCGATCGTCAACGGCCGCACTGCATCGAGCGCGGCCGTGTAGTCTTGCCCGTTGATCGTGATCTTCATTCTGGCCTTCTGCCCCGTTGACCTATGAACTCGCTAACTTGTTGAGCGGTTGAATTCTTATTCTCCCTACACCAGCGCGTGAGCCGCGGGCAGGAAGCTCCGGTAACAAAGCACTCGCTCCCCATCCAGTGGATCCGTCACAGGCAGTGCCAGGAATTGGCCCTTCAACAGCACCCTCTCAAGATCGCCGTCCTGCTTGCCGTTTAAAGGCGATGCGGCTTCCTGCGAGCCAGACGTTGTCTGCAGGCGTGGATAGTGGAAGAAGATGCGTTCCCCCTGGCTCCCTTCCATCACGAACAGCGCCGACCACTCCTGGTAGAAACTGCCGCCCTCGCGATCCACAAACCCGGTAACTCTCTGCACTTTGGAGCCGGCAGCCGGAGCGCCTACCGGGAGCGGCTCGGCGAGTGTAAGTCCGGTGGCGGTTACCTGGGATACCAATGCCACGTTGAAGGTCACGCGCCGAATGTAGTCAATGTCCGTCAGCGCCTGTCGCACATAGGCTCCCGCAACAGGTGTGCCGACAAATCCGGTTTGGCCGGTGTAGTCCGCATCCAGTGCGACGATTGCGCCTGCCGCGAATGTTGCTGCGTCTGCGGCGGCCAGAGCTATAAAGGTCGAGGTTGAGCCTGTCTGCACTACAACCGCGGCGGCGGCCTGCGCTCCATCCGCAGCAGCCGCGGCGCCGCTGGCTGGAGACAGCAGGTTCATGTGTTGCGAGCCCGTCGCAAGCGCCATGGTGAGCTTTGTCCAACTCAAGAATTCGAAGCTCACCTGCGCCTCAAGGGTCTCGCGCACCTGCTCAAGCGTTGACGCTGGGATGCCAGTCAGCACCGGAGTCGTTTTGCTTCCGGGCTTGCGCGTAAACTGCTGAATCCATCCCAGGCTGATCCATGGAGCCGGTGGAGCGTCCAGGCTGAACCCGCCCTGCTCTGCCGGATCGAAGAGCACTGGCGTTTGCGCAGCCCGATTGACCGGCGCAAAATACGCACGAACGCGCCGCGCCACCGGCGCCGGAGCCGAAAACCAATTCGCCGCCATTTACTCCCCCTGCTCCTGGTAGCTGTAAACCAGTACTTTGGCAGAACGGCTCAGCCGGTCCCGCTGTACCGCGATCGGACCAAAGCCGGGCTCGTCCCAAAATACCTGCGTCAGCATCGCCGCCGGAGGCGTTGCCGTATAACTTAACTTTGGAGTGTGGAAAGGTTGCAGAATCGCCACTAACTCTTCGTCCATCTCACTTAGCGATCGGCCGCGGTCCAGCCCGCCGAAGCTTTGCGTTCCGCAGGTCTGGTAGATAATCTCACACTCCTCCGCTGCCATTGTGGAGGCGAGTTCCGTATCGACTCCCAATCCCAGCCAGCGCAGCACAAATACATCGTTAGGAAGCTGGCTGAAGGGCGCTTCCGCTTCTTCGACCAGGATCCCAGGACGCACCGCTCCGCGCAACAGAATCGTCCGCTCCGGATTGAGCGCCGCCAGCCGCGCGCGCAGTGCCATATAAAACGAGTCTTTCGCATTCTGCATGGAGTTGAGCTCCTGAAGCACTGCACAAGTCACGATAAGTCGACCCGCCGGTGCCTAATTTTCTCTTTGCTCCTACCGGATTTGCGCCGGCTCCGAAGGTGAGAAGTTAAACCAGAGACTACGCGCGAACAGCAGGCAGCTAAGAGGTGGAGGCCCGTCATTGACAGCCGCTCACACCGCTTGCTGCCTTGCTTCCCGCAGCAGCAACCGGTAGAGATACACCTGCCCGAAGGCTTCATTGGAAGCGATCGACTCGATCAGGTAATCCTGTCCCGCCACCGTTACTGCGAGCGTCATGGAGAAAAGCGATTGTGCCGAAGGCAGATCAAGTGCGCTAACCTGCTGCTCCACCCCGGTTGCCGAAACCATCAATTCCCATTTCGACTCCCCGCCTTCCTGCCAGGTCGGACGCAATTTGCGCATGACCACCGGGCTTACCACGACATCCTCAAACGTTGTTGCCACCAATCCCAACTCCAGCATGTTGGTGTCCGTGTTGGTTCCCGTCACCCGCAGCAGAGCTGTCGTACCTGCAACGCTTCGCAGCAGGGCATCGGCCAGCATCTGTGGCGCTCCCACCGGGTTACGCGGCGCCGTATCGCTCATCGCTCACCCCAGTCTGTTCGCCACGTAGGGACGCAGCCAGGCCTGCACTGTTTCGTCCACCAGCGAACTCGAAAAGTACTGCATCTGCATCGTGTCGATCTTGGTCTTGCTCGCGTTCAGCGCAGGCGTCGACTGCGCATTGCGCACAATTTGTGCGCATGCCGTCTTCACGTCGTCCCCAATCGTCGCCAGGCCCGCCGTGTAAGTCACTGCCACCTCGTTGTAAGGCAGTCCCAACACGTTCCACGGCAAGGTCAACTCTCCGGTGTTGGGGTCAAAATCCGCTGAATTGGGATCGATAGCCGTCCACTGCCCAGGCAGTGAAAACGCCCAAGCAATCTCGAACAGCGGCCCATTGAGGCTCTCTCCCCGCCGCGGTTTTGCGAAACGGCCTTCGATGCTGACGATCGGCGTTGTGGCCACTCCCAGAGGCGCCAGCGGAAGATAGCTCAGCATCACCGTCTGCGATCCGCTGGTTAGCCGCAACCGCTCCGTGTACTGGATCACGTTCAGGTCCGGCCGCCTGCAGTAGCTGTTGATCAATGCCGTGGC
>JBEKCW010000534.1:0-3165 GCA_050014675.1 Occallatibacter sp. | reverse complement strand
CTATCTACGCGCCAACGCCAACCCCGGCCAGTGCGGCTGCTTCAACATGAATGGCGGCAATGTTGAGGGGGCGTTGCACATTTATCGCGGGTTGAGCGCAGTCGCAGACTTCGGCGGAGAAAACACTGGTAGCGTGAACAATGGCGGGCGTGGGCTATCGCTGATTTCGTTCACTGCTGGACCGCGCTTTTCATTTTCATTCCACCGCAGGTTCGCGCCGTTCGCACAAGGCCTTTTCGGCGCGGCGCACGGATTCAATTCTTACTTTCCAGTCACCGCAGGCCCCACAGACACGGCAACTGCTTTCGCCATGATCGCAGGCGGTGGATTCGACATTCGCATCGCCCGCCACATTGCCCTCCGCCCCATTGAGGCCGACTATCTTCTCACCCGCTTGCCCAACGGAATCAACGGAGCCCAGAATAATCTTCGCTTGAGCGCTGGCGTGGTGCTGCGCATTCGGTAGCGCATGGACAGAGTTGCCATGAAGGCAGTAGACCGCAGTTCCGATTAGAGGTTCGCGGCATGTGCCAACTCGGAGCGCCAGTTATAAGTACGCGGTCACAGTGGTTGTGACCAGTTGGATGGCGAGCGCCCATGATGTCCAATTCGCCCAAGCCTGGCCGTAACGCCAAGTGCCCGTGCGGGAGTGGAAGGAAATACAAAAGATGCCACGGCGCATCGCATTCGCCGCACGATGAGGAAGAAACGTCTCGGCCGGCTCATCTGCTCGCCGAACCTTCCTCATCGAGAACGCTTTCGATCATCGTCTGCCTGTTGCAGGCAGTGGCCGTTCTGGCCATCTACGCGCAAACCGCGGCCCACGGTTACGTGGCTTATGACGACGACCAGTACGTTTACCAGAACCCGTGGGTGAAGGCAGGTCTTACAGCCTCGAACATCGCATGGGCCTTCACAACCTTCTTCTACGCCAATTGGCACCCGCTCACGTGGATTTCGTACATGCTGGATTTCAGTTTGTTCGGCGGGAATCCCGGCTTGCAGCACCTCGTGAACGTTGCATTCCATCTCGCCTCCGCTCTCCTGCTCTTTTTCGCGCTGGATCGCATGACGCTCCAGCCGTGGCGATGCGCCCTTGTGGCCGCGATCTTCGCCGTGCATCCGCTGCACGTTGAATCTGTAGCGTGGATTTCCGAGCGCAAAGACGTCCTGTCCACTTTTTTCGAGATGCTTGCGCTCCTGCTCTACATCCGCTATACAAGAAGGCCCGGCGTCAGGAGTTACCTTCTGGCGGCGGTGGCATTCGGACTGAGCCTGCTCGCGAAACCCATGGCAGTGACATTTCCGTTCGTCCTCCTGCTGCTGGATTACTGGCCGCTTCGCCGCATCGCATGGCCTTTCAAGGCCGCCCCCGTCCGCCGCCTCCTCGTGGAAAAGACGCCAATCCTCGCCATGGCGGCGGTGGTCTCGGTGCTCACGTTCGTGGCGCAACGCGGCTTCGGCGCCGTGGCATCGCTCACTCGCGTTTCATTGCCCGAGCGCATCGCCAACGCGGCCGTTGCCTGTGTCGACTATATGAAGAAGGCCTTTTGGCCCGTCGATCTGGCCGTACTTTATCCAGCCCGGCCGCCCGCGCCTTTCGCTGTGGCATTCGCCGTGCTGATCCTGGTTGCCCTCACAATACTGGCGTGGCATTGGGTAAAGCAACGTCCGTATTTCGCAGTTGGCTGGCTCTGGTACCTGGGAATGCTGGTGCCGGTCATCGGCCTGGTGCAGGTAGGCGTTCAAGCGATGGCCGACCGCTACACCTATGTCCCCATGGTGGGCCTATCGATCGCGCTCATCTGGACCGTCGCGGACTTCGTTGAGAACCACGCCGCACTGCGTGCCGCCACAGTGGCTGTGGCCATTCTGGCGCTCGCTGTTCTGGCTGCGGCGGCACACCAGCAGGCGGCATATTGGAAGAACAGCCGCACGCTGTTTGAGCACACGCTCGCCGTCACCAGGGACAATTACATCATCGACAACAACCTGGGCGTAGTTGCGGCGGACGAAGGCAACTCAGGTGAGGCGGTCGCGTTGTATCGCGCGGCGCTGGCCATCGCTCCCGATTATGCCGCGGCACTCGCCAACCTGGGGCACGAGCAACTGAAATCGGGGCAGCTGGCCGAGGCATATGCCAATATCACGAAGGCACTTGATCTCAGCCCCAATCTGGCCAGCGCGCAGGCCGACCTGGGGCTGCTGTTGGCGGCGCGCGGTGAATTCGAGGAAGCGCGCCGCCACATCGAACGTTCGTTAATCCTAGTTCCCGGCGATGCCGATAACGAAAGCAATTTGTGCTTCGTGCTCTTCCACCTGGGCCGTCTCGACGAAGCCATCGGCCACTGCGACACGGCTCTGCGCATAAGCCCTGGCATGTCCAACGCCAAATTCAACCTCGACAACGCGCTTGCCGCGCAGAAGCACCGAGTCCCGTGATCCCGGTTTTGGGGTCTTCGGGAGTCGCAATTTACGGTAAATGAGTCCAGGGCTTCTTAGATTTACCCGTAAATTTCAGAGGTTCTTTGCCCCGCCGCTTTTCGAAGCTACAAAAACCTGCCATCCTCGAACCACTTGAACATTTATACTTTTGCGCGAAGTTGCTGCATGCTTGCGGCAAAGGGCGTGCGATTGGGTTTGCTCGCTTTACCTCATCGCCATGCGATGCACCCGTAAATGTATCGATGGCTTACCTATTCAATTCCAGTGAGCCTGGAGTTGAATGGGCTTGTTTTTTGGGGAGCCTGTGCGGAACTCTTCTACTGACCGGCCAGCACGAATGATCGAGACAAGCAGCGGAGGAGAAAACGCGCCGGCACGTCGAATGTGCCAATTTACGGAGGAACTACCATGGCAATGAAAAAGATCCTGGCCCTTGCGGCACTCGTGGCATGCGGTCTGGCCCTACCCCTGTTTGCCCAATCGGACCGGGCAACTATTACGGGTACGGTCAAGGATCCATCGTCGGCGGTACTGCCTGGAGTGCGCGTGCAGGTTATCAACACAGGCACGGACGCAATGCAAACTACGGCGACCGATGCGCAAGGCTTTTACCGAGTCGAGAACCTGCCGGTGGGCACCTATACGGTCAGTTTTTCAGCGGCCGGTTTCAAGACGCTGGAGCGTAAGGGCATCACATTGTTGATCAGCCAGGTGGCGGAG
>JBEKCW010000533.1:0-3171 GCA_050014675.1 Occallatibacter sp. | reverse complement strand
GGCTCAAATGGTTCGGGGCTCTCAGCAATGGATCGAGCGATCTCATGCTCAACGGCCTCCCAATTCTTGAACTCGGAAGAAGATTGATTTTCCTGCGACATTCTTGGGCTTTAGCAGGAATCGCGCCCTGTCCGCGCCGGAACGGTCGTATTGAGGCAAGCTGACTCGCTGACTCGCTGACTTGCTCACCCCGCTTCCACCAACCCATACCTGCGCTGCCAGGCTTCTTTGAGACGGGCGCGGACTTTGGCGCGCTCATCGGGCGTGACGCTGGGGCCGGGATCGACGGCGAAGCGCGCGGCCTCCTGCTTGGCGAGCTCGAGGATTTGACGGTCGCGGACGATGTTGGCGACGCGAAACTCGGGCAGGCCGGCCTGGCGGGTGCCGAAGAACTCGCCGGGGCCGCGCATTTGGAGATCGAGCTCGGCCAGTTCGAAGCCGTCCTGGGTGCGGACCATGGCGTTGAGGCGCTCCTCGGCGAGGGGCGAAACGCGCGCGCCGGTCATGAGAATGCAGTAGCTTTTGGCTGCGCCGCGGCCCACGCGTCCGCGCAGCTGGTGGAGCTGCGCCAAGCCGAAGCGCTCGGCATGTTCCACCACCATGACGGTGGCGTTGGGCACGTCCACGCCTACTTCGATGACGGTGGTTGAGACCAGAACGTCGACCTCGCCGCGCTGAAATCGGCGCATCATTACTTCTTTATCGTCGGCATTGAGGCGGCCGTGGAGCAGGCCGACCCGCAGGCCGCTGAGCGGGCCGGCGCGCAGCTTCTCGTACATTTCAACTGCGGATTTGAGGCCGGATTTTGCGTTGGGGTTGGCTTCCTGTTTTTGACCCTGAAACAGCTCGGCTGTTTTACCTTTTCGCGAGCGTTTTGGCGCGCTATCCCCGGTCCCCAGGTGCGAGGGACCGGGGGCACCCTGGCTGGATGGAGAACCCTCATTGTCGTGGCTGAAGTCCAGCTCCGGCTGGTCGTCTTTTGCGCCTTCGATGACTGGGTAAACGACATAGGTTTGGCGCTTTTGCGCGACTTGCTTGCGGACGAAGTCCCACACTTCTTCTGAGCGCTCGTCTTGAACGCGGCGGGTAACGATGGGAGTGCGGCCGGGCGGCAGCTCATCGAGGACGCTGAGGTCGAGGTCGCCGTAGAGTGAGAGCGCCAGCGTGCGGGGGATGGGCGTTGCGGTCATGATGAGCACGTCAGGCTCGGGCTGATTGGGCTTCTTCATCAGCTTGAAGCGCTGCATCACGCCGAAGCGGTGCTGCTCGTCGACGACGACCAGGCCGAGCCGGTCGAACTCGACTTTTTCTTCAATCAGGGCGTGGGTGCCGATGATGAGCTGCGCTTCGCCGCGGTTGATGAGGCCGCGGTTGGTTCGTTTGCGGTCTTCGTCGAGCGAGCCGGTGAGCAGCACTATGCGTGGTTTGCGGCTTGATCTTTCGAGCAGCTTGCGCGCGGCGAGGAAGTGCTGCGTGGCCAGGATTTCAGTGGGCGCCATCAGCGCGGCCTGGTACCCGTTTTCGATGGCCACAATCATGGCCTGGAGGGCGACGATGGTTTTACCGGAGCCGACGTCGCCCTGCAGCAGCCGGCGCATGGGGCTTGGCTCGCGCATGTCGGTTACGATTTCGCCGAAGGCGCGTTTTTGTGCGGCAGTGGGGTGGAACGGCAACACTTCGCGGATGGCTTCACGCACCTTGTCTCCGGTGGAGAAGGCGATGCCCTGGCGCTCTTTCATGCGGCGGCGCTTGAGCTCGAGGCCTAGCTCGAGATAGAAGAGCTCTTCAAAGATGAGCCGGCGATGCGCGGGAGTTGAGAAGCTCTGGAGCTGGTCGAAGGGCGTGCCCTCAGGCGGGAAATGGACCTGGCGCAGGCTGGTTTCGCGATTGGGGAAGTCGAGGCGGGAGAGCATTTCTCGCGGAAGGCACTCGGGAACCAGGCCGTGCACCGATTCGAGCAGGTTGAAGATGACTTTGCGCTGCCAGCGCGAGGCCAGGCGGCTGCCGCCCAGCGACTCGTAGACAGGCGTGAGGCGGCCAACTTCAAGCAGGCGGGTTTCGGCGTCCTCGCTCTCATCGGGCAGGATCTCGAACTGCGGCTGGACCATTTTGAGGTTGGTGGAGGAGCGTGAGGGCTCGACCTTGCCGTAAACGGCGACGGTCTGGCCGGCGTGGAACTTGCCGTCGAGATAGGTACCGTGGAACCAGATGCACTTGATGGCGCGGCGGGCCTGTCCGAGGGTGAGCTCAAAGAGAGGTCCGCTGCGGGTGCGCAGCAGGGCCGCGCCGCGCACTTCGGCGATTACGCTGGCGGTTTCGCCGGGCTGGAGCTCGTCGATGGAGCGGGGATTCTGGCGATCTTCGTAACGGAAAGGAAGGTGGTAGAGCAGATCCTCCGCGGTCTGGATGCTTTTGGCGGCGAGCATCTCGGCCACTTTGGGGCCGACGCCGCGCACATACATCACTGGAGTATCGAGGTTGGGCACAATTGGAATGCTACAACTGGGCGGGTTGCGGGAGCGAGTCGGCGAGTCAGCAGGTCAGCAAGTCAGCAAGTCGGCTTCCGTGAGATTGCGCTGTCCCGGATCTCAAGATCGAGACCCGGGGCGCCCCGGCTAGAAACTGAAGGCTGCTTGAATTGAAATGTTCCGGTTGCCGGCTGTGGGTGAAGAGAAGAACCCATCGGCCAGCGTTTGCGATTTGCCGAATAGCGATGGCGCGGAGAGTGTGCCGTTGGGCGTGCCGAGATTCTCGTGATTGAGAATATTCGAGCCCCACATTGACAGCGTCAGGCTGTACTTGTTGGGAACAGATTGATCCATACGTCCGGGGCCACCCTGGTTTCCGCTCAGGCCTCCGCCCAATCCGTGAGGGCCGCCATGATAGCCGCCGCCGCTGGGGCCAACGCCGCCTTCGACTCTGGGCCCAATTCCGATCACCTTGCTTACGCGCATGTTCACGGCAACGTTGTCTGGCCCGGTTCCCAGACCGAATGGCGCGATCTTCTCGTTTGCCGCGTACGACGCAATCGGTGTGCCTGCGGCGGGATTCTCTGTTCCGTAGGGCTCGGAATCGAAGCAGCCCCACTTGGTGCTGATAGCGTTGGGTTCAGAGCAACTCGCTGCAAACGTCGGCCGCCCGTTGAACTGGTTGTTGCCGGTAAGGTCGCTT
>JBEKCW010000532.1:0-3207 GCA_050014675.1 Occallatibacter sp. | reverse complement strand
ACGGGGATTGCCGTGGTGGTGGGGCCGAACGGATGCGGTAAATCGAACATCTTCGACGGGGTGAGCTGGGTGCTGGGCGAACAAAGCGCCAAGACCTTGCGCGGCACGCACATGCAGGACGTAATCTTTGCCGGAACTCGCGAACGCAAGCCTCTCGGGATGGCCGAAGTGAGCCTGACGATGATGGATCCCGAAGCGTATGAGGGGCCGATCCCGGTAGAGCCGGAGGTGGAGGTTGATCACGACGGTCCGGCGGACTGGGACGAAGAGGAGTTGAGGAAACAGCGCGCGGCTGAGGCCGAGGAGATTGTGTCGTCGGAGCAGCCGGGCCAGGTGCTGGAAGAAGAGGGTTCGGAGGCGGTCGCTGTAGAGGATCTCCCAGGCGCGGATCGTGCTCATGAAGCGGCGGGGCCACAAGTGGTACCCGGGCAGCCGGCGGTGGTGCTGAAGATTCGCCGCAGAAAGTTCCACTCAACGCCGCGCAAGGGCGAAGTAATCATTACGCGGCGGCTGTTCAGGACGGGCGAGAGCGAATATCTGCTGAACGGTAAGCTGTGCCGGCTGCGCGACATCCAGGACATTTTTATGGGCACGGGCCTGGGGCCGGAGAGCTACGCGATTATCGGGCAGGAACGGATTGGGCAACTGCTGAGCTCAAAACCCCACGACCGGCGCACGATTATCGAAGAGGCTGCGGGCATCACGCGATTCAAGACCAAGAAGCGACTGGCGGAGCTTCGCCTCGAAAGCGCGAAACAGAATCTGGCACGCGTGGATGACATTTTTGAAGAAGTGACGCGACAGATGAACTCGCTGAAGCGGCAGGCCGCGAAAGCAGAGCGCTTTGCAGCGGTGCGCGAGGAGTTGCGCGAAAAGCTGCGCGTGGTGCTGACCAGCCGCATGGCAATGATGGATGCCGACCAGCAAGCGATGGAACAACAGATCGGCGGCTTAACTGAGAAGATCAATGCTTCGGCTGAGGAGATTGCCGGCCTCGAAACCAACCAGCACGCGTTGACCGAGCGCGGCTATGAATTGGACAGCGAGGGACAGAATGCGCAGACGCGAGCCAGCGAAGCTGCGGTTGAGTTGGAGCGGGCGATAGAGCGCGAGCGCAGCAACACTGAGCGAGTGGCCGAACTGGAGGCGCGCGTAGCAACCGCGGGAGCAGAACTTGAACAGACACGCGCCCAGCTGGGCGGAATTGCCGAAGAGCGCGCGCAGCAGAAGCAGTTCCTTGAAACGGCGGCAGGTGAAGCACGGGAGTTCAGGCAAAAGGTTGAAGGGCGCCAGCAGGAGGCGAGGGTCGCGGCCGATGAGGTGTTCACTGCGGAGCGGACGCTGGAGAGCAATCGACGTCACGCAATGCATTTGCTGACGATGGCCGGCAACGCTCGCAACCACACGTCGCAGGGTGAAGAGAGTTTGGCGGCCCTCGAGCGCGAAGCTGGACGACTGCAGGCCGAGATAGGGCAGGCGCGCACAGAGCTTGAGAGTCTTGGCGTGGATACGGGACAGGCGCGATTCAGGTTTGAGAGCGCCGGCGACGCACTGAAGCGGCTGGAGGGCGAGATCGCATCATTGCGCAACGAGTTGAACACCATGCGCACGGAGGAAAACGGGAAGCGGTCGCTGGCAAACCAGTTACGCAGCGAACAGGCAGCTGCGGCGGGACGGCGCGACAGCCTGCAGGCGCTGATCAGGAATCATGGCTACTCCACGGATTCGGTGCGCAAGCTGCTGAAGCCGGGAACTCTTGGTCAGAACCTGGCGCCTGTAGGTACGCTGGCCGATTTTGTCGAAGTAAGCGACGAGCACGAGGGCGTGGTGGACGAGTTCCTGCGCGAAGAGCTCAATTACGTGGTGGTGGAGAGCTGGGGCGCGGCAGAACAGGGCGTGGAGCTGCTGAAGACGAGCGATGGGCGCGCGACGTTTCTGATCCACAATGACGCGCAGGGCTTGTTGTTTGAGGAACAGAAGAGCGTGATTCACGAGCCGGGACTGACGCCGCTGCGCGATGCGATCAAAGTGCTGAACGGGTTCGGCAAATCGCTGGAGTCGATTCTGCCTAAGATCAAGTACGGATATCTGGTAGAGCCCGGGGTGGATGCGCAGATGCTGGCGGCGCGATATGGGCACGCGTATTTTTTGACGCGCGCGGGCGAGTGCTTTCACAACTCGACTGTAACGGGCGGCAAGCCGGCAAGCGAAGGTCCGCTGGCGCTGAAACGTGATTTGCGTGAGACCGAGGGGCGGCTCGACCGGTTGGGAACCGCGATGGCGCAGGCGGAGACTGAAGCGATTGCGCTGACCCGCGAGATAGAGCGGCTGACCGCGCAGCTTGAGAGTTTGAGCGGCGAACGGCGACAGGCTGAAAGCGAGAGCGCAAACCTGGGCGCAGCCCTGAAGCAGATGGAGAGCGAGGCGCAACGGATCGAGCGGCGGCTTGAAGACTGGGCGGTACAGGCCGCACGCAACAAGGACGCATGCGAGATTAAACGGAAGTCAATCGAGATTAACCGCGCAGAGATGACGCGCCTGGAGAGTGAGCGCGCGCAGGCCGAGGCGGGATTGGATGCGCTGCAGGCGCAACTTGACACGCTGAGGCAGCAGCGCGAGGTGGTGCAGCAGGAAGCGGCGCAACTGACCGCGGAGCTGGCAGGGCTTGAGGAGCGGCGGCGCGGGGCTGAAGCGGCGTTCCAGCGGATTGACCGGCTGCATGCCGATCTTGAGCGGCGGGTACTGGCGATTGAGCAGCAGCGTGCCAGTGCGATCGCCGAGCGCGAACAGCGGACGAACGAAAATGCGGAACTGGCGACAAGGAAGAAGGAGTTGGCCGACGCGCGGTCCGAGGCACTGGCCACGACGCAGCAGGTTGCGGCGCAGGCGCATACGCTAAGGCAGCAACTGGCCGAGATGGAGACGCAACTGAAGAGCGGGCGCACGGCCTTGGATGAATTGCGCGAGGGGCGGGCGGCGAGGTCGGCAGAGCTGGCCAAGTTGCAATCGGACCTTGAGCATCTTGAGGCGAGCTGCCTGGCCGAGGTGAACGTTGAGGCGCAGGTGCTGCGCGGCGACGGGGAGATTGTGCGGCTCACCGGCGATGAGCTGACTGCGGAAGACGAGAACTGCCGCGGGTTGAAGCAGCGGTTGGAACAGATGGGCCCGGTGAACATGATGGCGCTGGACGAGTACAAGGAGACAGCT
>JBEKCW010000531.1:0-3615 GCA_050014675.1 Occallatibacter sp. | reverse complement strand
AACGACGTCAGGCGCTATTTCCCACAGCAGACTGAAAGCATTGACCTCGAACTCGATCATCTTCTGATCCGTTGCGGCCTTAGCCCCGGTTTCTGGAATGGGCACTCTGAGATTTCGGACCCGCGGCTTTGCGCATGGCTCGAATCGAAAAACTTTAATTGGAGGCCGGGCGAGCAGCCTGTCGGCCTGGTCATGATCCCGTCGGGCAAGAATTCGTTCCGGCTCAAGGCCTCCAAGGCAAGTAAAGGCACGGGTGTCAGCGCCACCCCCCAGTTTGAGTTGGGCAGCTGATCTGATGCTCTTGGCGTGGACTAAGCCTGTCTCCCGCTCAAAATCCACCGCCAGGTTTCTGCTGCTTTTCTCGGCAGCCGACCCCTCCTCGACCGAGCTGAAAGGAAAGCTGACAGCTGAGAGCTGAAAGCTGCTCTGGTTGATAAACTCTGATTGCGATGACAATCAGCGAGTTGAAAGAGTCGATTGTGCGGTACTTTGCGGCCGGGCCGGCCGCCGTCGGCGATGCGCGCGCGATGGAGGCATTTCTCCAGTTGCGCGAAGCGATTGAGCGCGGCGAAGTGCGAGCCGCCGAGCCCGCCCCGGCCGCGCCCACGGGCTGGCGCGTGAATGCCTGGGTCAAGCAGGGAATCCTGCTCGGGTTCCGGCTGGGCGCGCTGGAAGAGATCTCCTCCGCGGGCCTCTCGTTTGTTGACAAGCACACCTACCCGGTGCGCAAGTTCAGTGCGTGCGACGGCGTGCGCATCGTTCCTGGCGGCTCTTCAATTCGTTCCGGCGCCTACGTGGCGCGCGGAGTAGTCTGCATGCCGCCGATGTACATCAACGCCGGCGCGTATGTTGACGAGGGCACAATGGTTGATTCGCACGCCCTGGTGGGCTCGTGCGCGCAGATCGGCAAGCGCGTGCACCTGAGTGCGGCTGCGCAGATCGGCGGCGTGCTTGAGCCGGTGAACGCCAGCCCTGTAGTGATTGAAGACGATGTGCTGGTAGGCGGCAACACCGGCGTGTACGAAGGCACCATTGTCCGCAAAGGCGCGGTGCTTGCTGCTGGAACTATTCTGACGCGCGGCACGCCGGTCTTTGACCTGGTGAGCGGAGCAGTGTTGCGCGCCTCGGCCGACGCGCCGTTGATCGTGCCTGAAAACGCGGTGGTTGTACCAGGCGCGCGCGCGGTAACCAAAGGCAAAGGACAGGAGTGGGGGCTGAGCCTTTACGCTGCGGTGATCGTGAAATACCGCGACGAGAAGACCGACCTGAGCGCCACGCTCGAGGATTTGCTACGGTAGATGCCATACCCTCGCGGTATTTTGGGAGGTCAAAATGCCAACATCGGCCGCCAGCCGCGCGCGGCGCTTCGATTCAACGTTTTGGTGGAGCGCAGTTGCCTGTCTGGCGTTAAGTGTCTTTGGGGCGGTGCTCTTGAAGGCCGCGCTTACTGAGAACCCCGACGACACGGGAATCGCAAGATCCTACGCAGTCGCCATGTGCTGCAGCCTCATCTTCGCGCTCCCCGCGTTCATCGTCACCATCAAGTGGCACGGCACCGGGGCCATCTTGATGTGGCTCCTGACCACTTTAATCGCGGTTCTGGCAGCGCTGGCCGGCGCATTCGGGCTGGCCACTCCGCTCATCGTGGTTCTCATATTCGCCGCGTCCATCGCCACTGCGACCTGGCACAAGCATCGAAGGATCGCGCCCATCTCAGAGGCGGAATTTTCCTCATGACCCTTCGTACCCTCCGCGTCGTCCCCATCCTGCGCATCTTCTCGGTTGAGAAGGCGCGCGAGTTTTATCTCGACTACTTCGGCTGCAAGCTTGATTGGGAGCATCGTTTCGACGCGACCGCTCCGCTCTACATGCAGGTCTCGCGCGACGGCCTGGTACTGCATCTTTCAGAGCATTACGGCGATGGCTCGCCTGGAACGAACTTCCAGGTGGAGTTTGAAGGCGTTGAAGAGCTCCACGCGGAGCTGTCTGCAAAGAACTATCCCTACTGGCGCCCGGGAATCACCGAGAGCTTCTGGGGCACGCCGCAGTTGAACTTGCTTGATCCTTTCGGAAACAAGATTCGTCTGTGCGAGCCGAAGAAAGACTGAGTCATAAGGCCTTGGCCTATTGCGCCACCGGGAGCAGCACGGTAGCGCGCGCTCCCGCGCCGTCTTCGCGGTTTTCGAGCTGGATCTCGCCGCCGTGAGCGCGGGCGATCTGCTGCGCCAGCGCAAGGCCCACGCCGCTGCCCGCCGGCTTGGTGGTATAGAAGGGCACAAACAGGTTCTCGGTATTGGCGATGCCCAGTCCGCGATCTTCAATCACCACCGAGAGATTCGAGCCTGTGCGCGCCCACGTTGCGCGCACCGGTTCTGAGCCGTTGGCCAGCGAGGCATCCACAGCGTTGGCCAGCAAGTTAATAAACATTTGCTCAAGCTGGTCGGGATCGGCATTGAGAGTGGCAGCCGGCCCTGGATCGAGTTGAACTCCGAGGCGCTGTTCGAGCAGAACCACGCGCTCAAGCAGCGGCGCAATGGCCACCGGGCGCAGTCTCGGCGGAGGCAACTGCGCCAGCAGCCGGTACGACTGAACAAAGCGATGCAAAGAGTCGGCGCGGCTCTCCACCACGCCCAGGCCGCGGCGAAAATCGTGCAATGCCGATTCGTTGCCGGTGAGCGTTTCGACCCGCGCGAGCAGGCTGCCTGCAATGGACTTGATGGGCGCCAGGGAGTTCGAGAGCTCGTGGCCAAGCACGCGCACCAGGCGCTTCCACGCCACCTGCTCCTCTTCCTGCAAGGGCAGGCTTACGTCGGTGAGCAGCAGCAGCGTATGGGGAACGCCTTCCTGCCGGAAGGCCGCTTTGCGCAGCAGCCAGCGAGTGGGCTTGCCGGGAAAGACGTGAATGGCCTGATCGCGGGAGTCGAGTAGAGGTTCAAGGCCGAGTTCGCGCACGGAGCGGCCGAAGCAGCGGGCATAAGGCAGGCCGAGCAGCTCGAGCCCCGCGTTGTTAACCAGCTGCAGCAGCCGGTCGCGATCGAAGGCAAAGAGCGGCGCGTGCATGACCTCAAGAATGCGAGCCAGCAATGCGGTTGCCTCCAGCGAGCGCACGCGCTGCTTCTGAATCAAGTCGGCGAGCGCGTTAATTTCGGCAGCCAGTTCGCCCAGCGCGTCAGGCGAGCTGGCGCCGCGGGCGCGGAACGAGTAGTCGCCTTCGCGCAACGACGAAATCACGTTTGAAAGGGTCTGGATGGGCCTCGCCAGGCCCTCTACCAGCGACGACGCAATGATGGCGAGGTAAAGCAGCAGCAGCGTGGCGATCAGAATCGCCGGTCCAGTGCCTAACTGCCGCTGATACAAAAAAATCGCCAGGAAAATGAGCGCAGGCAGCCCCAGCAGCAGTGAGAACAGCCACACGCGGCGAAAAGCCGAACGCCGTGCGCGACGAAGCTGTGCATCAGAGGCCATACTTTTCGATGCGCCTGTAAAGCGCGGCGCGGCTCAGGCCCAGTGCTTCCGAAGCCTGCGAGATGTTTCCATCGCAGCGGCGCAGCACCTTGCGGATGAGCATGGCTTCAACCTCGTCGATGCTCATGTTGTCGAATGACTGCGCAGTGG
>JBEKCW010000530.1:0-3220 GCA_050014675.1 Occallatibacter sp. | reverse complement strand
TCCACATCGAAGCGGCTACCGGGCAATAGAATTCCCTGCACCCCGGCGAGCAGCTTTGCTACATTCTCCTGTGCCTGATTTAGCCGAATTACGACGGCTGAAGCTCCCGCTGCCTCGAGCGCCTCAATATACGCAGGCAGTGAACGGCTGTTGTACTCCTCGTCGCTGCTGCTTGGCTCCGGAATGGCAATGTGGATGGTCATAGGCAATTCCAGTGTAAGCGAATGGAGAATTGTTGCCGGCGGCCCTTGCAATAGCTTTGTCAAACCGCGAGCGATTCGGTTTCAACGTGCGCACCGGACTCGAGCAACGCTTCAATCGCGCTTTTCAGGCTCGCGGTCAGCTCGTCGATGTGGCGTACGGTCATTCCACGAGTCTCGATTGGTTCGCCCACGCTCAGCGTCATCTCGCTCGGATAAATGTGGTGTGTGTGGATGGGCAGCAGATCGTATACGCCGCTCAGCGCCACCGGAATCAAGGGTACCTGGGCGCGAATCGCGAGAAACGCCGCGCCAGAGAGGAATGCCTGCAAATGGCCATCGGGAGTCCGCGCGCCTTCAGGAAAGACAAACAGCGGCATACCGCCGCGGAGTGCTTTTACGCCCGCGCCAAGGCTGGCCAGCGCAGCGTGCGCGTTACCAACATCGATAGGAATTTGCCCCGAGCGATCGAGGTACCAGCCGATGAACGCAATCTTCCAAAGCTCCCTTTTGGCCAGAATCCTGAATTGGAAGGGAAGAGAAGAGAAGACCACCGGCGTATCCATATACGAGGTGTGATTTGAAGCGTAAACCGCTACGGGATGCTTGCTGAGGTTTTGAATGCCGCGCACGGTCACGCGCGAGCCTGTGATCCAGACGCACATCCGCGCCCACTTCTGCGCAATGCGGTGCTGAATGCGCCCGCTCTTTTCAAACAGCGAAACCAGCAGGGCCAGCGAGCCCCAGAAGCCTGTGACGATACTCAATGCCGGAGTTTGGACGAGGTTCGTCCGCCAGCGGTAGAACCGAGGCACGGGTTTGGGGCGCCGCACTCTCATGGTTCCTGCCTCGCGCGCAACAGCAGCGCTCGCGCTTCGCCCACCAGGTATACCGAGCCGGAGACAACAACCGGATTGCCGGCCGCAAGCTCTTCCGCGGCCTTCAGCGCAGCACTTACGCTCTCTGCCGCAATTGCCTTAGTGCCTGTGGCGTGCGCCGCCGCAAGCAGCTCATCGACGCTCGCCGCGCGGCTTGAGTGAATCGGCGCCAGAATCACCTGTTCAAACAGCGGAAAAAGAATCTGCGCCATCTCCGTGATGGGCTTGTCGCGCAGGCAGCCGAAGACCAGCACCTTCAAAGCCCGATCGCCAAGCAGGCTGCGGAGTCCTGCGCGCAGCGCCCACGCTCCGGCGGGATTGTGCGCTACATCCAGAATCCACTCAACTCCGCCGCTGCTCACTCGCTCCAGCCGGCCTGGCCAGCGCGTAAGCCTGATACCCTCGGCAATCGCCGCCGGAGTTACCGGGAACCCGTGCCGCTCGGCGAGTTCAACCGCGGCTGCAATCGCCAGCGCAAGGTTACGGTGCTGATGCGCTCCTTTGAGCGGCGAATTGATTTCAATCTGTGCGCCCAGGGCGTCAACGGTGTACGCATCCGATCCATCGCTCAGCCCCGGCATGTAGCGCGCCGCATTTACCCCGCGAACGTTCAGCTCGGTCGCCACTTCGCCCAGCACCTGGTTTGCTTCAGGATGTTGGGGCAGCGTAACCAGCGTGCTGTTCCGCCGCATGATTCCAGCCTTTTCGCGGGCAATGGCGCTGATCGTCGGCCCCAGCCACTCCATGTGGTCGAGCGAAATGTCGGTGATGACCGAGAACAGCGGGTCGACTATATTGGTGGCGTCGAGCCGGCCGCCCATCCCCACTTCGAGCACCGCGATCTCGACTCCAGCCTCGGCAAAGTAGAGGAAGGACTGCGCGGTCAGAATCTCAAAGTAGCTGGGCAGTTGCGGGAGCTTCCGCTCTTTTACCATTTGGTTCGCGGTGCAGGAGACAAGGAAGAACTGACGCGCAAAATCATCGTCCGCGATCTCGATCCGGTCAATCTGAATGCGCTCGTTGGCGCGCTCGAGATGAGGCGAAGTGAAGAGGCCGGTGCGTACCCCCGCAGCGCTCAGGATCGACGCCAGCGTCGCCGCCGTCGACCCCTTCCCGTTGGTTCCTGCAATCAGAATTGACGGGAATTTGAGTTGCGGATTGCCCAGCTCGGCCAGCAGCACCCCGATCTCATTGAGCGAGAACTTCCTGCGCGGCTGCCCGGCCTTTTGATACAGCTCGGGCATCATGGTGTTGAGTTGCTCAATGGCCGCAGCGTAGGACATGAACTTCAAGTATAAAATCTGCGCCGGGGTCCCGTTCGGGGCCGCGCTGATTCTCCGCACTCTTTGGTCGATTCTCGTCCCACAGCCCGAGTGCTGGGCACGAGCGCTCTCTCCACCTGAATTTGTTTATCTAAGTGGCATCTCCGAGCAGGCGATGATCCTTTCGGAACTCGAAAAGATGCGTGAGCGCAAATGCTCTTGGCTTTCACAGCCAGTGCTTCCGCCATATCGCCGCGCACTTGCCCTTCCAAGTGACTTTCTTGAATACGAATCTGGACAGTCACGATCCTGGCGGCTGCATCCTCATACATGATGCGGATCAGAACGCGAATTAGGTCAGCTTGTGCTGCATAGAGCTGTAAGGATCAGACAGGCATGTAATTCACTCGATATCCTGACGAGGAAGTTATCTCTGCAGGTTGTGGAGGGAACAACCGACTAAGAAGCAATAAGAACAGCTTAAACCGGGACCTTTCACCTTCTGCGGAGCGACTAATAGCAAGTTCACCGTGCAGCAAAGTGTTAGTTAGTTGAGAAGTCGCAGCGCAAGAAGCTCTAAGTTACACGGAGACATGAGAGGAATTACAATGACTGTTCTCAAAACACCGAAACGTCTCCTTCAGATGAGTCCCGTTAACATTGGACGGGCTGCGTTCTTTACTTCGCTTCTCATTATGAGCGTGTTGAAGCCGGCACTCGCTCAAACCGCGCCACCCCTGGGCACCGCCCAGAACTTTGCGGTACTAGGTTCCTCCACGGTGACCAATACCGGCCCGTCCGTAATTACGGGCGATCTCGGCGTCAGTCCAGGCACAGCAGTCACCGGATTTCCGCCCGGCACGGTCGCCGGGGGCTCAAT
>JBEKCW010000529.1:0-3265 GCA_050014675.1 Occallatibacter sp. | reverse complement strand
TCTGATACTCTGACAGATGCACCCCCAGCGTGAGGTTGAGGGTGCGGTTTGCATCAAACGATTCAGGTGTTTGGTTAGGTATTTGGGAGGAAGAGACGGCTGTGATGCGTGGGTTAACAAAATTGTCGGTGCTGGTGGTGTTTTTGGGGTTGGGGTTCGGATTCAATCGCCTGGCTCCGGCTCAGAACCAGCAGACACCTGTACCAGACGCGCCCACCCCGCAGGCTCCGCCTCCGCTTCCCGGTACTCAGGGCCCCATCACCCCCGGTGAAGGTACGGGACCGGCTCCGGCCTCCACAACCAGCAGCACAACGCCGGCACCGGCAGCTCCGGCTCAGCCCGCGGCAGCGCCGTCGACTTCGCAGCCGTCAGCCGAAGACAACTTCAAGCAAGAGGCACCCAAAAGCAGCGAATCTGCGCTTCAGAGCTACGTGATCAACGTGAACTTTGTTGAAGTTCCGGTAACCGTAAAAGACTCGAAGGGCCATGCCGTTGCCGGCCTCACCTTCCGCGATTTTAAGGTCTTTGAAAACGTGACCCGCGAGCCGATCAGCTTTTTCAGCGCCGACTCGCAACCCCTCTCGATCGCTTTCGTGATCGACCAAAGCTTGCCTTCAAACGTAATGGACAAGGTGAATACGTCACTGGGCGCTTTGCAGGGCGCGCTATCGCCGTACGACGAAGTCGCGGTCTTCACCTACGCGCACGGCACCAAGGAGTGGACCACTTTTACCGCTGGGCAGGGCGAGCGGCTGCCAGCCGTTCTTTCGCTTGCGCAGAATGCGGGCACCGACCCCACCGTTCCGTTCAATTCCGGCCCGTTTGCCAACTGCAGCATGACTGAGAACGGAAACTGCGTCGATCCAAATCTCCAGCAGGGACATTCGGCGGGCAACGGCCAATTTTCAAACCTGCCTAAAGAGCTTCACCAGCTCAACGATGCAATTCTGTATGCCGCACGCGAGCTTTCGACCCGGCCAAAGCAATTCAGACGCGTTATCTACGTAGTCTCCGACGGCAAAGAATTCGGCAGCAAGGCAACCTTGAAAGAAGTTGTCCGTTACCTGCAGACCAACAAAATTGCCGTTTACGGAACGCTGGTGGGCGAGTCGGCGCGCTGGGGCGAGGGTTGGCTCGACCGCTTCCACCTGCCCTTCGAAATGTACTCGAACATCCTGTACAAGTACACGGCGACGACTGGCGGCGATCTCGACTCAGAGAATGGCGCCAACGGAATTGAGAAAAGCTACACCAAGATTGCCGACGAAGCGCGCAACCAGTACACGCTCGGCTACTTCAGCCATGAGTCCATCTACGACGACAAGTACCGCAAGATCGACGTGCGCGTGGACCGGCCCGACCTGGTGGTGATTGCCAAGACCGGGTACTATCCTTCATCTCAGGATTACAAGTAAGTCGTGGCCGGTTCGGCGTCGGCAGGTCTCGGCCTGTGCTCGGCCGCTTTCTGGGGCGGGTCCGACTTTGTCGGCGGATGGGGCGCGCGCCGATCTCCCGCGCTGCTGCTCGTCACCTCCGGCCAGATTGTTTCCGGGGCCTTTCTCCTAATCCTCTGCTTCGCGCTCCATGTCCCCGCTCCCTCGGCCCACTACGCCGTGCTGGCGACCATTGGTGGGTTCGAGGGCGCGCTGTCCCTGGTAATTTTCTACCGGGCGCTGGCCATCGGCGCCATGGGGTTGACGGCAGCTCTCACCGGTTTGCTTACGGCCCTCATCCCGGTGCTGTTCTCGCTTTTGAGGTATGGGCTGCCGGCGCCCGTCAATATCGCCGGTCTCGTCACCGGATGCGCTGCAATCTGGTTCATCACCCACCAGGCGCCAGCGCCGCCTGCCAATCGCCAGCCAGGCGTGGGCAGCAACGCGCTTTTGCTCGGCACGCTCTCGGGCATCGGCTTCGGGTGCCAGCTGGTTCTGCTCAAAATGGCTTCGGACGGCGGAGTGTTGTGGTCGCTCACATGGACCCGCATCTCCGGCGTGAGCGCACTGGTGCTGGCGCTGGCTGTTTTGCGGCCGAAAGCGCCATTGAATGCCTTTGTCGCCATTGGCATTTTCGCCGGAGCCCTGGATACGATCGGCAACCTGTTTTACGTTCTTGCCGCGCAGGCGGGAAGGCTCGACATCGCCGCCCTGGTCTCGTCGCTATATCCGGCAGGCACCATCCTGCTGGCAGCAATCCTGTTGCGCGAACGGCCCTCCCGCCGCCAGTTGGCTGGAATCGGGCTGGCGCTGGCGGCCGTGGCGATGCTGAGCGTGTAAAAGCTGGCGCCTCTGAATCGGGATAGGGGGAGGCCTCACGACCTCTCCCCTCCCACACCACCGGACATGCGGGTCCGCATCCGGCGGTTCGGACGGATTGAGCTATTTCCCAGTGAACAGCCGAGGGAGTCCAAGCTCGTCGAAGTGTGCGATGGGAAGCGCGAGACTCATAGCTGGGCTGTTGGCCATACGCCAGCAACTGTGGCTACTTGCCGCGGTGGTGGTGGCCAACGCTCTCGGAACACCCAGTTGGCGTAGTCGAGCGTAACGGCCCCGCTTCCATTGCCGCCAGATCACGGATCGCAGCCTTCGCCGTATCCATTG
Source organism: Occallatibacter sp. (assembly GCA_050014675.1). GTDB lineage: Bacteria > Acidobacteriota > Terriglobia > Terriglobales > Acidobacteriaceae > Telmatobacter. Next base: position 668 of record JBEKCW010000529.1, on the reverse strand, counting down.
GTCCAGCGTCTCCAGCACCGAGGACGTTTCGCAGAAGCCGAAGTAACCCTTCCAACCACGCAAGTAGCTGGTCAGTTCCTTTGTCATCTGCTCGATACTGACACCCCGTGTCCGGCCTGTGAACTCTCGCACCTTCTGCTTGAAGCGCAACACCGCCTTGGGGGCTATACGCCGCCTCGGTTGTTTTGCGCCGGTAAAGCTGAAGCCGAGGAACTTGCGTTCCACCGGTCGAGCCACCGCGCTCTTCGTTTCGTTGACCTTGAGCTTGAGCCGCCGCGTGATGAAGCCGGTAATGCTCCGCTTCACACGCTCCCCTGCCCGCCGGCTGCGCACGTAGATATTACAGTCGTCCGCATACCGCACGAAGCAGTGATTGCGCCGCTCCAGTTCCCGGTCAAGTTCGTCGAGTACAAGATTCGACAGCAGTGGCGATAAAGGACCGCCTTGCGGCGTACCTTCATCCACCGGACCCACCAGCCCGTTTTCCATCACCCCCGCGGTGAGGAACGCCCGGATCAACTTGAGCATCCTCTTGTCCGCAACCCGCCGCGCTACAGATGCCATCAGCTTGTCGTGATTGACCCGGTCGAAGAACTTTTCCAGATCGAGATCAACTACCCAGCGGCGGCCTTCGGCTATGTACTTCTGTGCCTTGGCTACCGCCTGAT
>JBEKCW010000528.1:0-5132 GCA_050014675.1 Occallatibacter sp. | reverse complement strand
GCCGTTTGGGCTGTTCAGTGTGGCATTTGTCGCCACACCATTATCGCCGCTATCGCCGGGCGTCCCGTTTCCTGCAACAGTAGTGATGATGCCGGTTGATGCCGTTACCTTGCGGATAGCGTTGTTGACAGTGTCTGCGATATAGAGATTTCCGGACGAGTCAAGCGCAATTTTCCGCGGATTGTCCAGCTTGGCGCTTGTGGCGGCGGCGGCATCTCCCCCATAACCTGCCTCACCCGCGGTTCCCGCAACTGTGGTGATAGTTCCGCCTGATCCGCTTGATGATAAACATCCGACAAGACCTGCGGTCGGCAAGAACACCGAGGCCAAACATAGGAGTGGTTGGCGGAATCGCCTGAACATTGTTTGCATTTTGACCCCTTAGAGAGAGAAATCGGTGCTTCCGAGTAAACTTCAGCATTTGCGCGACTGCAAATTATGACGAACACTCACGCGATTCTGTTTGTAAAGATTTGTGACGATTTGTAAAGATATGCGGCATTTCCGCTGACTCAGGCGTCAGTCAGAATGACACAACATAAATATTGCGGTCCATACCAATATCTCGGGCCAAAAGCGGCCAATGAGCACCAATTGAGAAAAGCCAAGCTTCCCTGGCTCAATTTAGTACCGAGACCAAGCACGCTTCCCTCTTGAGCGGAATGAGGTTGTCGCATCCTTACCTAAGCAGAGGTCCTCTTTGTGAAGCAGAGTTTCGCAGCAATGATCCTTGGTGGCACCGGACAAGTCGGCGGCGCAGCCGTCGCGGAGCTGCTAGCAATTCCAGAATGCCGGGAAGCGGTGATGGTCACCAGAAAGCCCATTGCGATGCGATCGTGGGTGCGCAACGTCGTTCTTGATACCGGGGCTCGAGACTTTGCCGAACGCACCACCGCCATTGCCCGCGAAGTTTTGAGCCAAGGCCCGGTCAGCGCCGTCAGTTGTGTAGGTGTTGGCTCTGGATCGGGGCGGTGGAGCGAAGAAGAATTGAAGGAACTTGAACTCGGTGTCGTCGATGCCTTTGCTCGGAGCTGCGACTCCGCCGGAATCGCCCAGTTTTGCCTGCTTTCTGCGGTAGGAAGCTCGGCCCGCAGCCGGCTTCGCTATGCACGAGTCATGGGCATGAAGGAGGACGCCGTGCGTAAAGTCGGTTTTGTCCGTCTCGCCATCTTTCGTCCCGGCATCATTGTCGGCAATGCTCACACCCCCGCCTGGGTCGGTTGGTTGGGAAGCCTCGTGCCTGGGCGGTTTGGCAATATTGATCAGCGAATTCTCGGCTGCTCAATCGCCGCAGAGATAGCTATGCACAGTCGAGAGGTTGGTGAGGTCTGTCTCGAAAATGCGGCAATGAAAAAGCTCGCAGCAGAGTTCAATAGCGTGATTTAGGAACTTTGGCGTGGAGCGCATCAGCCTGCTATCACCATTTGCGAGTGATGGGGTTCCCATGTGGACCAAGCGGCTGGTCTCGCCGGTGGTAGGAGCGACGACTTTCGCCGGCGGTAGAAGCGACGACTTTCCCCAGATTCGTCGAGGTTGGGCGAGGGTTCTCAGATACATAGGGTGCTTTGTTCCGCCGCGTTTTGCTGGACATCGGGTTCGGCTGTGTTGGGGAGGGGCGGGTTATCGTGCAGACTTCTTGTTACGTCGGCGAGCGGGTGAGAGCTGTTGATTGACCTTGTCGATTGAAAACGTTTCGGGGTTGAACTCGCCGCCGATCCAGCTGCGGAGTTCCTTGTGACGTCGGTGCCTGGGATTGGCCAGAGCATCGAGGAGTTTGTAGAACCCTGGGACGCCGCCGCAGTCTTCCGGTGGGCAGGCACGTTCGCCGTCGGTGCAGATTGGACAAGTCGTGTTGTGCTCAGCGGGAAGCTGCTTGTCGAGCACGATGCTGTGCTCCCAGTTGTCGCCGAAATCGTATGTATAGGTCATCTTTGCGCCCTCGCTTTCGAGCACGGCAGAGAGAGGCACTGTGCGCGCGCTTTCTACCCGCTGCGCCTTTGAAAACGGGTCCGCAGGTTCCGGTCTGCCGAAGCGCCGCTGGCCAGCGCGGAACTGATGCATGTGTTGGTTCTCCCATCCCATCACCGTTTGAAGCACTGTGTGCAACTGCGCCAGAGTCAGATCCGCGGGAACCAAGAGACGGCGCCAGATGGCCGGCTTGGTGCCAAGCAGAGTGACCTTAAGCTGATAAATGTCCTGACCTCTTTCGAATTGCTTCGTTGCCACGGCAGGCTCCCACCCCACGAACTGATTCGATGTTATGATAACGCCGCGTCTTCCTGGTGCGCTGCCTGATAATGGACGAAATGAAAGATGTGACCTTGACGACAGACGGTGCGTGCGTGCGCAATCCCGGCCCTGGTGGTTGGGCATAAACCTTGCGATATGGTGATCACGTCGCTGAACGAACAGGTGGTGTCCATGATTCAACGACCATCAATCGGATGGAAATTCAAGCCGCAATTGAAGGGCTCAAAGCTCTGAAAGAGCCTTGCAGGGTCCTGTTGGTGACAGACAGTACCTATCATTTGAACGGAATCAATATCTACCGTCATGCATGGCGCGACAGCGGCTGGGTGATTCGCCGGAAGAACAACAAACCAGTGCCGAATTCCGACTTATGGAAGATCCTCGATGAGTTGGTTGAACAGCACACCGTAGAGTGCAAGTGGGTCCGGGGGCATTCGGGAAGTCCTGATAATGAACGATGCGACGAGCTAGCCACGCTGCATGCCTCCGGCAAGGCTAGCACCTAACCTACTCCCATCGAAGAGCCACAACAGGATCTACCCTGGTTGCGCGCCGCGCAGGCAGCAGACCGGCAACGATCCCGGTTACTGCGAGAATGGCGGCTACGGACAAGAAAGTGGCCGGATCGTTAGGCTTCACTTCGAACAGGAGCTTGCCGAGAACACGAGTGAGCACAAAAGCTCCGCATCCTCCGAATGCCACGCCCGCGATCACCAGGAGCAGTGTGCGCTTCAAGAGCATGAAAGTGATGTCGCTTTTCTTTGCCCCCAGCGCCATGCGGATTCCAATCTCTCGTGTGCGTTCCGTAACTGCGTAGGCAAGCACGCCATAAATGCCGATTGACGCCAGAAGCAGCGCCAGAATCGAGAACGTCGCAATCAGTCGCGTCTGGAACCACGTCTCCGCGGTCGATGCGTCGGCCAGGTCGGTCAGTGCGGCAATCGAAACCGGCTGGTTCTTGTCCACATCGTGGAGCACGCCGCGCATGCCAGCAGCGACACTCTGTATGGCTCAGGAAAAATGGCTCCTTGACCTGGGTATAAGGCTGGTAAAGCGCCGGCAGCGGCCGCCCGGTCAAACGCTGCCGGATATCGTAGACAATGCCGACGATGGTAAGCCAGTCCTTCGGTTTGGGCTCGTCTTCCATTGTGATGCGCTGTCCTATCGGGTCCTGGCCGGGCCAGAGCGTGCGCGCCACGGATTGGCTGATAATCACCACCCCCGGCGCGCTGCTGTTGTCCTGGTCAGTGAATCCTCTTCCCTTCAGGAATCGAATTCCCATAACACGGAAATAGTCCGGGCTCACGTCCGGCTTGGCGACGTTGTAGTCGCGCGGCAACTTGCGCCCGCCATCGAGGGTGAAGTCGCCCGAAATGAGGACCGGCTGGAGCGGCATGAAATTCACCGCACCGGCAGCAACCACGCCAGGCAGATTTGATAGCTTGGTCAGAATGCTCGAGTCGAAGGCCTGAATCGCCGTTACGGTCGGATAAGAGGCATCCGGCAAGTCGACCGTCATAGTGAGAATGTTCTCGGTGCGAAATCCAGGGTCCACGGCGCGCATGCGCATGAAGCTCTTCAGCATCAAGCCCGCGCCCGTGAGCAGCACAAGCGCTAATGCGATTTCAGAAATCACCAGCGTGCTCCGCAGCGTTGTGCGCCGCGCAGTCAAAGTAGGGCCGTACAGAGCAAGAAATGTCCTTACTCTGTTTCCCGTAGCTTGCAAGGCGGGCGCTAACCCAAACAGAATTCCCGTGAATGCACCCAGCAGCAGCGCGAACGTCAGCACCCATCCGTCAACATGTATTTCTTCAATACGCGGAACACCGGCCGCGGGCGCAAGCGCCAGCAAAGCGGGCACCCCCAGCAACGCAAGCAATATTCCCGACAGAGCGCCACCCAGCGACAGCAGCGTACTCTCCGTCAGCAACTGTCGAATCACACGGCCCCGGCTGGCGCCCAGCGCATTGCGCACCGCGATTTCGCGTTGCCGCGATGTCCCGCGCATCAACAGCAGATTGGCCACGTTCGCGCACGCAATCAGCAACACAAAGCCCACGGCGCCCATAAAGATCAACAACGATTTCCGGATCTTGCCCACCTCCAGGTCCTTCATCGGGAGAACTTCCGCAACCATGTCCTCCCGGTTGGCCACCGGTAGAGGCGGCAAATGCTTCGCTAAGGCCTCCAACTCAGCCAGCGCCTGCTGCTGCGAAGCTTGTGGCTTTAGCCTGCCCACAACCGACCGCGTGCGGAAGTTGCCTGGGTCGCCGCCCACTTCCAGAGGCAGCCAAAGCGCAGCTTCATGGGGGAAGGCGAAATCAGCCGGCATCACGCCCACCACGCTGTATGCGATACCGTCCAGCGTGATTGCCTTTCCCAGAATGTTCGCATCCGCGCCGAATCGGTTCCTCCAGATTTTGTCGCTCAACAGCACGACGCGATTGCTACCGTGCTTTTCCTCTGCCGGCAAAAACGCGCGCCCCATCGCAGGATTTACCTCGAGCACCGAAAAGAAACTCGACGTGACATCGGCCGTCGGCAAGCGCGCAGCTTCTCCTGCTCCGGTCAAAGTGGCGGAGTCTTCGTTGAAAGTTGCAATCTGTTCAAACGCCTGAACGTGCCGCTGGTATTCGAGATAATCCCTGTCGAAAAGACCCAGCCCCCCCTCTCTCGATTGATAAGAGATCAGGAACAGCCGCCCTGGATCGGGAAATGGGAGAGGCCGGAACAGCACTCCATTCACCACCGTGAACACAGCGATGTTCGCGCCAAACCCCAGCGCCAATGTCAGAATCGTCACCACAGTAAATCCCGGCGATTTACGTAAGCTACGCAGAGCGTAGCGGAAGTCGCGCCCGACGGTCTCGATTCCCATCACG
>JBEKCW010000527.1:0-3274 GCA_050014675.1 Occallatibacter sp. | reverse complement strand
CAAGAATCAGAATCTTAGAGAGCAACTAGACGCTGGCTCCCGGGAGGATCAAGCTAGGAGCTGGAAGCTAGTAGCCAGGAGCTGTTTTATGGCCATTCGTATTGACAAATTCACCGTGAAAGCGCAGCAGGCGATCCAGCAGGCGCAGACGCGCGCTGCCGAGCTGGGCAACCCCGAGTTGCTGCCAGTGCACCTGTTGCTGGCGCTCGTTGAAGACCGCGAGGGCGTGGTCCCCGCCGTCCTTGAAAAGATCGGTGTGCCCACCGAGCGCCTTCAGCACGATCTGCTCCAAATCGAGGAGAAGTTGCCGCGCGTGGCTGGCGCGTCCGCGCAGCCGGGCATCAGCCAGTCGCTCAACAAGGCGCTCGAGCAGGCCTTCAAGGAAGCCACCAACTTCAAGGATGACTACGTTTCGACGGAGCACCTGCTTCTTGGCATCGCCGGCCTCAAAAGCGATCCCGCGCGTGATGCATTAGTCGCACTCGGCGCCACCAAAGACGCCATTTTGAAGGCGCTCACCGCCGTGCGCGGCTCGCAACGCGTCACCGACCAGAATCCCGAGGGCAAATTCCAGGCGCTGGAAAAATACGCCAAAGACCTGACGGACCTTGCCCGCCGCGGCAAGCTCGATCCCGTCATCGGACGCGACGAGGAGATTCGCCGCGTGATCCAGGTGCTCAGCCGCCGCACCAAAAATAATCCTGTGCTCATCGGCGAGCCCGGCGTGGGCAAAACCGCCATCGTCGAGGGCCTCGCCCGCCGCATCGTCTCCGGCGACGTGCCCGAGAGCCTGCGCGACAAGCGCGTGATCTCGCTCGACCTCGGGTCAATGCTCGCGGGAGCGAAATACCGCGGCGAGTTCGAAGACCGGCTCAAGGCCGTGCTCAAAGAAATTGAGGAAACCAACGGGCAGATTGTGCTCTTCATCGACGAGTTGCACACGCTGGTGGGCGCGGGCGCGGCCGAGGGAGCCATCGACGCCAGCAACATGCTCAAGCCGGCTCTTGCGCGCGGCGAACTGCGGGCCATCGGCGCAACCACGCTGAATGAATACCGCAAGTACATTGAGAAGGACGCGGCGCTCGAGCGGCGCTTCCAGATCGTCTACGTGGGCGAGCCCAACGTTGAAGACACCATCGCCATTCTGCGCGGACTGAAGGAGCGCTACGAGGCGCACCACAACGTGCGCATCAAGGACTCTGCCATTGTGGCCGCGGCCACGCTCTCGCATCGATACATCAGCGATCGTTTTTTGCCGGACAAGGCCATCGACCTTGTGGACGAGGCCGCGGCATCGCTCGCCATCCAGATTGGCAGCGTGCCGACGGAGATCGATCAGTTGGAGCGCGAAAAGACTTCGCTCGAAATCGAGCTCAGCGCTCTTAAGCGCGAGACTGACAAGAACAGCGTGGAGCGCCGCAAAAAGGTTGAGCGCGATGTAGCTCAATTGACCGAAAAGATAACAGCTCTACGGGCGCGGTGGACAAAGGAGCGCGAAGCGAGCAGCCACATCACCGAGGTGAAGAAAAAGATTGAGGCGCTGCGCTTCGAGGCCGAGGAGCAGACCCGCAAGGGCCAGCTCGATCGCGCCGCGCAGATCCAGTACGGCGAGTTGCCGAAGCTTGAGGCGGAACTGAAGACGCTGAGCGCTCAACAGGACGGAAACAAGGGCGTAGCACGCATGTTGAAGGACGAAGTCGACGAGGAAGACATCGCCAAGATCGTGAGCAAGTGGACTGGCATTCCCGTCTCGCGCATGCTCGAGGGCGAAGTGAAGAAGCTCGTCACCATGGAGGACCGGCTGCGCGAGCGCGTGGTGGGCCAGGATACAGCGCTGAGCGTTGTTGCCAACGCCATCCGCCGCTCCCGCGCGGGATTGAGCGATCCGCGCCGTCCTATCGGCTCGTTCATTTTTCTTGGGCCGACAGGCGTAGGCAAGACCGAGACCGCCCGCGCTCTCGCCGAGTTCCTCTTCGACGACGAGCACGCCATGATCCGCATCGACATGAGCGAGTACATGGAAAAACACGCCGTGGCTCGCTTGATCGGCGCACCCCCGGGCTACGTGGGCTACGACGAAGGCGGTCAATTAACCGAAGCGATCCGCAGAAGGCCGTATGCGGTGATCCTGTTCGACGAGATCGAGAAGGCACATCCCGACGTCTTCAACATTCTGCTGCAGGTGATGGACGACGGCCGTTTGACCGACGCCAAGGGCCGGACAGTTGATTTTAAAAACACGGTGCTCATCATGACCTCGAACCTGGGCGCGGCCCTGCTTACCGCGGACACGCTCAAGACCGAGCATGATTTTGAAATGGCGCGCGAGAGCGTGATGCGCGTGCTGCGCGAGCACTTCAGGCCGGAGTTCCTGAACCGCGTCGACGACACGGTCATCTTCCATTCGCTCGGCAACGCGCAGTTGAGCCAGATTCTCGACCTGCGGCTGAACGAAGTGAGCAAGCTGCTTGAAGACCGGCAGATCTCGCTCGAGCTCACTGAGCCGGCGCGGCAGTTGATTCTTGCCGCCGGATCGGACGCGGCCTATGGTGCGCGGCCGTTGAAGCGCGCGCTGCAGCGCATGGTGCAGGACCCGCTGGCGATGAAGATTCTGGACGGCGAAGTGCTGCATGGCTCGCACGTGCGCATCGACGCGGACCGCAACAGCAACCAGTTGCGCTTCGAACCGATGGGGCGGGAGGCGATGGCTTAATCCCCTCCACCCCAGGAAACAAAGATCGTTTCCTGGGGGGCCCGGCCTGCGGTGGGGCAGACGGCGCTAGCTCGCCCCATCGGCAAATCTCCAGCGAATCAAAACAGGCTCCGCAAGTGCGGAGCCTGTTTTTTGTCCTGTCCGTCCCGTTCACACGCAACGATCTGGCGCACACTTTCTAAATGTCGTAAGCGAAGGCGTCACGTCAGTAGTCCAAAGCATTAGCCGAAGCAATCAACACCAGCAGCACAAGCACCGCCAGAAGAATGGAACCGAGCATCGGGGCGTTAACCTGATTCCCTAAATCGAGGGGCGCGAAGCCATAAATTGCACTTTGAATATCGGAGTATTGGTATCGGAATTCCACGCACATCGCCGCCCCGCCCCAGGCTGCCACTCCGCATATAAACTTTGCCCGTGGAAATAGAACGGCTGCCGCGATAATCACAAGCAGCAGAAGGTACACGGTTCCACAGCCAAAAAAGATATCCAAACCGAGGTCAACCGGCCTCGAGTTCAGATCGACCGGATAAGCGCGCGCAGGAAGCGTGCCGTTGTAAA
>JBEKCW010000526.1:0-3283 GCA_050014675.1 Occallatibacter sp. | reverse complement strand
CGTGCAGATTGGCGACCATGTGCGAGCCGGCCAACTGCTGGCCAGGCTCGACGACCGCATGCTGCAGGCGTCCTGCGCCGCGCAAAAGGCCCGCATCGCCGCAGCCCAGGCCGACGTTCGCAATTGGAAGGCCGAGCAGGAAAGTGCGCGCGCCGATTTGCGCCGCGCCGACGCACTCCTCAAAGATCACATCCTGAGCCAGGAGAACTGGGAGGTTTCAAAGTACAAAGTGGACGAGACCACTGCCCAGGTGGAACGGTACGAGAGCGAGCAGGCGGCGGCCGAAGCCGACTTGAATGCGACTGAAATCCAATTGGATCAATCGCGCATAGTGGCCCCGTTTGCCGGCGTGGTGGGCCGCAGCTCAGTGCGTGCCGACCAGCAGGTAAAGGCTGGGGATGCGCCTTTCTGGATTACCGCCGAGGCCCCGCTGCATGTTTTGTTCACCGTGCCTGAGACCATGATTGCCTCGTTTACGGTCGGCAAGCCGCTGGAGCTGACCACCGCGGATTACCCCGGTCTGCAGCAGAAGGGCCGCATCTTTCGTGTCAGCCCGGTTGTTGATCCGGCCAGCGGAAGTATACAGGTGATCGGCGCGGTCGATCGCCCATCGCCGTTGCTTAAACCGGGGATGACCATGCAGGTGCGGCTGGCGCCATGAATCTGAGCGAAGCCCTCGACGCCGCACTTCCTGAAATGCCCATGACGCGCGCGGAGCGCAATCGGCCGCCGAGCCTCGACCCCGACCTGGTGGTCCGCGAGGACTTTGTTGACGGCGAGCCGATGGTCGGCGTTCTCCAGCGCAGCGGCGGAAACTTCTTCCGCCTCGTGCCGGTGCAATGGGAGCTTGCCCAGCTGTTTGACGGAATTCGCTCTTACGACGAAATTGCCGACCTGTTCTCAGCCCAGACCGGCGCACAAACCGATGCGGCCGACGTGCGAATGTTTGCTGACAACATGGAAGCGTCGGATTTCTGGTACAAGACACCGCAAGAGAAAAACCTTGCGATGAGCCAGAGGCTGATGGAGCAGCGGGGACGTCGCGCCGGGCGCAAATCAAAAATCAACCTTGTCCACATCATGTTTTCCGCGTGGGACCCCGATCAGTATTTTGATTGGCTCAATCGCTCCGTTGGCGCCTACATCTACAGCCGGTGGTGCGTGCTCGCGGTTGCGGTGGTTTTCGCGTTTGAGGCGTCAGTATTCATTGGCAAATGGAGCTTGATTGGTCCGGACATTCCGCTCTATTACAGCTTTGCCCACAAGAGCCTGCAGGACCTGGTGCAGTTCTGGTTGATTTTCCTTGTTCTCGGGTTCATCCATGAGTCGGCACACGGCCTTACCTGCAAGCATTACGGTGGACAGGTGCACAGCATGGGTCTCCAGTTCCTGTACCTCATGCCCGCGTTTTATGTGGATGTGACTGAGATATGGGTCTCCGCTTCAAGGGTGCAGCGGCTGGCCACAATCATCGCCGGCATCTGGGCTGAAATGACCGTCTGCGGAATTGCAATGATTGTCTGGTCGAATACCCTGGCAGGCGAATGGCTGCACGATTTCTCCTACCAGATCATCCTCATCACCGGTATAGCCGTCGTGGTCATGAATCTCAATCCCCTCATCAAACTCGATGGTTACTACTTCCTCACCGAATCCATCGGTATTCCCGATCTCAAGGAGCGATCGACGGCTCTGCTTTCCGGATGGTTCCAAAGCCGCGTGTTGCGCCTGCCCGTGGAAATGGTTTCGGTGCCACGCAAACGCGCGCCGTTCTTTATTCTCTACGCGATTTTGTCGGGAATTTACAGCTATACCCTGCTCTTTGTTGTCATTCGCCTCACCTACAACATCACCTCAAAGTGGATGGCTGAATTCGCCCTCATTCCTGCCGGAGCGCTTGCATTTCTGATGTTTCGATCGCGATTGCGAGCGCTGCAAGGCGGGGCCATCAGCGTTTGGCAGCAGCATAGTTCAAGGTTTCGGAACCTGCGTCCCGTTCACATTGCCGTCATCGCTCTGCTGGCTGCCATTCTGTTTGTGCCTTTCTGGCGTGACCGGGAGAATGCGTACTTTGTCGTTGAGCCCGCCCGCTCTCAGATCGTCCACGCAGCTGTTTCAGGGCGCGTGCGAGAGGTTCTGGTTCATGAAGGGGAATCGATACGTGCCGGCCAGACGCTGCTCATCATGACCGGTCCCGAGGCCGATTCCATGGCCGAATCTGCCGTGGCTCAAACCCGCGATGCCAGCTTCAATGCATTCAACGCGGAATTACAAGGGCAAAGCATTGGCCCGGCTGCTGCCGAGCAGGACGCGGCGACGCGGTCAAGTTCGCTGGCGGGCGAAGCGAGATCTTCGCTGGTGGTCACTGCGCCTGAAGACGCCATCGTGCTCACCGAACATCCTGACGCGCTGCTTGGGCAGAGCGTTGCCTCCGGCCAGGCCCTGCTTGATCTCGCAGTTGCTGGTCAACGGATCGCCCGCATTTATGTTCCTGTCGCCGCACTCGAGCGGATCACGAGCGGCGCCGAAGTCGCTTTTGCTCTTCCGGGCCATTTTTCCATTGTTCGGATAACCCTGCCGCCACTCGGAGGCGACGCGGTAACCCTGCCGCAAGGCCTGGTCGCCAACCAGGATTACAAAGGCATCAAGCTTCCGGTCTTCTACAGCGCCAGGTCGCCATTGCCAGCCTCGGCCGGTAATCCTCCGTTTGGCGCTTCTGGCACGGCGCGGGTTTTTGGCGCGCGTCGAAGCTTTGCAGAGCGCTTCGTGACGGTTGTCTTCAACCTGGTGAAAGCTCATGCCTGGTGAAACGAAAACGGCAGCCGCTATGGCGGCTGCCGTTTCTTGACTCGACGATTAGAACATTTCTCCCGAAGGAGAAGTGCTCCAGGAATTAGAAGGTCTTCGAGGTCAGGACCTTGGAGGTCAGGGCTTTGGAGGTGAGGGCTTTGGACGTCAGGGCCTTCGATGTCAGGGCCTTCGAGGTCAGAGCTTTGGAGGTAAGAGCCTTGGACGTCAGGGCTTTGGAAGTCAGAGCCTTCGATGTAAGGGCTTTGGAGGTCAGCACCTTGGCGGCGACCAGCTTGTCGGCCGCAGTCGGGATGCCGGGGTTGCTAACCGTTTTGGGGGCGGACTTCGTTGCGGGGGTGCTGGTGAAAAGTGACTTCTTTTCGATTGCCATGGTGGACTCCTTGTAGAGATTGAATTTGTTCGACGCCTACCTTAGTGCATCCAGCGTGCCAAACTCGTGCCGCACCGGCATTATTTTATATCGCGAAGAAAT
>JBEKCW010000525.1:0-3291 GCA_050014675.1 Occallatibacter sp. | reverse complement strand
TCAATGCGGTCGCCGGCAGCCACAAAGGCTCCAGCGCCGGGTGAGGGCGAACCGTAGTAGGTGCCAACAATCGGGGACTTGACCAAGTGCAAGCCTGCATCGGGGTCAGCGGGGGCTGCTGCCGCAGGAGCTGCGGGGACTGCGGCTGGTGCGCTTGTCCTGGCCGGTGCGGCCTGGGCAAGCAGCTGCGCAAGGTCGCCCAGCGATTGAGGGGCGCTCTGCTGCTGGTTGAACTTGAGGCGGATCTTCAGGTCACCGCGGTCCAGGTCAAACTCGGCAACTTGATATTCCTTCAGGAATTCAATCAGCTGCTTTAAATCGTCAACATCCTCTGGTTTCATTCTTTCCTTAACTCTCACCCATCGCCGTGGTTCGGGCTTTTGAGCTGCCCGGGGTTCTAAAGTTCGATCAGAGCTTTCGGTGCGGGGGTAAGCACCTGGCCTCCAGTTGCCGTTACTGCCACCATGTCTTCAATGCGGATGCCGTAGTGGCCCGCAAGATAAACACCAGGTTCAATGGTAACAACCATACCGGACGCGAGCCTCGCGGTTTGTCCGGCGCCGATACGCGGCGACTCGTGAATCTCCAGGCCGACCCCGTGGCCGGTGGAGTGGGAAAACGCCTCCGCTAAACCTTCCCTCCGCAGTATGGAACGTGCCGCTTCATCGACTTCGCCACAGCTGACCCCGGCGCTTACCGCGGCAACCGCAGCTTCCTGGGCTTCGAGCACCGCGTTGTAGGTCGCGCGCTCCTTTGGCCTAGGGTTTCCGAGGTAGACGGTACGCGTCATATCGGAGCAATAACCTTTGAGGATAACACCGAAATCCATGGTCAGGAAGCCTCTGCGCGGGAGCAGGGCGGTGGTCGCTTTTCCGTGAGGAAGAGCGGAGCGGAGGCCGGATGCGACGATGGTTTCAAACGACATTCCCTCGGCTCCCAGGAGACGGGCGTGGTACTCAAGCTCAGCGGCAACTTCAATCTCCTGAATACCTGGCCGAATAAAAGCTAGAATCTTCTCGAAGAGTTTGCAGCCCACCAGAGCGGCCTGGATCATGATGGAAAGCTCGTCTTCGTCTTTGATCTGGCGCAAGGGCTCGACCAGGGGTGCGGGTAATGCGGTCAAAAATGTACGGCGGAGTCGAGCTGGAAGGGCGTCTTTCCAGCGGCCTAGTTCGGCGACCGTTGTCCATGTTGGGTCGAATCCTGCGGTTTCGACGCCGGGCTGTGCCGCGAGCCACTGGACTGCGTTTGTTGCCGGGGATCCTGAAACGATGGCGACGTTCGCTGCCTGAACTTCCTCGGTGGCCTGGGTGGTGTAACGGCCATCGGTAAAGAGCCGGACAGAGCGCCTGGTGATGGCCAATGCCGCACTGGAACCGGTGAAACCTGAGAGATAACGGAGGTCGGGCAGGTGGGTGACCACGAGCCCTTGAAGCCCGGTGCGCGTGAGCTTGCGGCGTACAGCGCCGATGCGGTGAAGGTGGTCCATTCGGCACGAATAGCAGGGACAATCAGGGGTCAGGGGTCAGGGATCAGGGGTCAGAAAAACCCGACGATCTCTAACCACGGTGGACGATTGAAACCGGAAATTGCGCTTACAGAGCTGGCCTGACGGGCTTCTTCTGGTGCGGGTCCACTTCGGACTGGATGTCAGACTGGCGATCCATCCACTCGTCGAGGCGCGAGCGTTTGAAGCGCCATCTGTTGCCGAGCTTGAAGGCAGGAACGAATCCATCGGAAGCATATTTATAGAGCGTGTCTGGAGAAACGCCCAGATAGTCGGAGGCCTGACGGATATCCATGACCTCCCGCACCTCGGGAACAAGGAGGTTTGATCGTGCCGCAACATTGCGCATAGTTTTCTCCAGGATGGCGAATAAGGTCAGAAGGCCGAACTCAGGCAAATCTGCCGGTAAGGTTGTATTTAATCTTGATTCTCCTGTAATTTCAAGGGATTTCAGGGATTTACCGTAGATTCGTCAGGCTTTCGCCCTTCATTCCTAAGGGGTTAGGCTGGTCTAGCCCGCAGCATACCCTGTCTGTTGGGGTCCCTGGGTGGCTGGGCCCTATCGATTGGGCCATTGGAGCAGATGGTGCTGGTGTTGGGGTGAAGAGTTTTGAGGCGAATGGGAAGGTTGACGAAAGTTGGTTGGAATGCGAACTGTTCGCTTGCCGTCGGTTCCCTCCCCGGTCCCCGAGGCACTGTTGGCTTGATTCGGTAAGGTTCCCTGGGTTGGGAATGCCCGGCTCTTGCATTATTTTATTTATTCGCTATATTTGAATAAATGAGAGCGCATAGCTACCTTGGCGAGTTTGAACTGATGATTGTGCTGACGATTCCTCGTCTGGGAGACGAGGCGTATGGCGTACCGCTGGCGAGAGAGCTCTCCGCAATTCGCGGTGCCGATGTTGCTGTAGGCAGCGTTTATGCCGCGCTGGACCGGCTGGAGTTGAAAGGTCTGATTGCCTCCACGCTGGGTGATCCATCGCCGGAGCGAGGCGGCAGGGCAAAGCGGTATTTTCGCGTTACCGAAGAGGGCTTGAACACGGTTCGCGAAACGCGAGAAGTTCTGAACAAGTTATGGAAATCGCTTCCGGCAACAGGGGGGAGGGCCACATGAAATCGACCAAGTTGGTGCCGTTTGCTGCATGGATGGTTGAGCACCTGGGATCTGGGTCGACGAGCGATGCGCTGGTGGGAGATTTGATGGAAGAGCTTCAACAAGGACGCTCCATGACATGGTTCTGGCGGCAGGTTTGCCTTGCAATTGCCGCGGGATCCCCGAGCAGACTGCGAAGCTTTGCTTTGCCTCTCGTTTTTTGCGCAGCATGGACCTCGATCTATCCGGCCTGGCGCCTTTTCAGCAGGCCAATACTCGCTCGCGCATTGCAAGGCGGCTGGATTGCCCTCCCCTGGCCTTACTCAGCGTTTGTGCCGCTTGGTTTCGGCCTGGTACCGGCAATCACGTTTGTGTGGTCAGGATTTGCCACATATGTGTTGTTGCATCCGACGGCATTGCGTGAAGTGACAGCTCAGAGGCTGCGTTTGGGATTGTCGGCAAGTCTCAGCGTCCTTTTTGTCTTCACCAACCTTCTTCTGCACCACTTCAGGCATTCACGTGTCGACTTGAATTCGCTGATGCGTGAAGACTTCTTTTCTGCATTTCATCTGCTGTCGATCAGCATTCCACTCGCACTGAGTCTTTTGACGGCGCTCTCGACGACCGTTACCCAGTCTCCTCGCGTTCTGCGTCGAAGGCAGTTAACGGGCGAAGAGCCCATTCGCAGAGC
>JBEKCW010000524.1:0-3314 GCA_050014675.1 Occallatibacter sp. | reverse complement strand
GCCCAATGCTTGCGGCGCTTTAGATAAGGCTGGAAAGGAAGACAGACGGCGGCCCGCAGCACACATCCATGTGGTTGATGCGCAATTGCACCTTGATTGAAGTTCGCGTTCTTGTGCGCCGCATAGTCACTTGAGCAGAGCGTAGCACGAATCCTCAAAACTTCGTAGAGTCTTTATACCGTCTTTATACCGCGCCGTCAGTGCGTAGACGCTGGGGTCGCCGGCTTCTGGACATCGTCGCCATTAAACGGTTCGGGGCTCAAATGGCCGCGATGGCACGTTCCGCAGTTCACGGGAACACCGGAGTTCGGCACCTTCGATACAAAGTTCGCGTTGATGGTATCGACCATCGTGTACATCACGCGCGCCGTCTTCTTTTCTTCTTTTGAGTCGTCGGCGTAGTTGAATCGCGGCCGCCCATTGGGCCCAAGATCGTTGGGATTGCGCACGTGGCAGGTGCTGCATTCTGCGCCCAGGTCATTCTCCCAGCCCTCCATGATGTCGCGCACCTGGGCGCCGGTCAGGTCTTTGGGAAGGACTTGCAGATTGGTAGGAGCGGGGTACACCTGTGCCGGAGCTGAAGTGGATGTTTCCTGCTGTTGAGCCTTGGAAAGCGGCGTAAGAATAAACAAAATTGCAGAAACCGGGACGGCCGCAGCGGCCAGCAAAACCACGGATGACGATTTCAAAATCAAGAAACTCCTTCTGCGCGGAATGGGCAAGAATGCGGGCAATTGCCCGCATCGATCTTGATATGAATATATCGCCTGCTACGCACAGAGGTGTGGATTCATGACCAGGCAGATCGGCGAATGCTGCGGGAGGATTTCCGCTCACGCCTCGATAGCCGCTTCCACGCGTTCACCCAAGGAGCGTTCACGATGCAGGCGCAGAAAATGATCCACCGTTTCCACTCGAATTCGCAGCGAGCCCGTGGGCTTGTTTTCGTCAAGGTCTTTGAATGCGAAGAATGGCGTGCGTGATTTCTCGAGGATTCGTTCGATGACGTTGTAAATAGGCGCATCGTGGCCGCACTTGAAGCTGGAGAGCTCAATTGCGGAGAGATTCGGATGACGAGCGGCAAACTTGGCGGCCCAGATTTTGTGATTGGTTGAGGCGGAGTACCGGTTCTTCCAAACGTCGGAGATGTCGAGAGGATGCGTGATGACGCCGCGCCTCACTTCGTCGCCGAAGAGCCGATCGAGCAGGTCAACATCGAGCGGTAGCGTGCTTTGCGAAAAGATCGGGTAGCCGAGCTTCTGGAACTCTTCAAGTATGCCGTGATTGAGGCCGGGGTCGTGATGGTAGGGACGGCCGAGCATGACAATTCCCATGCGGCCTTCGCGCTCCAGTTGGTCGAGAACCGCGCGAGCCTTGCGCTGGATGGTGGTCTCAAACCGGGCGAGCGTTTCATAACCAATGCGAACCGCGCGAGCGTTTTCTTCTCGCGTGAGGCCGAGGAGCTGCGCCCAGGCGCGAAAAAGCTGATCGGCGAGCACTTCTTCATCGGCCAGGTTGAGAACGGGATTCACGTAGGCGATTCCGTTCTCAGCAAACAGGTCGCGCTCCTTGGTGAACGCGGCCTTGGCTGCCTCAGGCGTTGCGGTCACGGTGGGGCAGGCAAACGATCCTGAAAGGTTGGCCAGATGCGTGGTCAACATGTCGTACATCGGGAACCAGATGGCGTTAAGGGGCTTGCGGGCATGCTGGGTTTGAAGCAGGTCGTGGACGTGGGCAAGTGCCACCTTGGAGGGGAAGCATGGATCGACGGCGCCACGGCTGGATCCGGCCCGATAGAGCTCTGCGCTGGTTTCACCGGAGTAGACGATGTTCGCCGGAAGTATGCCGAGGCTCTGGAAGTATCCCTGAAAAAGAGGCGCATACGTGTACGCGTTCAGCACGCGCGGAATTCCCACGCGGAAGTTCGCTCGCTGGCGTGCAGCATGGATTCGCAGGCGCGTGGCGGCGGATTGGAAAATTGAATCGCGGGCGGGGATGGGATCGGCGACAACGGGTACATCAACCGGCTGGAAAGCCCGGTTCGCGGCCGTTTCCATGATATTCGGGTTGGCCTCCTTCACCAGGTCAAGATCGTGCTTGATTGCGCGCATGGCGTCAATGTCTTCGACCGTGCCTTTCTCGCAGGTCGCGACGATGAGACGCTTCGAGCCCTCGGCCAGCGGGACTTTTGACGTCGGCTTCACTGTGCTGGAGGGCTTTGGCATTTCTACTGCGGTGCGCGCGCCTGGAGCGGCCTGAATGCTGATGAGCGGCGATACCTGCGCTGCGAGCGCAGGAAATTCAATCACTCGCGCGGGCGTCGCGTGGACAGGCTGTGTGCTTACGTCGATGAATGTGCGCAGGCAGTTGTTCTTGCAGTAATTGCAGCGCGTGGCCTCACTCCGCGTGGTGTGGTAATGAATGGTCTCGATAGCGTCAAGCCCGATGAACGAAGTGCGATGGCCGCGAAGGTAGAGGCGCGCAGCCTCAAGCGCGGCTCCAATGGCGCCGGACTCCCCGCAGTGCGCGTGAACAACGATTTCAGGATCGACGCCGGTGCCGCGGAAGCAGGCGCGGAGAAAATCAACCTCGGCTTTCACCACCGCGAGATTCTTCTGCGTTCCGCCCTGCAGTATAAAGCGTGATCCGTGCGCGGGCAGGTTGGGAACGCCGGCAACATACAGAAAAATGTTTTTGGGCAACACGGCTGCCAGGGCGGCAAGAATCTCTTCAGCGCGCCAGCCCTGGCGCTGGAAATTCACGATGTCGCCTTGCAGAAAAACGGCGCACCCATAACCGAATTCGGGCATCGACTTTGCCGTGAACGCCGCGCCGGCGAAGGCGTGCGTGGGGATTCCGAAACCTTCAGCCGTGGATTGCAGAAAATAGCCGTTGCCTGCCGAGCATTGCGTGTTGAGCTTGAAATCTTTCACGCGCCCGTGCTGCACAAAGATGAGCTTGATGTCCTGACCACCGACATCGACGATGACGTGTGGATCATCGTAAAGCTGCATGGCAGAAAGCGTGTGAGCGACGGTCTCAACTAGCGCCACGTCGGCGTGAAGCACCTCTTTCAGCATGTCCTTGGCATAGCCGGTGGTGGCCACCGATACGATTTCGAGTTCCGCGTCCTGGTCTTCAACCTGCTTGCGAAGATTGCCCAGGACCGCGATGGTATCTTCAATTGGGTTTCCGCCGGAGAGCTGATAGCACTTGACGAGCAACTCGCCGTTAGGCCGCATCAAGATGGCCTTGGTCGATGTTGAACCCGCATCGAGGCCTAGAACCGCCGCAACGCGCTCACCAGGTGAGAA
>JBEKCW010000523.1:0-3317 GCA_050014675.1 Occallatibacter sp. | reverse complement strand
CTTCCGGCATTACCGGATTAGAAACGAAACTGCCATGGGCAAAGTGAATGTAAAAAACGGAACGCCGGTAGGCAACGCGCATTTATGCCGCACGTGTTTGCACGGGCAGTACACCACGGGCTACCGCGAGACGGATGTGCTGGTAATTTGCGCCAACTCAACGCCGGCGATACTGGTGCCGTTTCCGGTGCACGAATGCACTGACTACTGGGACCGCAACCGGCCGAGCATTGGCCAGATGCACAAGCTGGCGCTGGACTTCAGCGACGGTCGCAGAAAGCCGGTGCGCGGCTTCAGCACCGCAGGATTTGCTGCGGTCGCAGACGATGACGATAACGGCGAGGAAGAGCAGGAAGACGAAGCCGCACTCGCGCGTTAAGATCAATTGACAAACTCAAACAATAAACTGCCGGTGGCGCAGGATACGGATACTTCGGCAGAGCGCCGCGTAAGCGGAGGTCGCAGGTTCGAACCCTGCCGCCGGGCTTCGGTCTGGCGTGGCTCAGAGCATCACCTTCCGCGTCCGATTTTTCCCCGGCAGGGATTTTTCGATTGAAAGGAGGCGCACAATGCGTCTGAACATTTTTAAGACTCCGCGCACTCATGAGGGCGCAAAGGCGCGAGTGATCACGGCGGAGCAGGCTCTGCGCCGCACGGTTCTCTCGTGCATGCTGTGGGAGGGCGAGTTCTACGAGGACGGCGTGCAGATCGCTGGCCGCATTCATGAACTGGTTCCTAAGGTTGCGGCTGAGAAGGTGGCCGCGCTGGCGGTCGAAGCGCGCGAGCGCATGAAGCTGCGCCACGCGCCGCTGCTCCTGGTCCGTGAAATGGCGCGCCTTGCAACGCATCGCGGCCTGGTGGCTGACACGCTCACCCGTGTCATCCAGCGTGCCGACGAGCTGAGCGAGTTCGTAGCCATCTACTGGGCCGGCGGGCGCCAGCCGCTCTCCGCGCAGGTCAAGAAGGGTCTGGCTGGGGCATTCGGCAAGTTCGACGAGTACGCGCTGGCCAAGTACGACCGCGCTGGCGCTGTGCGTCTGCGCGACGTGCTCTTCCTCTCGCACGCCCGCCCTGCAAGCCAGGAGCAGGCCGAGCTGTGGAAGCGCCTTGCCGAAAACCAGCTTGCCACGCCTGACACCTGGGAGGTTGCACTCTCGGCTGCGGGCCGCGGCGAGAAGGCAGAGGTGCGCGAGGCTGCCAAGCGTGAAGTGTGGGAGCGTCTGCTGGCCGAGCGCAAGCTGGGCGTGCTGGCGCTGCTGCGCAACCTGCGCAATATGCACCAGGCAGGCGCAAGCGAGCAGCTCGTGCTTGACGCGCTTGAGGCAATGAAGACTGAGCGGGTTCTGCCCTTCCGTTTTCTTGCCGCTGCGCGCGTGGCTCCGCAGTGGGAGCAGGCTCTTGAGTCGGCCATGTTCCGTTCGATTGAGGGCCGCGCCGGCCGGCTTGCAGGCCACACGGTACTGCTGGTTGACGTCTCCGGCTCCATGGAGTCGCCGATCTCGGGCCGTTCTGAGATGCGTCGAACCGACGCTGCGTACGGACTGGCAATTCTGCTGCGCGAGATCGCGGAGAAGGTAACCATCTACACCTTCTCGGATCACGCGAAGCTGGTTGCCCCTCGCCGCGGCATGGCGCTGCGAGACGCGCTCGAAGCAAGCCAGCCTCACTCGGGCACGTACCTGGGCGCTGCGCTCAAGCACGTTGAGGGCGATTGCAAGCGTGGTTACGACCGCATGGTTGTGATCACCGACGAGCAGTCGCATGACAATGTGGCTGCGCCGCGCGGCAAGGGCTACGTGATCAACGTGGCGTCGAACCAGAACGGCGTGGGCTACGGCGCCTGGACGCACATCGACGGCTGGAGCGAGGCGGTGGTTGAGTACATCGCCGAGCTCGAGCGCGCCGAGGGCACGGCCGGCGAGTGAACGAACACAGGCTGCGGGGAGCGGTGTGTTACCGCTTCCCGCAATTTTCAATGGGAATGAATCTGCTGTGATTGCAGGTAGTTGGAGCGCCGGACAACCGGGGAGTGCGGCAAGCGTCTAAAGAGTTAACGATGTTGCCCGTTCGGCGCCTTTTATGAAGTTTCTTCCCCGCCTTGATCGCCGGCCCGAACTCGACGCCATGCGTGGGCTTTTTCTGGTGTGGATGACGCTCACACACTTGCCCACGCGATTCAGTGACCTCGTGAATTCCCCGATCGGATTCGTGTCTTCGGCGGAAGGATTTGTTTTTGTATCCGCGTTGCTTGTGGGCCGGCTTTACATCAGGGAGACGATCGAAGATTCGACGCGGGTGCGCGCGCGATTGTGGAAGCGGTCACTGCAAATCTACCGCTATCACCTGTTGATGCTGGCGTTGGTTTTTACGGTGGCCGCGGCGTTCGCGCTGCACACGCATAAGGCGGCCATCAGCAATCTGCTCGACTTTTATCTTGCGCATCCGTTTGTGGCGATTGCAGGATCGGTGCTGCTGCTCTATTGCCCGCCGTTGCTCGACATTCTACCCATGTACGTGACGTTCATGTTTTTCACACCCATGCTTTTGTCGGCAGCTTTGCGTTTTGGATGGAGATGGATGCTCGCGGTGAGCGGCTGTGTGTGGCTGCTGGCGCAGTTCGGCCTGCGCGACTTGGTGCATAACTGGGTTGTCGAAGTGACTCACCTGCGAATTCCCCTGCAGGAGACGGGCGCGTTCAATTTGTTTGCGTGGCAGGCTGTGTGGGTTGTAGGGCTGTGGGTGGGTGCGCGGTCGGCGACGCGCCGCGAGACTTTTAGCGACCCTCCGGCGTGGCTCGCGGCGGCTTGTTGTGCACTTTGCGTGTTCTTTATCGGTATCAGGTGGGAATGGCTGGGGCCGCACTTGACGCAACAGGCGCTGGGGCTGCTGCTAGACAAGTGGCAGATTGGGCCGCTGCGGGTGATCAACCTGGTTACATTTTCGATTGTGGTGTACTGGCTGCGCCGGCATCTCGTTAAGATCCTGGCGATCGAGCCGTTTCTCACGCTTGGCAAAGCTTCTCTGCAGGTGTTTTGCACCCATATCGTCTTTGTGTTTGTGGGCCTGGCGTTGCTGGTTCGGGATGTGGGTGGCGATATGGGACAGCCGCTTGAACAGTTGCATGGGACAACGGCGATACTGCTGCTGATTGTGACGTTCACGGCATTGCTGCTGGTGGCGTTGCGCGAGGTCTATTTGCGCCGAACGCGGGGCAAGTCTCAAGAGGAGGGCCCGAAAACCGGATCTTCAGACGGCAACGAACCGGATTCGACAAGCCGGAACCAGGTTGGGGACCGGCGGGGGGACGCGGCCTGCGA
>JBEKCW010000522.1:0-3333 GCA_050014675.1 Occallatibacter sp. | reverse complement strand
TTCATCCATATGCGTCGCATGGACAGTTTCAAACAATTTGTCGTACATCCAGCCCTTCTTCCCTGCAATGATGAGGGTATGATCCGGATACCCGCGGACAAGTCCTGCGAATGCCTCCACGAGACGGGTGAGATTCTTCCGCGGTTCGAGCGTTCCAACGTAGAGGATATAAGGCTTTTTCACTTCATATTTTTGTAGCGTGGTATCGACTCGCTGCGGATCAAGATGCGCGTGAAATTCCGGCCCCGTGCCGAGCATTGCGACATGACACGACTCATCATTGCGATGGAACTTTCTCTGGTAATCGTTATGAGTCGAACGCGAGACAAACAGCAAATGGTCAGCTCCGCGTCGCGAAGCTCTAAGAAAGAACCGATAATACAAGCCTCTGAAGCGAGTATGAACTTCGGGAAATTTGAAGCTCGTCATGTCATGCACCGTAACTACTTTGCGCGCGCGCAGCGGTATAAGTGGAAAGGCATAATGCAGCGAGTGCACAACGTCAATTCTGTACTTATAACAAAGCCACGGAATATAGGCCTGTTCAAGCAGAAAGCGAAAGGGTAAGCGGCGAAAGCTACGTGCCGGAACGCGCACGACCGTCACACAGTCGTCGTCGAAGAGGAATTCGGGGTCATCATCCTGGACCAAGAGCCACAGACGCATATCTGCATTTAATCCAATGAGTTCCCTGACGAGATTGATCGCATAGACGCCGACGCCCGCCTTGAGTCGGCTAATTTGAGTACAATCGATGAGAACTCTCATAGGGGAGACGCGAAGAGCCCGAATGTATCGGCAATCATGTGATTATCTCATGCGGCATCGCCGATGAGTCGCCGGAGGGCCGGAGCAAAAACCGAAGCACTTTAAAGAGGGCTTTGGACCTTCAGCGTAAGAGAGGACGGGAGCCACCATATGAATTCATGTTGCGAAGCCACGCAGAACAAATCAAAACGAATACCATGCGAACTTGGAATTTAATCACCGCCGCATTGGGCCTGGCAGTTGCCACGCAAGCCCAGACTCCTGTTCCCTTGCCCGGGAATCCGGGCAATGTCTTCATCGAAGGACAGCAGGTCTCCGTTCCGCTTCCGCCCAGCTCATCCAGCCATTGGCGGGCCGTGGGCTACGATGGCCGCGTGGTCGCTCAGGGCAATGAGGACGATGGGCGCGCCAACCTTGGGAAACTACCCATCGGCTTTTTTCGCGTAACCCGGGACGGGGCTCCGGAAGATGTCACCGTTGGGGTAATCGCTCCGTTGGCCGCGCCCACACCTCACGATTCGGGCATCAGCATCGACACTTCGGCGGGCATTTTTTACCAGACACCCAAGCAGTGGAAGACCGTCGCAAGCCTGGCCAGCTTGGCCGGAATGAATTGGGAGCGAGATCGGTTTCGCTGGAGAGACCTCGAACCAGACAAGGGTGACTTGGTCGAGTCTGCTGACGCTGACGACGAAACGAACATCATGCACGCCGCAGGACTGCGAGTGCTGGAAGTGATGCAGGGCATTCCAGGGTGGGCAACACACGAGGGTCTCCATCTTCCCATTGATCTCCGTGACGTCTTCAACTTCTATCGCGCGCTGGCGCTCAGGTGGCGCGGTACGGTAGAGGGTATCGAGCCGTGGAACGAAGGCGATGTACACTCTTCAGGCGCTGAAATCGCCAGCTTCCAGAAGGCGGCATACCTCGGAATGAAGGCAGGAAATCCTGACATAATCGTCTGTTCCAGCGCCTGGTCGGCTGCGATGATCCCAGCCGAACTGCAGGAATTTAGTCAGAACCAGGTTGACCCATACTACGATACGCTCAACTTCCACCACTACTTGCCGCTGGATCAGCTTCCTGAGCGCTATGCGGCATGGGAACGCCTCGCCAACGGCAAACCGCTCTGGGTGGATGAGTTCAATCTGAATGTGCCGAAGATCAGCGACCCCGTCACCGAGGATCCTTCTCCTGCCGATATGATCCTTTCGGCGCAGGTGCTGCCAAAGCTCTATGCCACATCGCTCTACCTGAATGCGCAGAACACTTTCTTTTTTGTGTTCGGCAGTTACACCGAAAACGGAAGACAGTTTGGCCTGCTGCGCAAGGATCTGACGCCGCGTCCCGGATATCTGGCATTGGCCGCTGTGGGAAGACTCCTCGCCGGCGCCAAGCCAATCGCCATGATGCATGGAAGCGCTGTCCAGGAGGGCGCTGTCTTTGCATTTCGCGCGTCTCCCGATGGTAACCCCATGGACGTGCTGGTTGCATGGGACGACAAAGCCACCTCCACAGTGCATCTCCCTGTCTCTCCCAGCGCCGTTTACGACAATATTGGGCGTAGAATTCGGCCCGCTGGACGAAACGGGCAGGATCTCCAACTTGGTCCCGCTCCCATCTTTATCGTTCTACCGGCGGGAACAGTGAAAGCCTGGAACTCTGGAAAGTTGCAATCCCAGGGGCGCCCCACCCTGGTCGCTCCACCGCCATCCAACCCGGGAACTTCAGCGCCGCCCTCGCCCGTAGTGCTGCAAGCTGTCTTCACTGATGAACAAATGATGCACAGCAAGCCACAGGCTGGGCCACCCACGGCCAGCGCCTCCGTCGAAGGGATCGGCGGCAAGTTTGGGAACAAGATCCAGATGTTCGCCTACAACTTCTCGAACCAGCCCCTGAGCATAACTCTGTCCGTGAAGGTGCCCGATGGATGGAACTACAGGCTCCCTGTCGCTTCAATGACATTGCCGCCGATGGGACGTGTGCCTGTGCCCCTCGAAGTCCTTCCGGACATGGGTTCCCACGGAGTTCCGGGAGCAGTCCAGTTGCGCGCCTCTGGTCCTAACGCGGGCAACGCCATCCTTGAATTCCGGCTGGTGCTGTAACACCGATAAATCGGATCTTTGAGGACAAAGCACAAGGAACTACCGCCCGTGTATTCCCCGAGAAGGGCGCGCGATTAAGCGGGTAAGTCACCAACGACGCAATGTCAGGCCTGGATACTCTGGCGATCTAAATTTTCTTAGCGCGTCCTGGACCTTTGTTTACCCGTTTGTCGCTGCCGAAATAAAATTCTGCCAGTTTCAACCGGTAACGCACTTCAATCGCAAAGGAGACGAGCGACTTAGTAAAGCGGCTCTTCCCGAAATAATCATAATGAACATTAAAATCGTGAAAACCCTTGTGGATCAATTTAAGGCTCTCCTTTGGGGTTTTGTTTACGCTTTGGCTTCCGAAGTGAATTATCTCGGCGCACGGAGTGTAGTAAAGCTTATAGCCATTTTGCAAAAGCATGTAGCAATATGCCAGGTCAACCTGAAAGAGCGGGAACCTTTCATCGAGCAA
>JBEKCW010000521.1:0-3352 GCA_050014675.1 Occallatibacter sp. | reverse complement strand
TGTGCTTGGTTTGCCACGCATCGCAGGTCCACAAAACTTCAAAATGGTTATCGTCGAGCACGCGCAAGGCACGGCCCGCGTCCATGCTTTGGATGGGCCGCTGCCGCGAATAGATCTCCAACCGATGATTGATGCCGCTGCGGGCCCCTGGTTTCGAATAGCGGTCATAAACAGTATCGATGCGGTCAAACACTTTGCCGTCGACGGCCGAGCGCAGCAGCTTGAGGTACTCGGCGTGCGCCCATACCAGCGGAACCGCCGAGCCGGCCGGCTTGCCGAATTTCAACCGCCGCTCGGGCCGGTCGGCCTCATCCCACACCTGCTCGGGCATCATCTGGCCGTCGGTGGCGAACTTCTCGTAGGCGGCGATATAGGGCGCAATATCATTGCCTGCGGCAAGTTCAAAATGGGCGCGCTCGCCGCCCAGCAGGGGCCACACGCGCCCCTGTCCCCAGCCTTTGAATGGGCCGCCATCGGGCCGCTGGCCGTAGCCGTCGTTGTTGTAGCGCAGCCAGCCGGGGCCCTGGGGCAGGTCGCGTTTCAAAACCGCGTCCACTACTTTGAGCGAATCCGCCATCAGCGGATCGTCGGCTGGGCGAATTCCGTAACGCACCAGCTCCAGGAATCCGGCATCGATAATCTCACGCGCCTGGAACTCATAGGGCGTGCCGGGCGGGCGATTGGCAAGGCGGACGGTCTCGGTTCCGCAGGCCTCGTGGGCATAGGCTTCGCCGCACTCCGGCGGGCGAATGCGCATGTAGTGCCGCTTGATCTCGGGAAGCAGGATGCCGTTTTTGGTCACCGTCCAGTCTTCAAGATGGCCCTCGATCCAGTCGGCAAAATCCTCAAGAAACACGCCCAGCTCGGCGGAATCATGGGCGCGGGCTATCTCGGCCGCGCAAATGAGCCCGCTGATTACGGCTGCGAGCGTTGAAGGCGAATAGCCGGAATTTTCTTCCCAGCGCTCCTGGTGGGTAATCGGCGCCTGTCGCACCAGGCATCCGGCAGCGCGCTCGACAAATGGAAAAATCTCAAGGTTGCCAAGAGCATTGGCCTTCCACAATCGCCACGCGAGAATGATGGGGAACGCGACCTCGTCGAGCTGTTTGCCGCTCCAGTAGGGCGTGCCGTCAATCCAGAAGTTCTGGGCAAAGCCGCCGTCGATCTGCTGGGTACAGGCCAGGTAGACGAGCGCGCGCCGGGCCGTCTCGGCGCGGCCGCAGGCGAGCAGAGCCGTTGCGGTCTGCACCATGTCGCGGGTCCACACCAGGTGGTAGCCGCCCAGGTCGTCGTCGCCCTTGGCCTGTCCCCAGGGTATGGAGGCTGAGGCCACAAATGCGCCGCTGAAGGTTTTGTCTTCATGGGCCAGCAGCACGTTATGGCTGGCGCGCATCAGCTTGCCGCCGTCCATCGCTTTGGCGGCCAGCCCCTCCGGGTTGGCTGCGCGGTGCCACTGGTCGATATAGCGCTTGCGCATGTCGGCGTACGGAGCGGACAAAGACCCCAGCGTTTTTTGCGCAGCCGTATGGTTGCCGGCGCCAATTCCGATGGCAACCGTAAATTCATACGCCGCTATTCCATTTGCGTTTTCGGTCAACTCGGCGGAATCATCGCCGGCCTGCATCGTTTGGTCAGGAACCGCGCAGCCGGCAAGATTGATCTGGCCCATCACGGCCACATTGCCATTGGTCGCCGTGCCAAACTCCCAATCCATCTTGAAGTCCTGCATCAGGTCGCGCCAGCCATCGCTGAAGCCAACAAAGCCGCAACTCACATGCGAGAAGCCGCAACTGGCGGCCATCACCAGCGACCACCCGTCTTTCCACGCCAGCAGAACCTTGCGTCCGGCCAGGTCAACGGCCCAGGCCGAGTTGCCTGCGCCGCCGCCGTCGAGATGCGGCGCCAGCAGCGCGAAAACCTTGAGCCTTTTCAGCAATTCGGCATGCCCCTCAAGCCGCACCCGCTGCAGCACCACCGAGTGGTGCGGGTCGCAGATGATCTCTTTGATCAGGGCATAACGGCCTTCGGGATCGCGGTTAATGTACCGCACACCCAGCGCCTCGGGATGGATGTACTCGAACTCCGAGATCAGATCGCGCTTTTCCTCGTGGGCAAAGGTCTCGCCGTCGGTCACCAGGAACTCCATGTCGCGCACCTGGGGGCGGTCGATGGTGGGGTGGTAGATTTCGTTGAGGATGCCGTGGGAACAGGTGAACCAGATGCGGCTTGAAGCGGCGTAGGCCGTGCCCACCGCGTCTTTTACGCTCGAGGTCCAGCGTGGCTGCATGCCGGGGCCGCCGAATGCCTCGCCCTGCTGGGTGAGGCATTTGTACAAAGGTTGTTCGCTCATAGGCTGAATTGACCTGGTGAAACGCGGAAAACGGGGACGCCATCCGCATGATCCTGGTGCCCCAGGTCTTGACTTCGAGACTTGGGAAACCACAAACCCACGCGGCCATGCTACTAAGTTATGACGCTGCGTAGCATGGCAAAGATACTAATTTGTCCGCATCAAGGGCAATGATTGAGATTTGTTGATTTTTTCGCACCCGGGCTGAGCCGGGCGGCATCCAAGCCAGTGTGTCGACGCCGGCGTAGGATGTTGATTTTTCACACTGTCTGGCCCAAATAGGGCCCACCCCACCCGTTACAATCTGATCGAAGGAGAATTCCCCTTATGGCATACGAACTCGCACCGCTTCCCTACGACTACTCCGCCCTTGAGCCCTTTATCGATGCGGAAACCATGAAGCTGCACCACGACAAGCACCACCAGGCGTACATCACCAACGTGAATAATGCGCTGGCCAACCACCCCGATCTGGCCGCAAAATCGGTCGACGATCTCATCAAGGACCTGAACGCAATTCCCGAAGACATTCGCGGCGTTGTGCGCAACAATGGCGGCGGCCACTCGAACCATACCGCATTCTGGAAGCTGATGGGTCCGGCCGGGTCAGAAGGCATCGGCGGCGCGCCCACCGGCGCAATCGCCGCGCAGATTGACGCCGACTTCACCAACTTTGAAACTTTCAAAAAGACTTTCAACGAGACCACGGCCAAGCAATTTGGCTCGGGCTGGGGCTGGCTGGTGTTTACCGGCGGCAAATTGAAGGTGATTACCACCCCCAACCAGGATTCGCCGCTCTCGCAGGGTCTCTATCCCATCGTCGGCAACGATGTGTGGGAGCACGCCTACTACCTGAAGTACCAGAACAAGCGCCCCGATTACCTGGCGGCGTGGTGGAACGTGGTGAACTGGGCAGAGGTTAACAAGCGGTTTGCTACGGCGAAAGGCTGAAAACAGTGGTCAGTGAACAGTGATCTGTGGTCAGCTTGTTTTGTGCTTGGA
>JBEKCW010000520.1:0-3362 GCA_050014675.1 Occallatibacter sp. | reverse complement strand
AGCGGAGCGCGGAGCGCCGGCAAACTCGCGCCATACGAAGACCCCCCAGCAGGCCGAGACCATGGTGGCTCCCTGGCCGATGGTGTAGCTGACGGCGGGGCCAACAAGGTGCGCGCCTGAGGCTACAAAGTTGGCAACGCCGCCCAGGCACCAGATCGCTCCGCCCAGAATGCCGGCCAGATGCCAGCCGAAGGGCGCGCGGAAATAATCTGCACCATCGACGCGGGGTTTGCCGTCGAGCGGCTTGAGCATCAGCAGCCAGTTTGCCGGTACGTTTGATATGAGCAGGCCGATGGCAAAGAAGACAGAGACGGCGTAAGGGCCCGGTGAGGGTGCGCCGGGCACGCCGTTGAGCGACTTGGCAACGAAGGGATAGAAACACCCCATCAGCACGCCGGCGGCAAGCGAGATGATGATTCCGCGGGCTGTGGTGGCTTTCGCCGTGGCTTCGCGCTTGCGGTAGGCCATGGCGTCGAGCACAATGGCCACGGCCACGAGGGCCACGCCGCCGAAGAGCAGCAGGGGATTGCCTTCAGGCTTGATGACGTAGTTCGAAACTGCGCCTATAACCAGCGCGAGGCCGATCCCCACCGGGAAGGCGACAGCGAGGCCGGCAACATCGATGGCCGCGACCAAAAGCAGGTTGGCGACGTTGAACACCGCGCCGCCGATGAGAGCGTAGACGATGAGGATGGGCGCGGTGGCCGGAAGATCGGCCAGGAGCGTGGGTCCGCTATGGCCCATGCTGCCGGCGGTGAGGCCGAGCACCAGCGCGGCGAGGGCCAGGCCGATTGCGTAGTCCCAGTAGAAGAGCTGGAAGCGATAGCGCGGACAAAGCTTGAGGGTGTTGGCCCACGATCCCCAGCAAAGCATGGAAAGGAGCATGAGCGCGAGCGCGGATTGGTAGGTCTCGGGAAGAAACATGGCGAAGGCTCCCGTGAAGCTGGCTTAGCTGGTAAAGAAGGAACGATAGCGCATGGAGCCCCGACTGCGCTAGCTCTTTGCCGCCTTCACCGCCTCAGTCAGCGCCGGAACAACCTCAAACAGATCACCAACAATCCCGTAATCCGCCACTTCGAAGATGGGCGCGTCGGGGTCTTTGTTGATGGCCACGATGCACTGCGAGGCCTTCATTCCTACCAGGTGCTGAATGGCGCCTGAGATGCCCACGGCTAGATAGAGCTTGGGTGCGACGGACTGGCCAGAGCTGCCCACCTGGCGCTCCATCGGCAGCCAGCCGTTATCGCAGATGGGGCGCGAAGCGGCGATCTCAGCGCCTAGCGCGGCGGCGAGGTTTTCGATGAGCGGCAGATTTTCGGCTTCGCGAATGCCGCGGCCTACGCTGACTATCATTTGCGCGGAGCCGAGATCGACGGTCTGCGCCGATCCGCGGAAGGGCTCGGAGGGTTTGGTGCGAATTTGCGCGGCGTCGAGGGTTGGCGTGAAGGTTGAGACAGGTGCGGAGGCGCCAGTGGCTGCTGCGTCGGCGCGGAACGCGCCGGCCTGCACGGAAACAAAGCACGGGCCCGAACCGGCAGGCTTGAAGCTGCCGTTGAGCCGGCCCTGCATGAGCTGGCGGGTGAAGGTGGGACCTTCTTCAATGGATACAACGTCGCCGATGAGCACCTGGCCCATGCGCGTGGCGAGGGCGGGCGCGAAATCGCGCACCTGGTAGGTGTGCGGAAAAACGATGTGCGTGGGGTTCTCTTTTTCGATGAGTTGCTGCAAAGCCGCCACATACCCATCGGCGGTGTATTGCCCCAGCAGCGGATGCTCGAGTCGAACGACAGCGGCGAATCCGCGAGTGGCGGATTCGGCTGCGAGAGATTCGGTCTGTGCGCCGATGACTACGGCGGTTACGCCCGCGCCACCGGCGAGCTTCTGTGCTGCGGCTGCCGCCTCCCAGCTGACGCGCCTGATCTTGCCACCGCTCTCTTCCAAGACGAGAAAAATACTCATAGCACCCTCGCTTCAAACTTGAGTTTTTCAACTAGCGCCGCGGCGGCTTCTTTGGCCGAGCCGGGCAGGATTTGTGTGGATTTTTGTTTTGAGGGTAAAGAGATTTGCTCAAGCGTAAGCACGGGCGCGGCTGCGGGGCCAAGGTCTGCGGCAGCCACGGCGCGCACTTCTTTCATTTTGGCGCGCTTGATGCCCATGAGTGTGGCGTAGCGCAGCTTGTTGCCACCCGATTGAATGGTGAGGACCGCCGGAAGCGGCAGCTCGATGTGCTGGAACCATCCCTCTTCAAGTTCCCGTTTTACCTTGATGCCGCTGTCGGTCTTTTCAACCTGCAAAATGAGGGTGGAGTGGGGCAGGCCGAGCAACTCGGCGACAATCACGCCGGTCTGGCCCAGGCCCAGGTCTTCACTCTGCAGGCCGGTGAGCACCAGGTCGGGGCTCTCGGGCTTGATGGCTTCAGCCAGCAGCCTGGCCACGCCGAGCGCGTCGCGCGAGCCCAGGTCGTCCGAGATAACGTGTATTGCTCGGTCTGCGCCCTTGGCGAGGGCTTCGCGGATGGTTGAACCCACGCGCTCAGGGCCAGCGCTCAGCACGATGACTTCGCCGCCGTTTTTCTCTTTGAGTTGCAGAGCCTCTTCGAGCGCATAGGCATCAGGCTCGTTCATAGCCCAGTTGAGGTCGCCCTCATCAATGGACTTGTGATCGGCTGCAATGCGCACAGGCGCATCGCGTTCCGGTACTTGCTTGATTGCGACAACAATCTTCATCTCAGTCCTTCCGCACCGGTGGGATGTCCAACCCCGGCTGACTAGTAACCGAACAAGTGAACTTCCTCGACATTTACGTAGTTTCCACGCTTAAAGAAAGTTCCGATGCGGTTTTTGACTCTTTCAAATTCTTTGGTGGGTTTGCCGGTTGTTCTGGCTCTCTCGCAAGGCACAATTAAGAACAGGAAATCTGCATGAGCGCATATGTGACACTTCCAAACGTCCAAGAAGTCCATGTTATTTGCGGTTGTCTTGCCTCGTTCAACCTCGACGAGAATCCCCGATTTCCCGAGTTGTAAATAAAGATCCGGCCGGAGACTAGGAACTTCGCATTCGCTAAAGAGGCCTCTCTTCTCAGGCATAAATTTGAGCCTCACAAGCTCGTCAGCTATCAATTTCTGAACATCCTGGCTCTTCCCATTAACTTTATGGACTAGTTCAAGCTTTGAGCGGAACGACTTGGTATCCATGTGCGCTTTCAACTCCTCAGCGATTTTCGATACCCGTTCATATACGTCTTTGGAGAACTTCCCGGGTTCCTTGGAAAATAACTCGTATTTCGTATCACCCTTCATCGTTAGCACTGCTCCCTTCTATCAACCCCCGTGCCGCCAACTGCGCAATATCCACAAGTTG
>JBEKCW010000519.1:0-4171 GCA_050014675.1 Occallatibacter sp. | reverse complement strand
GTCGTAAACCAGAACCAAATGATCATTTGAGCTTTCCTCGTAACGTGGAGGGCACCATTCTGATGATTGGTACCTCTCCGATACGTTACTTTTGTACTGCTCAACAATGCTGCTAGATGAGCATTGAACGGTAGCAGGAGTGTTCTAGATGAATCGCTGATTTTATTGATGTTATGAGGAGGCTCTTTGATTTTGGATCCATTCCGGAGTGGGTGTGCATTTCGGTTCACCCTCTTCAAAAAAACTTTCAACCAGTTGAATCTTAAGGTAATATTCATTTTCAGCCTTACTAACTGGTCTTGGTTTCTGTCCCGCAACTCCTGGTTGCGGAGCGAAAAGGACAAAATGCTGGCCGAGAAGTTCAAAGGATTCGCGGCCTCAACTTCCCGTAGTGCCTTGTTTTAATTAGGTTTGTGGACGTCGACACTAACTGGAATCGATGATTTGGTTAAGGCTTTTTCGTTGAATCCAATCGCTCTGCGGTTGCACGGCGATTGCGCAAGAATGCAGAATCGATGACGTTAGTCACCAAAAATAAGTACGAATGGGTTAAAGTGTACTTATCCCAAATGTGGTGGCATTCAGCCGAGTAACTCGGTGTTCATCGTTTCGCAGTCCCAAGTGTGAGGAAGCCAAGGTGGCTTGCATGCACTAACCAGGGATCAGCGGCAAAAGCGCCGTGGGCCCTGTTCAGGTCAAATTGATGAACTCTTGCAATCGTGCCTAGGCTTTCGGTCTGAACCTTCTGAAGCTGCCTGACGCGATCGCGATTAGATGGCGATGAAACGGTTAGTGAATGCGAAAATCGCGATTAGATGGCGATGAAACGGTTAGTGAATGCGAAACCGCAGGATCTGACCGAAGTAATACGCATAAGCACGTTGCGCCTTGCTGAGTCCCATCCGTAATTTTTTGAGGAGATCGCAATGACTGCGCTGAAAGTTAGATCGACGTCGACATTTTTTCAAATTCCTTTCTTCTTTGCTTCCATAACCATCCTGCTTTTTTGCGCCGCGATTATTCATGCACAATCGACGTCGACCAATATTCAAATATCCGGGGTGATCCAGCAATCTTCGGTGAACCGGCTTGGGGTGAATCTATCCGACAGGTCTAACTGGGACTCGGGCCGGATGATGAAGAACCTGATATTTCGAAATCCTGGATTTGAGGGTCTGAAGTACCGGGAAATTTTTCAGTGCTCCGCTGTGTCGGGCAATAGCTGCACGGATAACAACCAGGGGAACGCACAGCCGGCGGGATTCTGGAAAGGCGGACATTTCCAGGTCTTGTCTGGGAACGCGGTCGGGGCAACGGGCAGCGTCGCGTCAAGCACGGCTGCTGGTCCTTGTTCCAATTGCGGACCTGCGTTTGTGTTCGACAAGAACTTGGACCTAGCTATCGGCGACTATATTTCGGTGGAAGTCTACATGCCCGGCAGCGGCGATGAGGGTTGGGAGAAGACAGTCTCTGGCGGAGGAACGATTTCGACCGAGTCGGCTGATCTCTCGCCGGAAACACCGGGCAAGCAAGCGCTCCTCTTGAGCGCCGGCAGGCCAGGACAGTCTGTCGCATTGAGCCAGACGCTTGACAGCCTGGAAGGGCAGGGCCATATCAGGCTCAATGGAAACTTCCAGGTTACGTTCAGGGCCAAGAGTGCGGGCGGCAATAATCAGCTCGGTGTGAATGTTGAGCGGTTGTCCACCGGGATTGCACCTTATCTGAACCAGACCGTGGCGCTAACGAACGCGTGGCAGAACTACACGCTGAGTTTTTCCGCCGATGAGACAGGGGCGGCGTTGTGCCAGATGCAGTTGAGATTTGCAGCGGCGGGAGCCAATGTGGAGTTGGATGACGTTTCCCTGACGCAGGCCAATACAAGCTCGGACAACCCGACCGCGTTTCGCGACGAAGTAGTGAATGCACTGAAGGAGCTGAATCCTGGGACAATCCGGATGGCAGGAGGGAGCGCGACGCTGGGCTCGGATATTCCCAACCAGCTCGCGGCGCCCTTTGCGCGGTATCGCGAGGGCTTCAGTCCGTATGAAACGACGAGTCTGGATACTGCCTACGGCATTCACGAGTTTCTGCAGTTATGCGCCGCGGTGGGAGCCGACCCGTGGATCACGATTCCCACGGCAACGACCCCGCAGGAGATGACGGATCTCATTGAATATCTGACGGGCACCGGGTCCGACCCCTGGAGTGCGTTGCGCATTGCTCGCGGTCAGGCCGCGCCGTGGACTTCGGTATTCGAGAAGGTTCACATTGAACTGGGAAATGAGACATGGAACGACTCGTTTGCAGGCGAGGCCATGAGTTCCCGCGCCTATTCGCAATGGGCAAATGTTGTATTTGGAGCGGCGCGTCAAACAAACGGCTTTGAAGCTGAAAACTTCGACCTGATTCTCAGCGGCTCTGCGTATTCACCTCTTGATAATGCAAGGATGCTGTCCTTCAGCACGCAGCATGACTCCTTTGAAATTGCGCCTTACTTGCTGTTGAGCGCCAATAACGAAGGGCAGGCGAAGCTGTTCGGCGCTTTGTTTGCCGAACCGGAGCTTTTCGATTCTCCCGGCGGCGAGGTGTTCCAGAATGTGCAGGTGGGAGTATCGGCGCATTCGGCGACGGAGCAATCCACAAAGATGAATGTGTCTGAATCGGACCTGAGCCCGGTCAGGGGAAATATAGCCCAGGCGCAATTGAATCAGTTGATGCTGTCGGCGGGCGCGGGTGTTGCTCAAACGGAACATATGCTCCAGATGATGCGGATCGGCGCGAAGTATCAGAACGCATTTGCCATGGCTCCGTATCAGTTGGTTCGCGACGACGGGAGATCGGTGAAGGTGATGGAGCGGGGCGTGGATATGGGGACGTCCGAACGCCGCGAAACCCATTTCCTCACCCAGGCGCTGGCAAACACTGTCATTGGCGGCGACATGCTCCAGACAGCCCAAAGCGGTGCCAATCCGACCTGGAATCAGCCATTGAGCAGCGATAATGTGCGACTCAATGGCGCACACTATCTGCAATCATTTGCATTCCAAAAGGGAACCTCGGCTTCTGTGATCGTCTTCAATCTGAATCAGACCAAGTCTCTGCCTGTCACGTTTTCCGGTCCGCGCGCACCGGTCGGAACGGTGGAGATGACCCAGATCACATCGGCAAGGATCACGGATAATAACGAATCCTCTACACAGGTGCAGCCGGCTACGCAGACTCTGAACAGTTTCAATCCCTCGGCCGCGCTTTTGCTGCCACCGTTTTCGATGACCTTGCTGAGTTGGACTTCAAATGGCGCCGAGGCACCCACTTTCTCTGTCCCGGCAGGAGCTTATCGCACTCAGCAGACAGTGACCTTGTCCAGCACCACCCCGGGCGCGGCCATTTACTACACCACCGACGGAAGTGTGCCGACGACCTCTTCGAGCGTGTACAGCAGTCCTATCGCGGTGAGCGCGAGCAAGACTTTGAAAGCGATCTCTGTAGCTCCGGGTTTTGAGAGCAGCCCAGTAGCTACGGCAGAGTACGATCTGAGCACAGCGCTGCCCGCGCTCAATGTCACGCCTGGAGTTACTGCAGCACCCTCCATCGCTGCGTCGCTGTCTGCATCCGCTTCCAGCCCGGCGGCCGCGACCGAATTGACCACGGAGGCGGCCACCACCAGCACGCCGGTCTTTAACTGCGTTTCTGGATTCCTCTCTATCACTTCCGCTTCGTGCGGCACGGCGTTCATTGGTGCGGGCGGCCCGAACTTCGCTGTGGTTGGAACCAGCGCCGGGCTGATCCCGGCTCTGTTGGGATCGGCTGTCGACCTGATGCCGAGTCCTCCGGGAGCGCACGCGGCGATGTCTCTCATGTACCAGCAGGCCGTGAACGTCCAGGCGTTTACCACCACCTACACTTTTGTTCCTGACGGGGTGAACATCTCCCTGGTCTTCAACAATACGAACAATACTGGCAGCTTCGAGGGTCGGGATTTCAGCGCGGGCGCGGGTTGCGAAGGAGGCTTCTTTCAGGCGTTTGGAATCAGCCCTAACAACGTGTTATCGCTGGAGCTCGATTCGGGCGATGCGCTGACTTACAACGGGACGTTTACCTACAGCGGAGTGCAGGTTTATCAATCACAGCAAGATCCGTGCACAAACCCCTACAACAGCGACTACTTCAC
>JBEKCW010000518.1:0-3369 GCA_050014675.1 Occallatibacter sp. | reverse complement strand
TTTGCCGCATACCACCAGTTTCAGCATTCAGAACAACCCAGCTTCATGCCCGCTCACCATCAGCAGCTTTTCGGTTCCGTCCCTCGCGTGCGTGAATGGAACGCTCGACACCTTCGCCATCGATCCCAACTATCGCATCGGCTATGCGCAAGTCTGGCAGCTCACCTTTCAACGCGATCTGCCTTTTGCAATGCAGATGGTGGCCACATACATGGGCGTCAAGGGCACGCACGGCGCGCAGCAAATGCTGCCCAACACATATCCTATCGGCGCAACCGATGTGTGCCCCGATTGTCCTTCCGATTTCACATACCGTTTATCGGGCGGTAACTCCACGCGCCAATCGGGCCAGATGCAGTTGCGCCGCCGCCTCAAAAAT
Organism: Occallatibacter sp.; assembly: GCA_050014675.1. Lineage (GTDB taxonomy): Bacteria > Acidobacteriota > Terriglobia > Terriglobales > Acidobacteriaceae > Telmatobacter. The sequence goes on along the minus strand of JBEKCW010000518.1, from coordinate 2,990 downwards.
GGATTCACTGCCACGCTGAATTACACCTGGTCGAAATCAATCGACGACGATGCGATTCTCGGCGGCCAGGGATACACCAGCACCAACGTCACGGGCCCGAGCGGCTCGGCAGCCATTGCGCAAAACTGGCTTAATCTGCGCGCCGAGCGCGGCCTCTCAACATTCGACCAGCGGCAACTGGCATCGCTGACGGCGCAGTACACGAGCGGCGAAGGCCTTCGCGGCGGAACGCTGATGAGCGGCTGGCGCGGCCGCCTGCTTAAAGAGTGGACGCTGGTTGGCACCATGACTGAAGGCACCGGCCTGCCTGAAACTCCCCTCTATCCTATTGCCGTGCCGGGCACCGGTTACACCAGCGTCATTCGCCCCAGCCTTACCGGCGAAAAAATTTATACATCGGGCGTCACGCATCTCAACGCGGCGGCTTACACGGCGCCGGCGCCGGGGCAGTGGGGAACTGCGGGCCGCGACTCCATCACCGGCCCGAATCAGTTCCTGCTGAACAATTCGCTGGCGCGCACCTTCAGGCCGCACGGCAAACTCTATCTCGATCTAACCATCAGCGCCACCAATACTCTCAACCACCCTGAATTCACTGCATGGAATACCGCATGGGACGATGCCAGCCTGTCCAATGCCGAGCTCTTCGGCCGGCCGGCATCGGCAAACGGAATGCGCTCCATCAGCACCGAACTGCGGGTGAGGTTCTAATCATGCGCATCCTGCCAATCCTTCCGCTGCTTTGCGCCACATGCGCCTTTTCGCCCGCTCAACAGATCGGCCAAAACAAAGCCGCCGGCGCCGACCAGGGCTATACGCTCAACGTTCAGTCGCAGCTGGTTGTCGAATCGGTGGTGGTCAAAGACAAGCAGGGCCACTTCATTCCCGGCCTCACAGCCAAGGACTTTGTTGTTACCGAAGACGGCGCGCCCCAGGAAATAAAATACTGCGAGCATCAGGACCTGACTTCAAACGCAAAAGTGCTGCCGGCTTCCAGTTCAAAAACTGAAGATGTGCACATATACAACCGCCTGGCGCGAACCCAGATTGCAGCTGAAGCAATGGGCCAGGAAAAGTACAAGAACCGCAGGCTGATCGCGCTCTATTTCGACATGGTCGGCATGTATCCGCCTGACCAGAGCCGCGCGCTCAACGCAGCCGAACAGTTTATCCGCACCCAGCTCACAGCCGTCGACATGGTATCCATCCTGCGCTTTGAGGGCGGAGGCGTCGACATTCTGCAGGACTTCACGACCGATCGCAACCGCCTGTTGAGCATTCTTGAAACCATGTCCGTCGGCGAAGGCCAGGGATTCGCCGACACCAGTGACGACGCCAGTAGCTCCGACACCGGCGCGGCCTTTGGCCAGGACGACAGTGAGTTCAACGTCTTCAATACGGATCGCCAGCTCTCGGCGCTCGAAACCGCGGCGCACATGCTGGGCCGCGTCAGCGAAAAAAAGTCGCTGATTTACTTTGCCGGCGGCATGCGCCTCAACGGCATCGACAATCAGGCGCAACTGCACGCAACCGTTGACGAAGCCATTCGCTCGGGCGTCACGTTCTGGACCATCGATGCGCGCGGCCTGGTTGCCGAAGCGCCTTTGGGCGACGCTACCGTAGGCTCGCAGGGCAACCAGGGAATGTACACCGGCGCAGCGGCGCAGCAAGTCAGCGACAGCCTCCACCAGTCGCAGGACACGCTCTACGCGTTAGCCAGCGACACCGGCGGCAAAGCGTTCCTCGATAACAACGATCTCGATCGCGGCATCGTTAACGCGCAAGACGCCGTTTCCGATTACTACGTTCTCGGTTACTACTCTTCGAACACGGCCAAGAATGGGCACTTCCGCCGCATCAAGATCACTCTGGCTTCGAATGCCGCCGCCGACCTGAATTTCCGCGAGGGATATTACGCCGATAAGGACTTCACCAAATTCACAGCGGTCGATAAAGAGCGCCAGCTTGAAGATGCGCTCATGCTCGACGATCCGATCACCGACCTCACCATCGCCATGGAGATTGACTACTTCCAGCTCAACCGCGCGGAATATTTCGTTCCCATCATCGTCAAAATTCCGGGCCGCGAGCTGGCCCTGGCCAAGAAGGGCGGAAACGAACACACGCTCATTGACTTCGTGGGCGAGGTGAAAGATTTGGTCGGCGGCACAACGGTGTCGAATGTGCGCGACAACGTAAACATCAAGCTCAGCGATGCAACCGCCGCCGAGCTTGCTCATCGGCCCATTGAATACGACACCGGGTTTACGCTTCTGCCCGGCCGCTACGAAATCAAGTTCCTGGCGCGCGACGACGAAACCGGCCGCATCGGCACCTTCGAGACCACGTTTACCATTCCCAATCTCAACAAAGAAGAAAAGCGCGTCGCCATGAGCGCGGTTGTGCTGGGCAGCCAGCGCATGGAACTGAACCAGGCGCTCTACGACGCAGCCAAGTCAAAAGACCGCATCAAAGACGACGCAGTCAACCCGCTCGTAGCCGACGGGAAAAAGCTTATTCCCAGCGTGACGCGCGTCTTCAGTACCACGCGCGATATCTACGTCTACTTCCAGGCCTACAAGCAAACGCCGTCGCCGGGCAATCCGCCGCTGTTTGCATTTGTGAGCCTATACAAGGGCGACACCAAGGTCTACGAAACGTCGCCCACAGCCATCGCGCCTTCAACCGCCAGCCGCCTCGGCACCATGCCCATGAACTTCTCGCTCGGCGTCAACGGTCTAGCGCCCGGCCCCTACGAGTGCCAGGTAACCATCCTCGACCCGTCCACGCAAAAAGCAAACTACTGGCGCGCGCCGATTGTGCTGGTGCAATAAAGACTAAGGGGCGAGCCCGTAGCTTCTAGCCTCGAGTCCGCATTTCTGACAAGACGCGCACTCGAGCGGCAGTGAAGTGTGCTTCAGGCACGAGAGAATCTCCTACGCATTTGAGTTCGAAATCGAGCAAAATGCATCGTGCGCGGAATTCGATGT
>JBEKCW010000517.1:0-3387 GCA_050014675.1 Occallatibacter sp. | reverse complement strand
CAAAGCCCGGCTCGACCTGCTGCGGGCCCTCGGCCATATGCAGGATTGGCTCAATGAGTTGCAGATCAAATAGACGATGCCGCAACCCCTTCTAATCCAGCAGTTTGCAAGAATTGCAGATTAACTCAACCAATACAGCCTGAAAACCGATGCGATGGTAAAATAAAAGGGATGTCTACGCCACTGAAAACGCTGTTCCTGAACCCACCCTCATTTGAGAACTTCGACGGCGGCGCGAGCTCGCGCTGGCCGGCCACCCGCGAGATCGAGTCCTACTGGTATCCGGTATGGCTCACTTATCCCGCCGGCTTGCTTGAGGGTTCGCGCCTGCTCGACGCGCCTCCGCACCACGTCTCTGCGCAGCAGACGATTGAGATTTGCAAGGGCTACGAGTTTCTTGTGCTCTTTACCTCGACCGTGGGCTGGGAGGGCGATCAACGGCTGGCAGAGGCTATCAAGGCCGCGAATCCTGCAATCAAAATTGCCTTCGTTGGCCCGCCGGTCACCACCGACCCCGACCGTGCATTGAACGAGTGTTCCGTGCTTGACTTCATTTGCCGGCGCGAGTTCGATTTCTCGGTGGTTGAGTTTGCCCAAGGCAAGCCTCTGAGCGAAATTCTCGGTATCAGCTACAAGCAGGACGGAAAAATTCTTCACAATCCCGACCGCCCGCAGGTTGAAGACCTTGACTCGATGCCCTGGGCCACCAAAATCTACAAGCGCGATATGGATGTGACGCGCTACAACGTGCCCTTCCTGCTGCATCCCTACATCGCTCTCTATTCAACCCGTGGCTGCCCGGCGCAGTGCACCTTCTGCCTGTGGCCGCAGACTTTGAGCGGGCACGCGTGGCGCAAGCGCTCCACCGACGATGTGGCCGCGGAGCTTAAATGGGCCAAGGAGAATTTCCCTGAAGTAAAGGAATTCTTCTTTGACGACGACACCTTCAACATTCAGAAAGTCCGCACCATTGAGCTGTGCGAGAAACTCAAGCCGCTCGGCCTTACCTGGAGCTGCACTTCGCGAGTGACCACGGACTACGACACGCTGAAGGCGATGAAAGAAGCCGGCTGCCGGCTCTTGATCGTGGGCTTTGAGTCCGGCGACCCGCAGATTCTGAAAAACATCAAGAAGGGCGCAACCGTTGAGCGGGCGCGGGCCTTCGCAAAGGATTGCAACGATTTGGGCCTTGTGGTCCACGGCGACTTTATTCTCGGCTTGCCCGGCGAGACCAAGGAGTCAATTCGCAACACCATCGACTTTGCCAAGAGCCTCGACGTTGAAACCATTCAGGTATCGATTGCGCACGCTTATCCGGGCACCGAGTTCTACGAGTACGCCAAGGTGAACGGATTTATCACCAATGAGCGCATGGAAGACGGCGGCGGCCATCAGATGGCGCACATTGAGTATCCCGGCCTCCCAGTCGACTACGTGATGGAGATGGTGCACCGCTTCTACGACGAGTATTACTTCCGACCCAAAGCAGCCTTCCGCGTTGTCTGGAAGGCGATTGTGAACCGGGATGTGCCGCGCCTCTATGTTGAAGCCAAGGCGTTCCTCAAGCTGCGCGCGCAACGTAACCGCCAGGTAAAAGAATCGCGCAAGCAGCAAGCGCAGCCGCCGGCAACGCAGGGCGCGGGGGCGTAACCAAATCGCTCGGCCCGCATCAAAAATGAGTGCCCCACCTTCGGCGCGTGATTGCTTCTGCGCCTGAGGTGGGATAGCACGAACCTGGACCCAAACCGCGCAATCACGGCAAGTCTTAATCGCTGAATGTCCCGTCACTCACTTTCGCCGCACCAGTACCTGATTCTGGCTCTGGTTTCAGTGTGCGCGCCGTTGGGCGATACCTGCCTTTCACGCGGCATGACCCGCGTGCCGGCTGTCTCCCTTTCGCATCCAGGCGCGCTCGTCGCTGCCGTCTTCACGCCCTGGATCGCTGCGGGCATTGCGCTGCTCATTGGGTTCTTTGCCAGCTACCTGACCGCGCTTTCGTGGGCCGATCTCACATTTGTTCTTCCGGCAACGGCCTTCGGCAACGTGATTGTGGCGTTGCTTTCGCGGTTCTGGCTGCATGAGGCCATCTCGCTGGAGCGCTGGGCCGGAATTGTGCTTATCACGCTCGGCGTGGGCTTTATCGCGCAGGGGCCGTCGCTCACCGAACGTCCCGCGCCGCAACCCAAGGCAGACGCGGTGGAAGTGCCATGACAGTTCCCTTCTCACCCGTTCAACCCGGCGTGTGGACCGCAACAGCCATGATCGCGGCAATCGTGCTCAGCTCAACTGCGGGCGAGGTGCTCACCGCGGCGGCCATGAAGTCTGTCGGCGACCTCGATGAGATTCGCGCGCACTCGGGCATGAAAAGCGCAATCCGCGCCGTCATCACCTGCCCGTTGTTCTTTGCCGGGGTGTTTTTTCTTGCACTTGCCTTTTTCGCGCTGCTCTTCGCGCTGAATCATCTCAACCTGAGCCTGGTTGCGCCAGCCTCGGCTTCGCTCACTCTGGTAACCAACGCGGTTGCCGGAAAAATATTCCTCAAAGAGAATGTCGACCGGCGTCGCTGGGCATCGGCCTTGTTTGTTTGCATTGGGGTGTATTTGCTGGCGCACTGAAAAGCAGCCTCTAGCTGTTAGCTTCTAGCCGCTAGCTTTCGAATTGCCGGGTGCCCCAGGTCCCTCGCACTTGGGGACCTGGGTTACCTCGAATCTCATCCTGCCAATGTCGCCAAGTTTGTCAGCCCTGGGTCACCCCAGCCTTGGTTGCGTAGAGCACCAGCATGCCATTCCAGCCCATATCGGTCCCCACTGCTTCGCGCATCGACTCCCAGCCATCTCCGTGGCGCTCAAAGTGGCGATGCTCCAGCTCAACAAGCGTGGTGCCGTCGTCCGCCGGTGTGAATGTGACTTCAACTTCGCTTGCGCGCGCGACATCGGGTTCGTATTTCCACGCCGGAGTCACATGCCAGGCAAAGACGAATCGATGCGGCGGTTCCGACGCAATCACTGAAGCAAACGGGCAGTTCGTGCCATCTTCCTGCACGGAGTAAATCGCGCCACCCGCTCGCGGTTCCACCACAATTTCCTTCATTGGCGAGCTGCCGATATGGTGGCTCTTCGGCCACCACGAGTCCATCTGCTCGGCGAAGACGCGAAAGGCACGCTCCGGCGTGGCCTTCACGCGAATGCTTCTGTGCACCGGTTGCACCTTTGCTTCATCTTGCCCGGCCCCGGCCACGCTTTTACTGCTCATGGTTTCAGCCTGCTCCATCAATCACTCCTCTTCAGCCTTCGCTTTGAATGCCTCGAGCGCGTCGCCCCAGAATCTATCGAAGTACGACCGCAGTGCCGCAAACCCTCGCGGATCGAGACGGTAATAATTGCGCGT
>JBEKCW010000516.1:0-3390 GCA_050014675.1 Occallatibacter sp. | reverse complement strand
AAAAATGCGATCTTGACTCCAACAGCAGGACGGGGAGTCAGCGCTCGAGCGTAAACGTCATGCAGTGGCTGCCGGTGTCTTCGCACTGCAACATATCCTCAGCGAGCATGTTCCAGCCCACAAAGCCGGCGAACTTGCCGTTGGGAGATTGCACTACCGTAGGCGCGAGACCGAGGCCGGTGTCGGCGTCATAGTCCTCATGCATCGATCCCCACTTGGCAATGTCGTTGCGGAGTATTGTCGCCACCGAGCCGGCCAGCCACTTGGCTTCGGTATTGAATCCGTAACGACGCAGGGCCAGCCAATCGAGATAGTTGGCGTTGATCCAAATCGGCCCCTGCCAGTTGGAGTAAGGGTTGATGATGGCGGCGTTGTTGTAAGCCGGGTCGCTCTTGGAGACGCTGCGAAATCCATACGGCGAGCGCATCTCGGCCGGGTTGAGCAAGTGCAGGCGAATCATGCGCGCACCCTCAGCCTGCGGCAACATACCAAATGCCAGCGGAACAAAGCTCGACCACGTGATCGACGGCATCCACGCGCCTGTGTCGCGGCGTCGATTCAAGAAAAGAGATTCATCTCTGCGCCAGAGATGCTTCATGATCGCGCTGCGCGTGGCCTCAGCTTCGCGATCGTACTGAGAGGCGAGGGCATTGTCGCCGAGATGCCGCGCGATTACTGCCATTGCCTGGTACTCGCGCATAGCCCACACTGAAGCGTCGACGGCCAGAATCGCGCTGCGATCGTTGGGGTCGTTGGTGAGCGCGGGGTTATTGTCGGCGCCGGACTGCAGGGCGTTGTCCCAGAACCATAGGTTCCGCTTCGCGTCGAATTGCGTCTTCTTCCGGTATTCCAGAATGCGCTGCATCGCCGGCCATACCGGCCTGATCCACTCGTAGTCGTTGAGCTGGCCAGCCGCGAGCACCGCGCCCTGCGCTAGAAAAGGCTTCATGGCGAACTTGCCGAAGAGCGGCCGCGGGCCCTTGGTCGTGATGCATCCGGCAACGTAGCCATCGGCGTCTGCTGAAGAAGCAAAGCTCAGCACCCAGTCGCGCAAATACTTCGCGTTCGCGGCATCCTGGTTAGCCCAGTGCGATCCGATGAAGAAACCATCCCAGTCCCACATTTGAGGGTAATAGCCGGCGGGAACGAGATAGTCGTGGTGGATGTATCCCTCCGCGGGCCGGATGGTTTGCGGCGCGAGCCGATTGAAGTCCGCGGTGAGCCCGGCGAGAAGACCGGAAGCTGCCGGCGCCGATGGGCCGGCGGGTTGTTGCGAGCGAGTGCCCGCTGAAGCGTAGAGCAACGCGAGAAGCACGACGCCGAAATTGCGAAGAGTGGTCACGAAGCGAGAATAGCGCAGACGCGCCGCTTTAACCCAGCCGAAGAAATGCATGTCACTTCGCCGGATTGACGAGTGCCTGGTAGACCAGCGCGCGGCTGGTGTACTCGACTGGCGGCCATGGATACGCCTGCTGGATCATGCCAATAAACACAATGTCATTGGTTGGATCGACCCAGAACCATGTGCCTGCGGCGCCATCCCACATGTAAGTGCCTTTGCCGTCGGGCAGGTTCGCAGTCGGCGGATCGAACTCGACTGCGCCGTTGTAGCCGTACCCGAAGCCCGGGCGGATCTGCATGTTGCCGATGCCGAAGTGACCCGCAAGCAGCTCGGGACCGAGATGATTTGAGGTCATCAACTTGACGGTTGCTGGCGCAAGAATACGGTGACCGTCAAGTTCGCCGCCATTGGCCAGCATTTGCGCGAAATGGTAGTAATCCTCCGCGGTTGAGACCATTCCGCCACCGCCCGAGGGCTTGCCCGGCTCGACCGAGTAACTGGTGTCTTGATTGCTCGAATTTGGAACCAGATTTCCCTGGCTATCAGTCTTGTAAGCCGTGACAAAGCGGTTTCGCTTCTCAGCGGGAACAAAGAAGCCGGCATCTTTCATACCCAGTGGCCGGTAGATGTTGTCGCGCATGAAGTCAGGCAGCGACTGGCCCGACAGCTTCTCGACGATGTAGCCTTCAATGTCCATGGAGACGCTGTAGGTCCAGCCTTTGCCGGGCTGATAAAGCAGCGGCAACGTGGCCATGCGGTCGATGAACTCCTGAAGGTTTTTCGCCTCAAGCGGCTTGATGCGGCGGTACATTTCGTCGACGGGCGTGTTGCCAAGGATGCCATAAGTAAATCCAGCGGTGTGCGACATGAGCTCGGCCATGGTTGGCGGATGGTCGGGGTCGACCAGGATCGGCTTGCCATCCGCACCGACTCCGTTAAAAACCTTGAGGTGCGCGAACTCAGGAATGTACTTGGAGATCGGGTCGCTCGGCAGCCACTTGCCCTGCTCGTAGAGAATCATCATGGCCACGCCGGTAACCGGTTTGGTCATGGAGAAGTCGCGGAAGATTGTGTCCCGGGTCATGGGCGCGCCGCTCGCGATGTCGCGCTGGCCATAGCTCCAGAAATCGACAACTTTGCCGTGACGGGCAAGAAGAGTCACGACTCCGGAGATCTGCTTGTCGTCGACGGTCTGCTTCATGAATGCATGCAGCCGCTCGAGCCGCTCTGAAGAAAATCCGGCGGTCTCGGGCTTGACCGGCGTCATATTGACGGTTTGCGCCGCCGCAGTGTGGCTGGTTTGCGCAGAAGCCAACTGCGAAACTACAGACAGCAGGCAAACGGGAACGGCGAGGGCGAGCGAGCGGAAATTGCGCTGCGGTAGCATGGCCACCAATGTATCAAACCGGGGCGTTCATGCCAGAACGCTCACGCAGGCCGTGCCGGGTTTCCAGAAGCGGTGCTGCTGCTTGTCCTGGTGAGGAGCCGCATGCCGTAGGCGCAGAGTTCGCCCGTGCGACGGTCGAGCCGTCCCTGTTTGATTGCCGTCTTCAACTGGGCAAAGGGCGTCTTGCGCGGTTGACCGTTAGTGGGTGGCTGGAACTCGATGCGGAGTGTCTTTAGCGGCCGGCCTTTGGCGATGGGGCGCCGGTGAGCGGGTAGATGGAAGTAACAGCAGGCCATGCCGCGCATTGACATTGAATGGCAGCGACGGCCATCGGACTTGATGAAGCGGCACTCCTGGGGTTTACCCGGCCGGTAGACGATTGACATAATTCACCTCGATGCCTCCCCCGGTCCTTTCGAGGGAGAAACATAGTGTTTTCAGCAGGTTGGCGCACGAATTTTTGCCCGCGCATATGATTCCACGCGAGTTAGCGGCAAATGTCAGAAACTGAAGGGCTTAGCGCGCCGGTTTTGCGTCGGGTCGCTGGGCGGCACCAGCGTTTGCGCTGAGATCTGAATTGCTCATAAGACGAGTATGCGCCGGGGAGGTGAAATTACATGCAAATGAGCGTCCAGTTTTTTCCCCTGGCAACATTCGATAC
>JBEKCW010000515.1:0-6455 GCA_050014675.1 Occallatibacter sp. | reverse complement strand
GTGTAGGGCAGCGTGAACGGGCTGCCAAAGGCCTTGTAGTCGTAGTAGCCCATCCATAGGCCGGCGCCCACAAAAACCGCGACCGGTAGGCATGCACGGCGAAGCAGGACCGGCATCGGCGGGCGATTCTCTCCATTGATTGCCCATCGGCCAAGCACCACGGCAACCGGCAGACACAGCAGCATACCTTCAAACGGCCGGGTAAGGATGAGGATCGCAATACCGATGCCCATCGACAGACCGTAGCGCAGATGCGCGGTCTTCATCAGCCGTGGAACCGATCCGATGACCAGCGCACCGCCGAGAGCAGCCAGCGAGCCGCCAGCGTGGTAGGTATTAGTCCAGCAAGTGAAGAGTCCCAGCCGAACCACGGCGAGCAAGCCGCCAAAGAGCGCCCAGCTCGGAGGCAACCATGCCTGCAGCGCCCAGCAGAGTGCGGCGCACATGAGCGCGCTGGCGATCAGCACCGCGAACCACGGGTTGCCCAACAGGACTTTGCCTGCCGCCATCAGAAGCCCCTGCCCCGGGAAATACATTGACATGTAAGTGGGCTTCATCGTGACGTGGATGGTTTCAAAGCTGTGCCACATGGCCGGAGTGGGGTTTGCGAGCCGGCCGCTGGCAAACGTGTTCGCTGCAAGCAGAAAACTGAAATCGTCAGGAACAAAAGGCCTGGGGATGGGAAAGATCGGCAGGATCGCAAGACGGAGCAGTACGACTGAGAGCCCTGTAACTGTAACTGCCACGCCCTTTTTCCTGGCCAGCGGAATAAAGGCGCGTTCAATGCGGCGAAAGAAACCCAGGCCCATGGTCGGCCACGCATAGCCCAGCGCTATGCCCATCAGTGAAATTCCCAGGTCAAGAATCAGGAAAGCATTGCCGTTGGGCGGTGCTGGGGGTGGAAGCATGGTCTATCTTGTTCTCTGGCGGAGTCAGGCGCGGGCAGCCTTGGGGCATAACCCTAAGAACTGCGCATCGATATCAATGATAAGAGAGACGGGGAGAGTTCGCATTTTTAAATCGATTGGGCCCTGCGGAACTCTCCCGCGGAATCGATGTCTGTGGAGATACCTGTCTTCAGACCTTCACGCGAGGAGTGATGAATGGTCTTGCAGGGCGTAAAGATGAGCGAGCGCGAATAGGGATGCGCGCCGTACTCAGCGAAGAAGTGCCCAGGTTATGTAACAGTGGTGCTGATTTTAGTAAATTCGCTCACAAGAGCGGCAGCTAGCTGTTGTTGGAGGCTGATGGCAATAAGTGAGGCAAGCACCACGAGCAGGCCATATTCCATGAGGTCCTGGCCACTCTCGTCCGCTATCCACTGCCATATTTTCACCGTCAGCCGTAAGAGCTGATCGGACATATGTGACCCCCTGCTTTGTGCCCGGTCGAAATCAGGCGAGGGTATTGGATTGCCGTACTGGCACCCCAGGTTCAAGTTGGCAGACCTGAGGAAGATCGGAAATAGCAGGCGAGCGTTCAACCTGCCGCCGATTTGGCTCAACTTAACCCTTGCGGGGAGAGTATCGCGTTATGCGATACTCCCCCACGAAGGTGCTGAGGTACTGGGTGGATTCCGATTTGGCGAACGCCAGGAACTAGGCGAGCGTGGTGCTGATGCTGCTGAAAACGGTGTTGACTGCCGAAGCAACCTGCTTCACACCGGTCACGGCGACCAGGGCGATCAGAGCGACGAGCAGAGCATACTCAACGAGGTCCTGACCTTCTTCACGGTTCAGAAGGGACTGCGCTTTTACCAACATCTTAAGAAAAAGGGTGTTCATGTTTGTTCTCTCCAGTTTTGAATCTCCCAGCCTCAGCCGGGGCACCCTCAATATAGCATCTGCTGTGCCAATCGCAAACAAAGATTAAAGACTTTTTATTGCGTGACTTAGAAAACCTCGCCCCTTTTCGTTATGTATACTCCCGTTTACAGTTCCTTCCTTATTAGAAAGTCCTCGTATACATCACACGAAGGTGTAACAACTGTTATTCCCTACAGTTACCCCAATTTCGACGAATTGCAAGTACAATTGCCACCATGGCTTCCAGCGCGAGTTCATCGAGGCCGCTGCCACGCAGCGATTACGCCGACTTTGCGATTGCCCTTGCCTGCGGGCTGATCCTCGCCATCAGCGCCATTTTCTTTATTTCGGTTCTCTTTTCGGGGAAAATGGCTGGTTCTCGCGACTTTGTCTCTTACTGGACTACCGGGGTACAGCTCAGGCATCATCGAGACCCCTATAACTGGCAACAGATGATGGATCTTCAGCACGCCGCCCAACTGGACGCAAAGGGCGTGCTGTACATGCGGAATCCGCCCTGGGCTCTGCCTCTCGCCTACCCACTTGGCTTTATCGACCTGCGCATCGCCGCATTTATGTGGAACATCCTCGAGCTCGGGTGCCTGCTGATTTCAGTGCACCTGGTCCGGGTGATGCATGGATCGCCCAATAATTACGTCCACTGGCTGGGCGTGGCGTTCACGCCTGCCATTATCTGCCTGAATATGGGCCAGACCGGGCTGTTCACGCTTCTCGGCATGGTGCTGTTTCTGCGTTGGCATCGCACCCATCCATTTGCTGCTGGACTTGCGCTATGGCTTTGCGCGCTGAAGCCGCATCTGCTTCTGCCATTCGCCGTAGTACTGCTGGTCTGGATCATTCTGAACCGCAGTTACAAGATCCTGGCCGGCTGGGGCCTGGCAATGACGGTAAGCTTCGGGCTGGCATGGTTGCTCGATCCGCAGGCGTGGGCGCGCTATTCGGCACTGATGCGTTCCAATCCTGTCCAGTACGAGTTTGTCCCGACCCTGAGCGATGCGATGCGCTTCTGGATTCATCCGCAGTGGATCTGGCTTCAGTATGTGCCTGCGGCGCTTGGCTGCGTGTGGGCGCTCTTCTACTTCTGGCGACGCCGCGCCACCTGGGACTGGCTGGATAACGGCAGCGTACTGCTGCTGGTCTCGGTGCTGGTTGCTCCTTATTGTTTCCCGCCTGACCAGTGCCTGGTGATTCCGGCTTACATGCATGGAATGTATGGTGATCCTGCTGGTTATTCAATTTGAGACCTGGAGGGTAAAAATCATCTCCGGCTATTACATGTGGATGGCTCCGACATGGCTGATCTGGTATCTGCTGGCGCTCCGGTTCCGGGATACGGCAGAGGCGGTTCCGACGCCCGCAATGGCCCATTCTTAGCGGTCCTGACGGTGAAACTGTGAAGCGAGTGCCGCCAAACGATTGATTCCATTGAATGTCGTTTCACCGTTTCACAGGGAAAAAAGAGCATTTTGATTTAGGGCTTCGTTCGGGGGGCTTGCTGGTTGCGGAGATGGATGGGTTATTCATACTTTCCGATCCTTCTGAGTACTATTCTGCGCCGGAGGGGCGTAATTGGCTGCAACCAAAATTGGCGACTAAGTGGTTTGAATTCAGTGCCGATCAAATGTGGTCCCCTTTACAGGTTTTGAGGTGAACCCCTCGGGTGAGACAGTTTGTCTCTTGAAACAGAAGAATTTTCGTGCCGCCCCTCCGGGGCCGGTTGCGGACTGATAAGAAACAAAACAGTAAGTTCAACAAAAGATGAGTAACGCGGGCTCCCGGACGCGTTGAGGGGATGAGATCCCAGGTCCCCAAGTGCGAGGGACCTGGGGCACCCAGTTTCATCCTCCGTGGGTCGGCTTGGCCGGTAGGGAACTCACAAGAAACAAGACTAACTACCGACACATTCAGATTTGGGGTCTCCCACCCACTTTTAGTGCTTGGTTGAGACGGGATGGCCCCAGGCGGTTACACCACCGGCGCGGCTGTTTCGATCATCTCAATGGACAACGAGTCGCCCGGCTGCGTCTGTGTCTGCTTCACTGTTCCGGCGGGAAGCTCAATGATCGATTGGGCTGTGAGGCAGAAGGAAATGCGACCCGGGCCAACCGCGCTCCTCACCTTTCTGACCCGCTTTCGGCTGTCGAGGTAAACCAGGTCGATAGGGAAGCGCATGAAGAAAGTGTGCACCGATTGGCAGGGGATGATCCAGAGCCCACCGCCCGAGTCGAGGCCATCGCGGTTCAACAGGCCCTTATTCCGAGCCGGACCGGAATCCGCGACTTCAAGAGAGGCAGCCAGAACGGTGCCGCGCGTGATATTGGCGGCATGCATTCGTCGGCTTGGATCGGATGGCGGGGATGAGGCAAACAGCTTTCGCAGAGCATCTGCGAACAAGCGAATTGCTTTCATCCCCGGCCCTCAGGATAGGTTAGTTTCAAGCAACATCAACCAGCATTTACGGACCGGTCGTTCCCGGAGCAGCAGACGGAGCACTCGCACCACTGGAACTCAGGGCCGAACCGCCGGTCCCTCCAAACGCACCGCTCGCGCCCTCGATTAAGAGAGGCTTCTCAGGCTTCATGCTGTCGATAAGGGTCTCCACCGGGACGGCGGTTGGCGCTGGCGCCATCGTGTTCTCTGCCGTCTTGGCGTCGGGAGTGTGCATCGCGATGTTTGAGTTAGGCGGCAGGAACTTGGTCGGGTAATTCAAAGCCGGTAAATCCTGGCCGGCCGCAATGGGCGCCACCACTACAGGCGTAACAAGGACCATCAGCTCAGTGTTGCTCTTGGTCCTGTTCATTGACTGGAACAGCTTGCCCAGGATCGGAATATCGCCCAGGAATGGAATCTTCTCGAAGCTCTCGGTCTCCTCGTTGTCGAGCAGGCCGCCAATCACGAAGCTCTGACCGTCTTTCAGCTCAACTTCGGTATTAACGTTGCGGTCGGTAATACCGGGGACGGTAAAGCCGGAGATTGTAACTTCGTGGGTATAGTCCAGCGCGCTGACTTCAGGTGAAACCTGAAGACGGATAGTTCCCTGGGGCGTAATGGTGGGAATGAAGCTCAGCCGGATTCCGTACTCTTTAAATTGAATCGTAACGGCTCCGCCTACGCCGGACGAAGTTCCCTGAACAACAGGATATGGGAATTCGCCGCCTGCAAGGAAGCTGGCCTCATGGCCGTTCTTTGCCAGCAGATTCGGCTCCGCCAGGGTTTCGAGGAGGTTTCTGGTCTCGAGCGCTTCTATATTGGCGCCTGACTTGAGGCCGGGGAAGAATGCCAAAAGATTCAGGTCTTGTGAAATTGCGGCCGAACCGCCCGAATTTGAGAAGCCGGTACCGGCTGAAGAGCTGCCGCTGCCGCCGCCGCCAGTGATTGAAGGCGGTGAAAACTGTCCGGTGGTTACACCGCCGTAAGCATTGCCCAGTCCGAGGTCGAACAGGTTAATGCCGAGCTGCTTTTCAAGGTTGCGATCGACGCTGATAAACCTGACCTTGAGCAGAATCTGCGGTTCTGAAGCCGGAACGTTCACATCGAGCAGGTTGACAACCTTGCTGCCGGAGGTAGCGGCAATCTGCACCGCGCGCTCTGAGGAGGTGAGGTCGTTGACGGTCCCACGCAGGAAGATGTTGTTGTTGTCGTAGCTAACCTTGACGGACTGGCCGGGGAGCTCATTCCTGAGTTCGCGCCGCACCGCATCCAGCGTGTCGTTCGAAACCGGGGCGGGCAGGTGGACAGTGACGTTGAAGAACTCACGGCCGCCGTGAATATCCCATATGATCAAGCTGGTTTCGCCGGGGGCCTTGCCGTTGACCATAATCTCAGTTGGGCTTACGCCGTGAACCTCGGCAAAGGCGCCAAGGCCGATGGCCACCCTCGCAATGGGCGCGGCGGTATCAACGAGTACAGTTTTACCCACGACTACCGAAAGGTCGTTGGTTGAATCCTGAGCTCCGGCAGTGGGCGCAGCTGGGGTTGAGCCTTGAGCTATGAGTCCTTGCGCAGCACACAGGACAACCCCAACAGCGCTGATGCACATGATCGTGATTGCAGACTTTGCTCTCAATGCTGTCCCTCTGAAGAACCGAAGTTCTCTTGCGATGACGATGATCCGTTGATGATCTCCATGGAGTAGGGCTTAGGTTTCGGCGGCGCAGGAGCGACGCGCTTTACAACCTTCACCGGCGTTGGAGGCTTGATTGATCCAAACAATGCTGGTGTGGCTGTTGCCGCAACCGGTGCAACCGCGGTATCGAGCGGATTCCTCAGCACCAGCTGAATTCTCAACTGGCTGCTCGCCAGGCTTAATGTCTCTGCCTGATCGGGGGTCACAAGCAAGTTGACAACCTGCACCTGCACTGGCTTGCCCTCGGCATCCTTTTGAATGTTGACGCCGGCCGAGAGCACTTCCATGTTTTGCAGAAGCGTAGTGGTCACAGTTCCCGCGTTTGGAGGAGCGCCCGGCGGGACGCCGGAAGCCAGAACGTCGACGCGCATACCCGGAGTGACGAAACCAGAAACGCCCACGATGTCGTCAACCCTGATGGCGCATGCCCTCATGCCTTGAGGGATGGTGGCCGCCAGTCCGCCGCCCGAACCCGCAGCGGCAAGGTTGCTATCCAGGATCGG
>JBEKCW010000514.1:0-3452 GCA_050014675.1 Occallatibacter sp. | reverse complement strand
CTGTTGGAGTCCCGGCGTCAATTGTCTTAACCTCGAACTTCGCGACGGCTGCAACGTGATTATGCCAGTGTTTCCAAAGGAAATCTCGGAGATCGGCGCGGTCCTTGTTGAGTTGGAAGTGATCGAGTACGTACGGCCCCCCTGACTCGTAGTTTGGCAGCGCCGTTTTCTTACCCAGAAACTGGCAGCTGTCGTCGGCCCTTGCGTAAGTGCTCAAAAGGAGCAGGAGGCCTATAACTGGCATAACAGATCGAACTCTCATGGGACCTCTTTCTTACTGCAGCTAGTGAGTGCTATTGGCCGGCAGGTTCCGTGCCGCCAACTGCGCAATATCCACCAACTGCACAATGGGTGCCCCAGGTCTCGATTCTGAGACCTGGGTTAGCGCATCCCTGAACATCGTATTGCAAAACGGGCAGGCTGCGGCCACGGTGGTCGCTCCGGTAGCCACCAGCTCTGCCGCGCGCACATGGCTCACGCGCTCGCCCGTCTCTTCGCCGAGGAAGGCCAGGCCGCCGCCGGCTCCGCAACAGAAGCTGCGCTCGCGATGGCGCGGCGCTTCAACGAGCTCGCCGGCGCTGGCGACCACGGCGCGCGGTTCGTCGTAAACGTTGCGGTAGCGGCCCAGGTAGCAAGGATCGTGGAAGACGATTTTTTCCTCTTTGGGGACACTTCCAAGCGCGGGTAGATGCCGCGCCAGGAATTCGCTATGGTGCTCCACTTCGGGCGGCGTGCCAAATTCCTTCCAGTCTTCCTGAATCGTCCTCACGCAATGCGGGCAGATCGACAGGATTTTTTTCGTTTTGGATTGCGCAAGAGCTTCGAGGTTCGATTCAGCAAGCTGCTGGAAGAGCAGGTCGTTGCCAAGGCGGCGGACCGGGTCGCCGGTGCATTTCTCCTTGCGCAGCACGCCGAAGGTGACGCCTAGATGCCGCATCA
This sequence comes from Occallatibacter sp., assembly GCA_050014675.1. Taxonomy (GTDB): domain Bacteria; phylum Acidobacteriota; class Terriglobia; order Terriglobales; family Acidobacteriaceae; genus Telmatobacter. The sequence continues at coordinate 2,513 of JBEKCW010000514.1, read as the reverse complement.
CCTCGACCAGCGAAACCACAATTTCGCGTCCGCGCGGGTCGTAAGCGCCCATGCAGCCCAGCCACAAACAATATTCCTGCGTACCGTCGTAGAGGGGCAGCGCATTTTTCTCAATGAATTTGTCGCGCTCCGTCGTCGGTAGCCCCAACGCATTCGATCCGCGCTCGAGGGCCAGGAACAGTTTTGCTCCGTGCGAGTCTTCCCACTCGCCGGTGTTTACCGCGCCGCGCCGCAGGCCGACGATGATGGGCAAATGCTCAATGCCCACCGGGCATTGGAACTCGCATGCGCCGCAGGTGGTGCACTCGAAGACCGCATTCTGCGAGTTGTATTTGCCAAGAAGCGGCTCCTCAGTCTGCGGGCCGAATTCATTCAAATACCCGCGCACGCCCAGCACAATCTCTTTGGGGTTGAGCTCCTTGCCGGTGTTATTGGCGGGGCAGTGCTCGGTGCAGCGGCCGCACTCTACGCAGCTATAGGCCTGCAGGCTGACGATCTGGGTCAAATCGCGGCCTGAGACCAGGCCAAAGTCCTCGTCGCCGGCGAGCGGGGGAATCTTGCTGAAGCCGCCGCGCGACAGAAAGATGGTGAAGGGGCTTAGCAGCAAGTGCAGGTGCTTGGTGTGGGGAATGAGCGGCAGAAAGGCGAGCAGAACCAGGGTGTGCGCCCACCAGAGGGCGTGGCCGGGCAGTCCCGCGCCGGGCACATAAAACGCAGCCAGATAGGTGGCCATGAGCGAGAAGATGAGCATCGCAATCACGCCCGACTCGGGCGAAACTTTGCCGAGCCACCTGGGGCGGACCGCGAATCGCCGCACAAACAGGCCGAGGATTCCCGCGGCGCAGGCCACGGCAAAGATTGCGGCGAACCAGGAGTAGAAGCGGCCGGCCCATCCTTCCGGCGACAAGAATCCGATGCCCAGCGCGGTTGCGCAGTGGTTGAGCGTGACCAGCGCGAAGGCGCAGAAGGCCCAGAAGACGAGTGCGTGCGCGATGCCGGCCAGCGGGCGCTGGCTGATGACTTTTGCCTGGAGTACGACTTCCCAGACAACGTCCCAAACCCGTTTGCCGATTGGCGCGAGCGAGAAGCCGGGGTCTTTTTTGGAGTGCAGAATTCTGTTGAAGATCGGTCCGAAGCGGCGCCAGAAGCCAAAAGCTGAGGCCGCGGCCAGCGCCACAAAGAGGAGCCGTTCGATGATTGAAAAGTGCTGAGGTTCAGCCAGGGTTGGAAGGGAGAGACACATAGGCGAACCCCTCACGATACACGATTGGGCGGCTGGAAGTCGCGCGGGCGGCGTTGGGGGGCCAAAGTCCGATAAAAGCAACCGCAGGTCCTTCGACTCCCGTCGCCGCGGCGACCTATGCTCAGGATGACAGGCTTATTATTTGACGAACTTCAGACTTGTCGAAGCGTTCCTCAGCAACGCACAATCTTAGGCGAAATTATTCCCTTGGTCGCGTTGCGGGTATCGATCACCAGCTTTGCCTGGTCCACGATCGCGGCATAGTCGTAGGCGGAGTGGTCGGTCACAATCATCACGGCGTCGAAGCTTGCAATCGAGTCGAGTGGGGTGCTGGTCATATTAAGGTCGTAGCGTCGGCCGCGGCCCACGTAGCGGAAGTAGGGATCGTTGTATTCGACCAGCGCGCCGCGCTCCCGCAGCAGTTCAATGATGGTGAGCGAGGGCGACTCGCGCAGGTCGTCGATATCGCGCTTGTAGGCGACGCCGAGCAGCAGGATGCGCGAACCCTTGAGCGGCTTGGAATGCTCATTAAGGCCGGCGGCCAGCTGGTCAACGACAAAATAAGGCATGTGCGCGTTGACCTCGCCGGCCAGCTCGATAAAGCGTGTCCTGAACTCGAACTCGCGCGCCTTCCATGAGAGGTAAAAGGGGTCAATGGGGATGCAGTGGCCGCCCAGGCCGGGGCCGGGGTAAAAGGCCTGAAATCCAAAGGGCTTGGTCTTGGCCGCTTCAATCACTTCGTGAATGTCGATGCCCATGCGCAGGCAGAGCTGCTTGAGCTCGTTGACCAGCGCGATGTTTACGCAGCGGTAGATGTTCTCGAGCAGCTTGGTCATCTCGGCGACGCTGGGCGAACTCACTTCAACCACCCGCTTGAAGATCGCGCCGTACATGGCTGCGGCCAGCTCCACCGCGGTTCGGCTGCAACCGCCAATCACCTTGGGAATATCCTGGCGCGAAACTGCGTCGTTGCCGGGGTCTTCGCGTTCGGGCGAAAAAACTACATGCACGCCACAGTCGTCGGGTTTGCGCGTTACTTTAATTCCACTGGGATTGCCGGCTTCGAGCAGCGGAGCCACGATTTCCTCGGTTGTTCCAGGGTAGGTCGTGCTTTCAAGAACAATCAGCTGATCTTCATGAATGTGCGGGGCAATGGATTTTACTGTGCCCACCACGTAGCTGAGGTCGGGTTCGTGATGGTCGTCAAGCGGGGTGGGCACGCAGATGATGACGGCATCCATCTGCTCGATTTCGCTGTAATCGGAGGTGG
>JBEKCW010000513.1:0-3452 GCA_050014675.1 Occallatibacter sp. | reverse complement strand
CGATGGCGTAGACGTGGACATTGAAGATCCAGCCAATATGGGACAACCGTATGCGAGCTTTGTATCCCTGCTTACGTTGACTCTGCACGCCGAAGGCAGGTTGGTGACCGGCGCGGTAGCGAAGTACCTTCAGGCCTCAATGCCGGATTCGGCCCTTCATCAATTCGATTTCATCAACGTGATGAACTATTCCTCGTATGCCGATGCCGTTACGGCACTCCAGTTTTATGCGCAGGATGAGAACATTCCCAGGGACAAGATCGTCCTTGGCGTGCCCTTCTTTGCTTCCAATGCCGGCGACTCCAAGGAAGAGGATTACAACACGATTCTGGCCGTCTATCCCAATGCGTGGAAGGTAAACTTGGTTGGCGGCGGTGCACTCGACGACGGACAGGGTTTTTATTACGTTGGCGAAGACACGATGGCCCAGGAGACGCAGCTAGGCAAGCAATATGGGGGCATCATGGTCTGGCACCTGCTTGGCGACGCCGCGGCTCCGCACTCGTTGTTAAAGGTAATTGAGAGGAACCTGTGAACCGAGACGCGAACCAGGATGTTCAGGCATTCTATTTTGACTTATTTCAGATTCGCGCCCAGCAGCAAGCGGCTGCGGATCGACTTGAAGCGGTGGGTAAAAATGAAGGCTGCTAATTTCTTGAACATGGTGTTCGTTGCCTGTGTAGCTATCCTTTGTGCGCAGAGCGCCATTGGCCAGATCAGTGTACTGACAGACCAGGTCGGGTACGAAACCGCAGCGACGAAGCGGGTGATTGTAGCCGGAACCGCGCAGGATCGCCCGGATAAGTTCGAACTGATCGAAACAGATACTTCGGAAACAGTGTATGCGGGCGATTTGAAACCAGCGGGACAGGTGTTTGACTGGAAGGGCCGCGTGTTCTGGATTGCGGATTTTTCCGCGTGGCGGCAGCCCGGCCATTTTGCCATACGCGTACATACTCAAACCGGCGACGCACAGTCGTGTTCGTTTGATGTTGAGGACGATATTCTGGAGCGCGACACGCTTTCGAACGTCATCTTCTATTTCAAGGGGCAGCGTTCCAGCGGGCCTTTTGATTTAGCGGACAGGCATCTCGCTGTGCCGGGCGCGCCAGGTACCTTCGTTGACGTTCACGGCGGCTGGTATGACGCGACGGGCGACTACGGCATACATTTCTCCCACCAGAATCCGACGTCCTATTTCAATCCGCAACAGGTGCCGCTGGTGGTTTGGAGCCTGCTCAAGAGTTACAACCTGCTCAAGAGCCGGAACGACGACAACTTCAGCGAATATGAGCGCCGGTTGCTGGATGAGGGTCTGTTCGGCGCGGATTTCCTGGTGCGGATGAAGCGTCCGGATGGCTCATTCTTTGAGACGATCTCCGCACCTGGGCCCGGGAAACTGGCCAAAGACCGCGAGATCGGGAACCCCAATTGGCGAACGCGTATCAAGACCAGCAAATCGGAGTCAACAGAATCGATCGCGCAAGCTGACGGACCGTATGCGTATGAGGTCAGCTTCCGCTCGGGCGGAGGAATGGCGATTGCGGCGTTGGCGGTGGCGAGCACCATGCCGGAAGATGGCGAGTTTCCGCGTGCAACTTATTTGAAGTCGGCTGAAGAGGCGTTCGAATTTCTCGACCACCACAATCGTGAAGTGGTGAATGACGGAGTTGAGAATATTCTCGACGATTATTGCGCGTTGTTGGCCGCAACGGAGCTGTACAAAGCCAGCAACGACGAGACGTACCGGACCGCGGCCACGCAGCGTGCGCAGAGTCTGATGGCGCGCTTGACTACCTTCGGCCAGTGGCGCGATTACTGGCGCGCGGATCGAGGAACGCGCCCATACTTCCATCCATCGGATGCGGGCTTGCCTGTTGTGAGCCTGCTTGACTACGCGACGATCGCATCTTCTGAAGAACGGCGGAAGGCACTCGAGGCCGTGCAGCGCTCGCTGCGATTCGAATTGGCGGTGACGACGGAAGTTAACAATCCCTTTGGCTACGCGCGCCAGTTAGTGCGCAATAAACAGGGCAAGCTGCGCACCGCGTTCTTTTTTCCGCATGACACCGAGGCCGCGCCGTGGTGGCAGGGAGAGAATGCCCGACTCGGCTCCATGGCTGCGGCCGCACGCCTTGCCTCGCCGTTTTTTCCCGATCAGCCGCAGTTCCAGCAAGAGCTTCGAAATTATGCGTGGAATCAGTTGCATTGGATACTGGGCCGCAATCCCTTCGACACGAGCATGCTGATGGGAAGCGGGCACAACAATGCGGCGTACATGTTCTTCCACTCATATAAGTACACCAGCGCTCCGGGAGCCGTGATCAATGGAATCACGTCGGGCGTGGATGACGAGGATGGCATCGCGTTCAACCAGGGTTTTGCAGTCACCGGCAAGGATGATGACTGGAGATGGACTGAGGAGTGGCTTCCTCATGCGGCCTGGTATCTCTACGCAATAAGCTTGCCGCATTAAGCCATTGCCTGCCCAGCCAATTGAGAGGCGGGTCCTCCCCAGATGAGTATCCCCCTCCCCCCACTCGCCACCCCCCCCGTGCCAAAAGTCTCAAAGTCTATTGTTTTGAGCAGGATGAGGTGGTGACTTGGCTGCCAGATCTATTGTTTTCAAGAACTTAAGGTCTAGAAGTCCTTGAACTCGTGCGGTTTGCGATGTTTTGCTCACCTCTCTCAGGATAGCGCGATACGAATAATCGACTGCAGCGAGGTGGGGCCTGGTAAGCCTCAGGTATTGAACGCTTTGTGTATTTGAGATGGAGAAAAATGTTTGACACGCGGCCAGGGGAACCCGTGAGAAATGCCGGCTTGGCGGTTTCGAAGCAGGTGGGGCTTAACTCCATTTGCCCTGGCCCTCGACAATCGTGATGTAACGGTCGATGGGCAGGTCAGTAAAGCGCTCAGTCTTGCCGCTGGGTAACGGCCACTTGATTTCAACCCAATCCAACTTGGGGCGCTTGCCGATGCCAAGAACCACGCGCGGATCGTGGCTTGAAAGATAACTGCCACCTGCCGTTCTCATTCGGCCCTGTTTTAGATCCTGTGCCTGATACGTAATCCGCGCCCCAACCGCGTCCCGATTCGAACTGGTTCCGACCAGCTTGATTCCGAGCCAGTGATTCTGATCGCTGCCGGTGTTTCGCAGCAGGAGCGGAGCGCCGTCGTTGATTCCAATCAGAACATCGATTGCGCCATCGTTATTGAAATCGCCGACCGCTAATCCACGCGCTGAAAGTGGCTTCTCGAAAATTGGCCCGCTCTGCTGGCTGATATTGCGGAGGCCTTTGCCGGTGCCCTGGAACAGGAGGGGACGCTCTTGGTATGTCACCTGTGAGTGGATCCGGTCAATCAAATCGTCGGGGTTGCCGTTGGCTAAGAACAGATCCAGATTTCCATCGTTATCGAAGTCGAAGAACTTGAGTCCCCAGCCGCTCATC
>JBEKCW010000512.1:0-3453 GCA_050014675.1 Occallatibacter sp. | reverse complement strand
GAGCCTCACCCTCGGCGTTCGCTACGACTTGCACGGCGGCCTGACCGAAAAATACGGCAACATGTTCAACTTCGATCCGTCCACCTACGACGTCCAGGGCAACACCCAGACCGGCTTCACGGCCGTCAACGGCGGGTTCATCGTCGCCGGCAACAACAAGTACTTCCCAACCCCCGGTGTCAGCGACTCCACGCTCACCGGCCGCCAGTGGGGACTCTCCCCGCGCCTGGGCTTTGCCTGGTCGCCGCGCCGCGACAAAGGCAACGTCGTCTTCTCCGGCGGCTCCGGCATCTACTACGACCGCGGCGAGCTCTTCAGCTACCTCTCGCAGCCGGCCGGCGGTGGAATCGGCGGTCCCTTCGGCGTCACCATGGCGCCGCCGCTCGCGGCAGCGTACAGCGCCGGCAGCGCGACTCTCGCAAAGCCGATGGGCTCAACCACCATCACGCCGCCCAACGCCAACCCCGCCTTCTTTACCAACGAGCTCAACAACGTTCTGAGCGGCATGTACCAGAACTGCTCCGGACTCGACAATGAGTACGACGCCAATGGCGGATACGGCTGCGACTCGCCCTTCTACTTCGGCGCCTACGCACGCGACAACAAGCTGCCCTACACCATCAACTACACCCTCAAAATGCAGTGGCAGCCCCGCAATGACGTCGCCTTCACCATCGGCTACACAGGCAACCGCGGCCGTCACGCCGTCATTCCCATTCCCTTCAATGAGCCGCAGCTTGCCCAGCCCGGCAGCCCCGCCCAGGTCCTCGGCAAAGAAACCCACTCCGACGGCGAGCAATACAGCTATGGCTACGAAGTCCTCAACCAGAAAAAGGTCATTCCGTGCTACAGCGGCCAAAGCACTCCATCCTGCTACGCGCCCATCGCAACCGAGCCCTGGGACACTCCGGACGGCGGCAACGTCGACTGGCGTACTCCGTATCCCGGCTACAGCCCGAATGCCGCGCTCTTTGAGGCAGTCGGCGTTTCGGCGTACGACTCGCTCGAAGCCCACGTCGATAAGCGCCTCTCGCACCACTTCCAGGTCACGGCCAGCTATACGTGGGGCCACGCGCTCGACGAGCAGAGCGACATCGGCCTCTTTTTTACCGGCGACGATCCGCATCACCTCCACGACTCATGGGCCTCGTCCGACTTCGACCGCACCCACGTCTTCAGCGCCGCCTTTGACGTCGAAGTCCCCAACGCCGCCAAGCAGCACAGCGTCCTGTCTTACATCGCCAATGACTGGAAGCTGACCGGGATCACCATCCTGCAGAGCGGCGAACCCTACTCGCTCTACGAATTCTACGGAGCCGTCGGCAGCATCTTCTTCGGAAACTATCCCAACCTGCCCAACCCGGTTCTGCCCATCAAGAACCCGTCCGACCGGAAAACGGCGCTCACCGGCCAGAACGGCGCCAAGGCCACTCCCGGCCAGTACGGAACCCTCTACTACCCGGCCATCGATCCGAGTCAGATCGCAATTCCGTACCTGGCTCCGGGCACCAGCGGCATTCCTTCCTGCAACACCCCCGATCCCTGCGATATCTACGAGACCGGCTTCGCCAAGGGACAGCGCAACCTCTTTCGGCAATCGGCGCAGATGAGCGGCAACGTCTCGCTGCGCAAGAACTTCCACGTTACCGAGCGCGTTGGAATGGAATACCAGTTCAACGTATTCAACCTGACCAACCACCCCAGCTTCGACATCCCGCAGGACCAGACCCAGATAGGTCAGGCATACGTGGGCAACGAAGCCAACTATGGCCAGGTGCAGGCCGTGAAGGGCCAGGAGGCTCAGCAGCTTCCTAACCTCTATGTTCTGCCCACAGCCAGCAAGAACGCCATGGGCCAAACCACTTCCAATACAAACTTCGGCGCCGTCACTGACTCCATTGGCAGCGCCCGCGTCGTCACCGGCGGCGTCCGCTTCACCTACTGATCGAGGGGCGGAAGCCTGTAGGGCCGGTCTCCTGACCGGCTGTAGCGGGGGTCTCCCGACCCCCGACCGGGCCATCCGCCGTTTATTTCCGACTTTCCCCAAACCGGAAACGCGGCATCGAACGGTTCCAAAAAGGACTGGAGATCTTCGATACCGCTTGATTTCTCAACGCCAACGGCCTCCAAAAACATTCCAATCCGATCAAATGTTTACCGAAACGACACCCCTGTGCTCCGGGCAGGGAAGAGAACCGCATCCAAACGGGTGAGTTACTTTTGGGCACGGTCCTAATGGGCAAACTTGATCCCCCTAAGGTAACCTGAGACAGATTACGATGATCACCAGTAAGTTACTGAAAACATTGTTGACAATATGAAAGCGAAATTCACCCCGCGTAAACGAATGAGCACATTTCGCCTCTCGTTCACACACTTTTTATTGTCTTCCTTGGCTGAAGGGGATTAGAGTAGTTCTTTCCAAAGCTCTGTAACACTTTTGTTGTCTGTATAAATTCCGACCGTCGAGGTGTACTTTGGCTTGTCCGAAATGCGATTCTGAGCAACTTTCCGTAGTTCCCGCTGAGATCCGGCTCTATCGCAACCGTCCAAGATCGCTCAGCCACCCACCCTTGAACCCTCCGCCGGACGTAATCGTTTGCCTCGACTGCGGCTGGTCCGAATTCCGCATCCCGCGCGCGTGGCTTGCCGCGGGCTGGTTACGTTCGGCACAGCATCAGGCGGTCCCCACCATCGAGTCTGTCGCCACTTCAAACGTTGTAATGATGGCTTCCTGACCGTCGCCCGCGCGCGCACGTCGCGGTGCGCGCAGCTGTCTGCGCCCTTTTTTCCGTCATAAAACACCCAGACCGGCAAATCAAGTCCAGGAAAAAGGCCCCCAGCCGAAGCCGGAGGCCTTTATGCTTTTGCTTCTCAACTGACAGCTGTGAGCTGTAAGCTGTCAGCTGCCCTTAGTACATTCCGTCCATGCCGCCGCCGTGGCCGCCGCCGGCCGGAGCCGGCTTCTGCTCCGGAATCTCGACAACCAGAGCTTCGGTGGTCAGCAGCAATCCGGCAATTGAAGCCGCATTCTGCAGCGCCGTGCGAGCCACCTTGGTCGGGTCGATGACGCCGGCCTTCACCAGGTCCTCGAAGGTATTGGTCTGGGCGTTGTAGCCGTAGTGCTCGTGCTTCGACTCCAGCACCTTGGCCACCACCACCGCACCTTCTTCGCCGGCGTTGGCAACAATCTGCCGCAGCGGCTCTTCGAGCGAGCGCCGCACAATCTGCGCACCGATCTTCTCGTCGCCTTCCAGCGTCGCAATCAGCTTGTCCACGGCCGGAATTGCGCGCACCAGCGCCACGCCGCCGCCCGGAACAATGCCTTCCTCAACCGCGGCACGGGTCGCGTGCAGAGCGTCCTCAACGCGAGCCTTCTTCTCCTTCAGCTCGGTCTCGGTCGCCGCGCCCACCTTGATGATGGCCACGCCGCCCACCAGCTTCGCCAGCCGC